>JBBQSN010000082.1:0-15460 GCA_038213835.1 Actinomycetales bacterium
GAGTGGGGCGGCTGCTGGTCTGCGAGGGTGACGCGTCCCTCGTAGGTGCCCTTGATCGAGGCGACGCCGGCGGTGACGGTCATCGCGTAGACGTCCGGCGAGACCTGCTCCAGCGCGTGACAGCCGGGGATCGTCGCCGCGAGCACGGCGGGGTCGTTCAGGGCCGCGAACACCTGCTCGGGCGGGGCGGCCAGGTCGGCGGTGCCGCTGATCTTCATGCGTCGTCCTCCAGGCGTGGTGCTGCGGTCCGGTCGGCGTGCAGCATGCGGAGCTCGAACAGGTCGCTCGGCGAGAGCGGCATCGAGCGGATCGGGAAACCCTCGGCGTCCTCGATCGCCGAGGCGAAGAGCGCGGCCGAGGGGATGACGCCGGCTTCCCCGGCACCCTTGATGCCGAGCGGGTTCAGCGGCGACGGCGTCTCGAGGTGGTCGACCTCGATCCGGGCAGGGACCTCGGTGACGTAGGGCATCAGGAAGTCCATGTACGAGGCGTTGAGGAGCTGGCCGTGCTCGTCGTAGACGATCCGCTCGTACAGCGCTCCCCCGACGCCCTGGGCGACGCCGCCGTGGATCTGGCCCTCGACGATCTTCGGGTTCACGAGCGTGCCGCAGTCGTGCACCACGCAGTAGCGCAGGATCCGCACCTCGGCGGTGAGCGGGTCGGTCTCGATGACGACGGCGTGGATGCCGGAGGCGAAGGTGCTCTTGTTCGGCGAGTAGTAGCCGGTGGCCTCGAGACCCGGCTCCTCCCCCTCGGGCACCGGCGGCTGCGAGTGGTCGCCGACGCTGAACTGGGTGGCCGCCTGCGAGGCCGTGTCGAAGGCGTAGCGCAGCGGGTTGGAGAGCACCGCCAGCGTGGCCAGCGGGACCTCGGTGCCGGGACCACCGGCCGGTGTCCCCTTGACCCGCGCGACGCCGCCGAGCAGCTCGAGGTCGTCGACGTCGACCTCCAGCGCGTCGGCCGCGATCCGCAGCGCCTTGTCGCGCACCTTGCCGGCGGCGACGTGCATCGCCGAGCCGCTCATCACCGCGGCTCGGGAGGCGAAGGTGCCGACGGCGTAACGGAACCGACGGGTGTCACCGGTGACCACCTCGACGTCGGCGACGTCGACACCCAGCTGGTCGGCGACGATCTGGGCGAACGAGGTCTGGTGCCCCTGGCCCTGGGTGGTGAGGCCGGTGGCGACCTTGACCTTGCCCGAGGTCTCCACGACCACGTGCGCGCCCTCGTACGGGCCGGGCCCGGTGCCCTCGACGTAGGCAGCCAGGCCGATGCCCACACGCCTGCCCTCCGAGCGCGCCTGCTCGCGGACGGCCTCGAAGTCGTCCCAGCCGACCAGCGCCTTGATCTTGGCCATCGACGCGGGGTAGTCACCGGAGTCGTAGACCAGCGGCTTGCCGTCCTGGAACAGCAGCTGGTGGTCGTACGGCATCTCGTCCGGGGTGATCAGGTTGACCTCGCGGACGGCGACCCGGTCCTTGCCGAGGTGCGCGGCGATGGCGTCCATCGTGCGCTCCATCGCGAACACGCCCTGCGGCCGACCTGCCCCCCGATAGGGCGTGACGATCACGGTGTTCGTGTAGAGCGACCAGGCGTGGCAGCGGTAGGCCCGGGGCTTGTACGGGCCGAGCACCTGGGTCGAGGTGATGATCGGGACGATGATCCCGTACGGCGTGTACGCCCCGTTGTCGTGCCAGAAGGTGAAGTCCAGCGCCAGCAGCCGGCCGTCGTCGTCGAAACCGGCCGTCACCACCTGCTGCTGGGCCCGCTCGTGCGCGCTCGAGACGAAGTGCTCGCGGCGGTCCTCGGTCCACTTCACCTCGCGGGCGATCCCGGCCTGCGCCAGCCGACGGGCCGCCCACGGGACCAGCACCTCCTCCGGCCAGGGGTGCACGATCTTGACGCCGAAGCCGCCTCCGACGTCGGGCGCCACGCACTCGACCTTGTTCGCCGCCATCTCGAGCTTGGCCGCGACCGCCATCCGCACCGACGTGGCCGCCTGGGTCGAGGTGTAGACCCGGATCGAGTCCTCGTCGCCGTTCCAGATCGCGTAGACGCCCTTGCCCTCCATCGGCATGCACGCCGAGCGCTCGACGTCGAGCTCGAGCGTGAGGGTGTTGGGCGCGGCCGCCATGACGGAGTCGAGGTCGCCGACCTCCTGCCCGAGGTGGGCGGCGACGTTGTCGGGCACGTCGGCGTGCACGGCGTGCTCGGCGGCCCGGGCGGCGTCGAGCCCGACGACGGGCGTGAGGACGTCGTACGTGACGACGATACGCTCGCAGGCGTCCTCGGCGACGTAGCGGTCGGAGGCGACCACCATCACGACCGGCTCGCCGACGTGGTTCACCTCCTCGCGCGCCAGCGGGTAGCCGGTGCGCGGGCTGGTGAGCGCGGGGTGCGGGATCAGCAGCGGGAGCGGCTGCGCGACGGCGGGGACCGCGACGGCGGGGTCGTCCGGGTCGACGCCGTCGAGGAGGTCCTCGTAGGTGTAGACCGCCACCACCCCCTCGACGTCGAGCGCACCGCTCGCGTCGACCTCGACCACGCGGGCGTGCGCGTGCGGGCTGCGCACGAAGGCGGCGACCAGCGCGTCGTGGCCGAGGTCATCGAGGTAGCGGCCCTCGCCCCGCAGCAGCCGGGGGTCCTCCCGGCGCGGGATCGGCGCCCCGACCATCTTCGTGGTCACTCGGTGCCCTCCGCGCGACGCAGCTCGGCGGCACGCAGCACCGCGGACCGGATGTTCTGGTAGCCGGTGCAGCGGCAGAGGTTCCCGGCGATCGCCTCGGTGGCCTCGTCCTCGGTGGGGTCGGGGTTCTCCTCCAGGTAGGCCGCGATCGTCATGACGAAACCCGGCGTGCAGAAACCGCACTGCAACCCGTGGCAGTCGACGAACGCCTGCTGCACAGCGTGCAGGCCGCCGTCGGCCGGGGAGATGCCCTCGACCGTGGTGACCTCGTGACCCTGCGCCGAGGCGGCCAGCATCAGGCAGGAGCGCGCGGGGCGACCGTCGAGCAGCACCGTGCACGCACCGCACACGCCGTGCTCGCACCCCACGTGGGTGCCGGTGAGCCGCAGGTGGTGTCGCAGGGCGTCGGACAGCAGGGTGCGGGCCGGCACCGTGATCTCGCGCTCGACCCCGTTCACCCGCAGCCGGACGGTGACGTCCAGGCCCTCGTCGGTGGTCATCGTCCTGCCTCCCCGGTGGCGTCGGCGGCCGCGGCCCGCAGGGCCCGGACGGTGAGACCGCGCACCAGCTCCGAGCGGTACGCGGCGGTGGCGTGGATGTCGGGCTCGACGGCGACGACCGAGGCGGCCAGGTCGCCGCACGCCTCCCAGGGCGCCTCCTCGGCAGGCGCGCCCCGGACCGGGTCGACGAAATCGTGCACCTCGCCGAGCTCGCCGGCCGACACGTAGGCGGCCCGGGCCGAGACGACGGCACCCGCCTCGACCCGTACCTGGACGACGACGCCCACGACCGCGTAGTCGCCGTGCCGCCGGGCCACCTCGACCACGGCGGTGCCCTCGCCCGGTGCGCGGACCGGGAGATGCACGGCGACCGCGATCTCGTCGCCCGCCATGCTGGTCTCGAGCGGCCCGACGAACAGCTCGGCGGCACGGATCTCGCGCTCCCCGCGCACCGAGGCGACCCGCAGCGTCCCGCCGAGCAGGGCGAGCACCGCGGGCATCTCGGCCGAGGGGTCGGCGTGCACGATCGAGCCCACGCTGGTGCCCCGGTTCCGGATCGTCGGGTGCGCCACGTGCGAGAGCGCCTGGGCCACCAGGGGTTGCGCGACCCCGACCCCCGCGTGCGCGAGCAGGTCGGTGTGGCGCACCAGCGCGCCGAACCGCACCTGCGCGTCGGTCACCTCGACCCGGTCGAGCCCCGGGAGCGCGTTGATGTCGACGAGGTGCGCCGGTGCGGCCAGGCGCATCGAGAGCATCGGGACCAGGCTCTGCCCGCCCGCCAGGACCTTGCCCTCGCCGTCCAGCCGCGCGAGCAGGCCGACGGCCTCGTCGATGCTGCCAGGGCGGTGGTACCGCAGCGGCGAGGGCTTCATGACCCCATCCTGCCCCGCCCGCCCGCGCGGCGGCGGTCGACTAGGACGGCTCGTCCTTGCGCGGCGGGTCGTCGGACGGCGGGCGCCTGCCGTCGGTGGGCTCCTGCTCGTACATGCCGGGCTCGCCGAGTACCAGGCTCGGGGAGTCGGTGACGTCGCGCAGGTGGGCCGGGGCGATGGCTCTCGCGACGTGGTACATCACCACCGTCACGATGGTGCCGAGCGCGATGCCCGACAGCGAGAAGGAGTCCGAGAAGGCGAGCGAGGTGTTCCCGATCGCGATGATGATGCCCGCGGCCACCGGGACCAGGTTGACCGGGTTGGCGAAGTCGACCCGGTTCTCCGTCCAGATCTTCGCGCCGAGGAGGCCGATCATCCCGTAGAGGACGACCGTGATGCCGCCGAGCACGCCGCCCGGGGTCGCGGAGATGATCGCGCCGAACTTGGGCGAGAAGCCGAACAGGATCGCGACGCCGGCGGCCGCGAAGTACGCCGCCGTCGAGTACACGCGGGTGGCCGCCATGACCCCGATGTTCTCGGCGTACGTGGTGGTCGGGGAGCCGCCGACCGAGGTGGCGATCACGGTGCCGATGCCGTCTGCGGCGATCGCCCTGCCCATCACGGGATCGAGGTCGTCGCCGGTCATCTCGGCCACGGCCTTGACGTGACCGGCGTTCTCGGCGATCAGCGCGATGACGGCCGGGATCACGAGCAGGACGAAGGCCAGGTTGAAGTCCGGCAGGTGCCAGCCGACCACGCCGTTCGCGACGTCGGTGGCCGGCGGGAAGCCGATCCACGGCGCGTCGGCGACGCCGTCCCAGTTCACCCGGAAGTGCGTGTCGACGGCACCGGTCCCGGCGTTGTACGCGGTGATCTGCCCGAAGAGGCGGTCGAACACCCACGACAGCACGTACCCCAGCAGCAGCCCGAGGAAGATCGAGATCCTGCCGAGGAAGCCGCGCAGGCCGACGCTCATCAGGATCACCGCGACCATGACGATCAGCGCGATCCACTGGTCCTGCGGCCAGTAGATCGTCGCCACGACGGGCGCGAGGTTGAAGCCGATGAGCATGACCACAGCGCCGGTGACCACCGGCGGCAGGACCTTGTAGACCAGGTGCGCGCCGGCCACGTGGATGAACACGCCCACCAGGGCGAGGATCACCCCGGCGACCAGGATCGCGCCGGTGACCTCCTGAGGCGTTCCGCCCTGGGCGTAGATCGCCGCGACGCCGCCGACGAACGACGCAGACGTCCCGAGATAGCTGGGCACCCGACCCTGGACGATCAGCAGGAAGCAGATGGTGGCGATGCCGCTCATCAGGATCGCGAGCTGGGGGTTGAGCCCCATCAGGATGGGGAAGACGAACGTGGCGCCGAACATCGCGACGACGTGCTGCGCGCCGAGACCGAGGGTGCGGCCCCAGCCGAGCCGCTCGTTCGGAGCCACCACCTCCCCGGGCTGCAGCGTGCCGGAGATCTTCGTCCAGCCAAGACCCAGTGCCATGGTCGTTCCTCTCGAGCGGACCCGCGGCGTGTCGCAGGTCACTGGCGGCAGGATGCCGGAACGGTAGCCACCTGCGGGGGACGCACCACCGGCGATCCTTGCCAGCCGCAGGGGGGTCGTCCTGGCGATGGGTGCCCTACGGGGACGAGCCGCCGGCGACGCGGGCGCCGAGTCCGCGCATGGCGACGACCTTCAGCGCCAGGGCGAGATCCAGCCGCAGGGTCGGATCGGTGGTGAACGGGCCGACGACGCGCTCCAGCTTGCCGATCCGGTACCGCAGCGTGTTGTAGTGGAAGTGCAACCGCCGCGAGGTCTCGGCGACGTTGATGCTGGTCTCCAGCAGCACCTCGAGGGTGCGCCGCAGGTCGGCCGCCTGCTCCCCCGGCCCGGCCAGCTCGCCCAGGGTCTCGGCCGCGAAGGACTCCAGCTCGCGCTCGTCGGGCACCAGGCTGAGCAGCCGGTAGACCCCGAGGTCGTCGAAGTGGGTGCAGGCGCTCGGACCGTGCACCTGGCGCCCGACGCGGACCGCGGTACGGGCCTGCTCGTACCCGGCGGCGATGCCCTCGGCCCCCTCGCTCACCCGGCTGACGCCGACCCCGAACGCCCGGCGCCCGCCACCACCGACCCCCCGCACCGCGGCGACCAGGTCGCGCACCATCCGGCGCACGTCACCGTCGGACGGGACCCCCACCAGCGCGACCGTCTCCGTGCGCATCGCCGCCACGGCCGCCCCCGGGTCGCGCCGACGCACCTCGGAGGTGAGGGCCGAGGCCTGCCGCTCGACCACCGGGCGCCGGGCCCGCGCCGTCACGCCGCCGTCCTGCTCGGTGTGCGGGTCGGGCTCCAGCACCACGACGACGAGCGGTCGGTCGACGTCCCAGCCGAGGGCCACGCCGTGGGCCACGACGTCGGGGTCCTCACCGGCGCGGCCCAGGAGCAGGTCGCGAAGGTAGTCGGCCCGGTAGCGGTCCTCGACGGCCGCGACGGCGAGCTCGCGGGTGACGACCAGCGCGCAGACGGTGGCGCTGCGCTGCACCGCGACCAGGTCGTCGTCGTCCAGCACCCGGCCGCAGGAGAAGGCGGCCAGCCGTCCGTGGTCCAGACCGGCGGCACCGATCTCGGCGACCGCCCAGGAGGTCCCGTCCAGGGGGGCGTGCAGCCCGAGGGCGAAGCTGGCGTCCTCGGTGCGCAGCCGGCCGGTCGCGTCCTGCCACGGTCCTGCGTGCACCGCCCGCACCTGGTCGGGGTCGCCCGCGGCGACGAGCAGGCGTCCGTCCGGGGAGGTCACCAGGACCACGACGTCGAGCTGCTGGGCCAGGCTGTCGGCGACCGCCCCGAGGTCGCCGCCCGCCAGCACGAGGTCGACCAGCACCCGGTGCACGTGGTCGGTGCGCACCGCCCCCCCGGCCCGGCGGGCCACCTGCTCGGTGAGGACCTCGGTCATCACCTCGGTGAGCACGTCGTCGAACGAGACGTGCTCGGCGAGGGCGACCACGGGCAGCCCGAGGTCGTCGGCCCGCGCCAGGACCGAGGCGGGCAGCACGTCGAGGTAGCGCCCGAGCTTGATGCCCAGCGCCGCCACGCCACGCTCGGCGAGACCCTCGAGCACCTGCACCAGCTGCTCGGGGTCCTCGCGCACCGAGTAGCCGGTGGTGAGCAGCAGCTCGCCGGGGCGCACCCACGCGTGGATGTCCGGCACCTCCATCACGTTCAGCCGGGTCACGAGGCGGTCGGTGCCGGCACCACCGGCGATCACGCGCGACCCGCAGAGCGCGGGCGTCGCCAGCACGCGGCCCAGGGGCACGCCGGTCGTCGGCAGCCTTTGTGCGTCGACGCGGCCAGGGTTGGCAACTTTCCCCATGGGGGGCACCGTAGCCCGCCGCCTAGCGTCCCGGACATGCCCTCGGACCACCTCGCCCGCCCCTCGCTCGGGACGGCCGTGCCGGTGGCGGCCTCCGGCCTGCTCGCCGAGGTGCTCGGCGGTCCCCCGGTCGACGCCCTCGTGGTGGCCAGCGGCCGACCGGCCGCCTACCTCACGTACTCGGCCAGGGGCGGCGACCGCGTGCTCGGCGTCGTGACCCGCCAGGCCACCTGCCCGGCCAGCGGGCTGGTGCTGCCCCCGGGCCGCGCGCCGCTCGACCTGCTGCCTGCGGGCACCCGGGTCCGGATCGGCGAGGGCGTCGTGCAGGGCCCCACCCACCGGCTCGTGGTCGGGCGCTGGTTCCTGCCCGCCTCCGCCCCGCGCCGGGGCACCCCCGACCCGGACGCCCTCGCCGGTGCCCGTCGGTGGGTCGACACCCAGCAGGTGCCGGACGACGTCCTGCTCGCCAGGTGCGACGGCGCCCGAGCGGCCCGCACCCTGCTGCACGGCGACCTGGACGACGCCTCCGCGCAGCTGGCCGGGCTGCTCGGTCGCGGGCCGGGTCTGACGCCCAGCGGGGACGACGTCGTCGCCGGCATCCTGCTGGCGGCGCGCCGGGTGCTGACGTACGAGCGCCTCGAGCAGGTGGGCGGCGTGGTCCGTCGGGCCGCCCGCCTGGCCACCACGGTCGTCTCCCGCGGCATGCTGACCGACGCCACCGCGGGCTGGTGCCCGGACGTCGTCGGTCGCGCGCTGGCCGGCCTGCTCGTGCCGGGCTCGCCCTCCGGCCGGGCCGCGGTCGGCGACCTGATGCGCGTGGGCCACACGTCCGGCGGCGACCTGCTCGCCGGGGCGCTGGCCGTGCTGGAGTGCGCGGTCACCCCGCAGGAGGTCGCGTGAACGTGGTCGGCCCCGGCCGTACCCACGTCGAGGTCCGCCACGGCAGCTACCACGACTCGGTGACGCTGCTGCAGGTGAGCAGCCGGCTCGGCGCGCTGCCCGACGTCGCCGCCGCCCAGGTCGCGATGGCGACGCCGTTGAACCTCGACGTCTTGTCCTCCATGGGTTTCGAGCTGCCCGCCACCGTCCCGGACGATCTGCTGGTCGCGGTGCGCGTGGACACCGCCGCCCCCGACCCCGAGGGCGTCGTGGCCCAGGTCCTGACCGGCCTGGAGGAGGCCCTGCGACCCCGCCGGACCGGCAGCGACACCGGCGGCTCCGGCGAAGCCGCTGCGCGGACGACCGCGGCGTCGCTGCGCCGCGACCCGTCGCCGCTGGTTCTGGTGTCGGTGCCCGGGGCGCACGCAGCCACCGAGGCGTGGGACGCCCTCGACCACGGCGCCTCGGTCATGCTGTTCAGCGACAACGTCTCCCTCGCCGACGAGGTCGCCCTCAAGACCGCCGCGGCCGATCGCGGGCTGCTCGTGATGGGGCCCGACTGCGGCACGGCGGTCCTCGGCGGCGTCGGTCTCGGGTTCGCGGGCGTGGTGCGTCCCGGGCCGGTCTCGCTCGTCGCGGCGTCCGGCACGGGCGCCCAGCACCTGATGGCGCTGCTCGACCTGGCCGGCGTCGGCGTCCGGCACTGCATCGGCCTCGGGGGACGCGACCTGGGCGCCGCCGTGGGCGGTCTGGGTGCCCGTAGCGCGCTCACGGCGCTCGCGTCCGACGAGGCCACCGAGCTGGTGGTGGTGGTATCGAAACCCGCTGATCCAGAGGTGGTCTCGCAACTCGAGGCGCACGCGGCGGCGCTCGGCAGCGAGCTGGTGTGGGCGGTCCTGGGCCCGGACCGGCCGGACCTGACGGCGGCGGCGGAGGTCGTGCTCGACCGGCGCGGCGTGCCGCGCCCGGTGTGGCGCACGTGGGGTGAGGTCCCTGTCCCCGGCGAGCCCGGCCTGCTGCGGGGCCTGTTCGCCGGCGGGACGCTCTGCGACGAGTCGATGGCGATCGCCGCCCGCCGGCTCGGTCCGATCGCCTCCAACGTCCCGCTGGACGACACCTCGTCGGCGCTCGACGCCTCCGGTCCCGGCGCGCTCTCGGCGGCCCTCACGGCGGCCGGTCACGCCGTCGTGGACCTCGGCGACGACACGCTCACGGTCGGGCGGGCGCACCCGATGATCGACCCCACCCTGCGGCTGGAGGCGCTGGCCGAGGCCGGGGCCGACGCGCGGGTGCGGGTCGTCCTGCTCGACGTCGTGCTGGGGCACGGCGCCCACCCGGACCCCGCCGCGGCGCACGGCCCGGCCATTACCTCAGCGGTCGCCGCCGCGGCGCGGGGCGGCCGTGCCCTGCACGTCGTCGTCAGCCTGGTGGGCACCGCGGCCGACCCGCAGGGGCTCAGCCGGCAGGGCGAGGCCCTGGCCGCCGCCGGTGCGTACGTGCTCGTCTCGAACGCGCAGGCCACCGCGGTGGCGACAGACCTGGCGGAGGGGCGAGGATGATGCTGCCAGATGCCATGTCCGCCAGCGTCTCCGAGTTGCTGTCCGGGCCGTCGTCGGTGACGACAGTCGGCGTCGAGCTGTTCGCGCAGGCACTGGCCGACCAGGCCGTCGCCACCCACGCCGTCGAGTGGCGGCCTCCGCCGAGCGGCACCGAGGGCGACCTCGCGCGGGTGCTGGCGGACCCGCGTCGTGCCGAGGCGAACCGCAGCGCGCTGCAGCGCGTGCTGGCCAGCGGAGCCGTGCTGGTCGACGTGCGGCCGGCGCACCAGGCCCTCGACCTGCGGCCGGGCACGTTCCTGCACGCCGGACCACCGGTCGACTGGGACCGGGCTTCGGGCCCGCTGCGCGGTGCGCTCGTGGGTGCGCTGCTGCTCGAGGGCCTCGCTGACGACGCGACCGAGGCGGAGGGGCTGCTCGCGGCCGGGACCCTGCGCGACGGCTCACCGATCGTGCTCGACCCCTGCCACCACCACGGCACGGTCGGTCCGATGGCGGGGGTGGTGAGCCCGTCGATGTGGGTGTTCGAGGTCGCCGATCCCGGGTCCGGACGCCGTGCCTTCTGCTCGCTGAACGAGGGGCTCGGCAAGGTGCTGCGCTATGGCGCCTTCGGACCTGAGGTCGTCGAGCGGCTGCGCTGGATGTCAGCGGTGCTGGGACCGCTTCTGCAGCAGGCGGTCCGGCGTCGTGCGTCGTCCGAGGCCGGGCCGGTCGACGTCCGCTCCATCGTCGCCCAGATGCTGCAGATGGGCGACGAGGGCCACAACCGCAACCGCGCCGGGACGATGATGCTGGTGCGCGAGCTCGTCCCCGAGCTGCTCGAGCTGGGGGCCGACCCGGGGCAGGTGGCCGAGGTCGTGCGGTTCTGCAACGGCAACGACCACTTCTTCCTCAACCTGGTGATGCCCGCCTGCAAGCTGGCCCTGGACGCCGGGCGCGACGTGCCGGGGTCGACCCTCGTGGTCGCGATGGCTCGTAACGGCACCGACTTCGGCATCCAGGTCTCGGGCACGGGCGACCGCTGGTTCACCGCGCCGGCGCTGGTCCCCGAGGGGCTGTTCCTGGGGTCGTACGGACCGGACGACGCCAACCCGGACATCGGCGACTCCGCGATCACCGAGACAGCCGGCATCGGCGGGTTCGCGATGGCAGCGGCCCCGGCCATCGTCGCCTTCGTCGGTGGTGACTCGGGCACGGCGGTGCGCACCACCCGGCGCATGTACGAGATCACCCTCGGCGAGCACCCGGTGTTCCAGATCGCCTCGATGGGGTTCCGCGGCTCCCCCGTCGGCATCGACGTCACGTCCGTCGTCCGGACCGGGATCCTGCCCCAGATCAACACCGGCATGGCCGGAAGGGTCGCCGGGACCGGCCAGGTGGGTGCGGGTCTGGTGACGCCGCCCCAGGAGTGCTTCGAGCACGCGCTGACCGCCCTCGCGGCCGAGGTGCCCGACCGCTCCTGACGGCTGCCGGCGGGGTCAGCCGGTGGCGACGGCCGCCAGGGCGTCGGTCTCGGTCTCGAACCGGGCCACCGACGTCACCAGCGCGCCGGCGACGTCGAACACGACCCAGGTGTCGAGCGGTGGCGCGTCGCGCAGCTGTGCGGGTGCGTCGGCCGTCGTGGTCCAGCGCGCCTTCTCGTGCACCAGGACCCGGCCGTCGACCTCGGCGAGGTCGTGCTGGGGCACCAGCTCGACGCCCGAGCGCACCAGCCAGGCGCGCATGACGTCGTGCCCGTGACCGGTGCCGCGCGGGCCGGCCACCGCGACCTCGAGGACGCACAGCGCGAGCGCGGCGTCCACGTCGCGTGAGTTGACGGCCTCGTGCCAGGCCCGTACCACCGCGACCGGTGAGCTCACCGCGTCCATCTCCTGTCGTGCATCGGGCCCGGCGCGTCAGCGCCGGAGCAGGATCGTGCGGGCCGCACGGTCGTGCAGGCCGCGCTGGTCGCGGTCGTAGATGACCGCGGGCACGACCAGGCAGAGCAGCACCGTGCGCACCAGGGCGGGGACGGGCCCGGCCCAGCCTCCGTCGAGGCGACGCAGTCGCAGTCCCAGCAGGGCCTGACCGGGGCTCGTCCCGATCGTGCCGAGGGTGAGCACGTTCAGGGCGGCGAAGATCCCGAGCGTGGCCCAGGGGTCTGCGTCGGCGAAGACGTTCGAGACCAGCAGGCAGGCGAGCCAGTCCACCGTCAGCGCCAGCAGCCGTCGCGGCACGCGGGCGAGCGACCCGCTGCCCTCCTCGGGCAGGCCGAGGCCCTGGCCCGGGTACCCCAGACCGCGTTCCTGGGCGGACGGCGGACCCTCCATCCAGGACGCGACGTCGCGACGGTTCACCACGTCAGGAGGCTAGCCGTGACCACCGGGTCGGCCCGTCGCGGGTAGGTTCGTCGGGTCCGCGACGTAACGCCGGGGAAACATCCGGGACACCGACGGGAAACTGCCCCGCCCTACCGTCGCACCCGACCCGACACCCGCTGGGCCGCCCGCACGGGCGCGCCGACGAGGAGGAATGCATGTTCAAGGACGCCGCCGAGGTCCTCAAGTACCTCAAGGACGAGGACGTCAAGTTCATCGACGTCCGGTTCTGCGACCTGCCCGGCCAGATGCAGCACTTCAACGTCCCGGCCGCGTCGGTCGACGAGACGTTCTTCACCGAGGGTCAGATGTTCGACGGCTCGTCGATCCGTGGGTTCCAGGCGATCCACGAGTCCGACATGAAGCTGATCCCCGACGTGTCGACCTCGTACATCGACCCGTTCCGCACCCAGAAGACGCTGAACGTGAACTTCGCGATCGTCGACCCGCTGACCGACGAGCCCTACAGCCGCGACCCGCGCCAGGTGGCTGCCAAGGCCGAGGCGTACCTGCGCTCCACCGGCATCGCCGACACCGCGTTCTTCGCCCCTGAGGCCGAGTTCTACATCTTCGACGACGTGCGGTTCGAGACCAAGCAGAACGCCGGCTACTACTACATCGACTCGATCGAAGGTGCCTGGAACACCGGCCGCAAGGAAGAGGGCGGCAACCTCGGCCACAAGACCCCGTACAAGGGCGGCTACTTCCCGGTCCCCCCGGTCGACCACTTCGCCGACCTGCGCGACGCGATCTGCGTCGAGCTCGACAACCTCGGCCTTCAGGTGGAGCGGTCGCACCACGAGGTCGGCACCGCCGGCCAGGCCGAGATCAACTACCGGTTCGACAGCCTCGGCAAGTCGGCCGACAAGGTGATGCTGTTCAAGTACGTCGTGAAGAACGTCGCGCACTCGTTCGGCAAGACCGCGACCTTCATGCCCAAGCCGCTGTTCGGCGACAACGGGTCCGGCATGCACGTGCACCAGTCCCTCTGGAAGGACGGCGAGCCGCTGTTCTACGACGAGCGCGGCTACGGCGGCCTGTCCGACATGGCCCGCTGG
The DNA here is from genome assembly GCA_038213835.1 of Actinomycetales bacterium. GTDB lineage: Bacteria > Actinomycetota > Actinomycetes > Actinomycetales > CAWJMD01 > JBBQSN01. Next base: position 13,277 of record JBBQSN010000082.1, read on the forward strand.
TACATCGGCGGTCTGCTCAAGCACGCGCCGTCGCTGCTGGCCTTCACCAACCCGACGATGAACTCGTTCCACCGGCTGGTCCCGGGCTACGAGGCGCCGGTGAACCTGGTGTACTCCGCCCGCAACCGCTCGGCCTGCGTCCGGATCCCGATCACCGGGTCCAACCCGAAGGCCAAGCGGATCGAGTTCCGCGTGCCCGACCCGTCCTCGAACCCCTACCTGGCCTTCTCGGCGATGCTGATGGCCGGTCTGGACGGCATCAAGAACCGGATCGAGCCGGCCGACCCGGTCGACAAGGACCTCTACGAGCTGCCGCCCGAGGAGCACGCGTCGATCGCGCAGGTCCCCGGCTCGCTCAGCGAGGTCCTCGACGCGCTCGAGGAGGACCACGAGTACCTCACCGAGGGCGACGTGTTCACCCCCGACCTGGTCGAGACCTGGGTCGAGTACAAGCGCACCAAGGAGATCGACCCGATCCGGTTCCGTCCCCACCCGCACGAGTTCGAGATGTACTACGACTGCTGAGCCCCCCGGTCAGGCGGCGCCCCGGTCACTCTCCTGGTGGCCGGGGCGTCGTGCGTCATCCCACCGCGACGCCCGCAGCGTGTTCCACCGGCTCGAGACACGGGCGACACCGTCGGACCGAGGTGCACGGGGGCGACGACGAGCCGATCGAGAGGACACTGGACGCGTGGACGATCCTCTCGTGCGACGGCTGCGGATGGCCGGCTGCGTGTTCGCCGAGGACGAGGCGGACGTGCTGCGGGGGGCGGCCGGCTCGGCCGAGCATCTGGAGCAGCTGGTGGTCCGACGCGTCGCGGGCGAGCCGTTAGAGGTGGTGGTCGGGTTCGCCGACTTCTGCGGAGTGCGGGTCCAGGTCGACCCGGGCGTGTTCGTCCCCCGCGGGCGCACGGCGCTGATGGTCGAGCTGGCGGTCGAGCACCTGCACGGACGAGCCGGCCCGGTGCAGGTCGACCTGTGTTGCGGCACAGGTGCGATCGGGCTGGCCGTGACGGCGAGGGTCCCGGGCCTCGCACTGGTCGCGTCCGAGCTCGACCCGGCAGCCGTGAGCTGCGCCAGGCGCAACGTGGAGCCGGTCGGTGGGCTGGTCGTCGCGGGCGACCTGTTCGACGGGCTGCCTGACCACCTGCGTGGACGGGTCGACGTCGTCACCTGCAACGCGCCCTACGTGCCCACCGACGCCATCGCCGCGATGCCGCCGGAAGCCCGGGACCACGAGCACCGCGTCGCCCTGGACGGCGGGTCAGACGGCCTGGACGTCGTCCGCCGGGCACTGGGCGAAGCGCCCGGGTGGCTGGCACCGGGGGGCCTGGTGTGCGTCGAGGTGGGTCGGGAGCAGGTCGCGGCGACGTTGGCGCACGCGCGGGCCGCGGGACTGCGGGCCGAGCACCGAACTGACGACGAGATTGCTGGCTCGGTCGTCGTAGCCGCGCTCGTCGGCGGAACGCCCTGACCGGGCGTCAGGTGTCGACCAGAAACGACAGCGAGCGGCGCTGCGACCAGCAGCGACCGACCGCCTCGGAGCCCATGGTCGACCGGTCGACCAAGGCCAGGCCGACGGTGCTGTGGCCGGGGGCGCGACGATCGCCCAGGGTCGGTATCGACGGCAACACCCCGATCTCCTCCACCGACACCACGCCGCCGGCCGGCCGGACGCCGCCTCGAGCAGCCGACGTCGACGAGCCGACTTCGACCAGCCCCACCGCGGTCGCGCCCGCCCCTCGCGCCGCCGCGGCGACAGCCGGGTAGAGCACGGCGCACCGTGGGGTCCCGAGGGTCCGCGTTGGCCGGCGCACCGCGCCGGGCGCGTCCGGCGCGGACGAGGTCGTGCAGAGCGGCGTCGACCTGGCCGAAACGTCGGTCGGTCCCGCGAGCGTGCGCGCCCCTGGCACCCGACCACCCTAGCGACGCGCCGTCCCTGACGGGCGCAGAACGTATCCACAGGTCGTGGCTCGATGGTGCGGCCTGTGGACAACCCTCGATCCCAAAGGCGTTGTCGTACAGGTGTTCTAGTCTGGGTGCATGAGCTCGGACGATGCCGGTCGGACCCTGGTGGCGGGGTTGCGGGCGCACGTGCGGGTCGACTGCGCGCGGGCGGCGGGGCGGTACCGGCGGGTGTGGGCGATCACCACCGAGGTGCACGCCAGGGCCGCAGGCTGGGTG
>JBBQSN010000083.1:0-15419 GCA_038213835.1 Actinomycetales bacterium
GCGGCGGCACACCGGTCGCGCAGGCCACCGTGACCGTCACCGCGACGGTCCCAGGCGAGGCGAGCCCGTCCGAACCGTCAGGGGCCGAAACGTCCGCCATCATCAGCGGGAGCAGCGCCGCGCCTCCCGACGACGGGCCCGGGCTGTCCGCGGTGCGGGAGCTGCAGCCGTCGGAGGCAGCGCAGGAGGCGAGGGTCAGCGGCGACGGTGCCGTCGGCGGGCTGGGCTTTCGGGACTACAACGGCACGAACACCGTGGTGCTGCGAGAGGTGACCGACAGCACGGGCAGGCAGCTGTTCGCCGACCACGTCAGCTACTACCCCCGGTCGGACGAGTTCGAGGTGCTGCGCGAGGTCCGCGACGGTGTCGAGGACTGCGAGGACGGCGACGTGACCGCAGAGTTCCTGCCCGGGTCACTGGCCGTGCACGACGACGACGAGGACGACATCGGCGAGGTCACCTTCACGTACCGGCGGGCCTGCCGCACGGACGTCAGCGCCGCCGAGCAGAAGCTGCTCGTGCTCGAAGACGGCGACAAGTACATCCTCCGTGGCGAGACGTCCACACCGTTCCAACGCTTCGAGGACCCGGTGGCGGAGCCGGAGGCGAGCAGGTGGCCGGAGGTGGCCTACGTGCGCGCGATCGCCCGGTACCGCGAGCTCGCCGCCGAGTTCACGCCGACATCGCCGTAGCCACCAGACGCTCGGCCCACGGCGGACCCCGCGTACCGCGTCGGTGCCGCCGGCATGCCGCGCGGTCGGAGGAGGGAGCGCTTGAGACCATGCCGATGGCAGGTGAGTCGCCACGCCACGGTAGGGCCACGCCTTAGGCTCGTCGGGTGCCCGGGATCGTGTCGCTGCTGCCGTCCGCCACCGAGTGGGTCTACGCCCTGGGCCTGCAGGACGACCTGCGCGGCGTCACCTTCGAGTGCGACGAGCCGCCGGCCGCCCGCGACGACCACCCGGTCGTGGTCACCGGGATGGACACCGAGGGCCTGACCCCGGGTGAGATCGACGCCCGGGTCAAGGAGAAGGTCGCCGCGGGGCTCGGGCTGTACCGCCTCGACGAGGCCGCGATGGCCCGGATCGCCCCGGACGTCGTGCTCACCCAGGACCTGTGCCGGGTCTGTGCGCTCCCTGCCGGCGAGGCCTCCGTCGCCCTCGACGCCGCGGGTTGCCCGGGTGACGTCGTCACCCTCGACCCGCACCGCCTCGACGAGGTGCTCGACGGCGTGCTGGCGGTCGCGGCCGCGGCCGGTAGACCGAGCGAGGGGGAGCGGGTACGGGCCATGCTGGCGGTACGGCTGGACCGGGTGGCCATGTCGGTCGCCGGACGACCGAGGCCGCGCGTCCTGGTGCTGGAGTGGACCGACCCGGCGTACCTGGCCGGCCACTGGGTGCCCGACCTCGTGGAGGCCGCTGGTGGCGAGCCGGTGCTGACGTTGCCGGGCGAGCGCAGCGTCGGGGTGGAGTGGGACCGGATCACCTCTGTCGCAGCCGATGTCGTGCTGGTCGCCCCCTGCGGCTACGGTCTGGACGATGCTGTCGGTCAGGCGGAGCTGGTGCGCGAGCGGCTGCCTCGCGCCGAGCTGTGGGCGATCGACGCCGGTGGCCTCGTCACCCGGCCGGGGCCGCGGGTCGTCGACGGCGTCGAGGCGATCGCCTGGGCCTTGCACGGCGACGCGGTGCCGTCGCCTCCGCCCGGGCGCGTGCAGCGGGTCGGTGCCGCCCGTCCCGCACGGTGAGCGTCCGCCTACCCTTCACGCCGTGACCAGTCCGACCGCACCGCTCGTGGGCGTGCTCGCGCTGCAGGGCGACGTCCGCGAGCACCGGGCCGCGCTCGAGGAGGCAGGCGCCACCACGCGCGCGGTCCGGCGTCCCGAGGAGCTCGAGGGCCTGGCCGGGATCGTCCTCCCGGGTGGCGAGTCGACGACGATCGACAAGCTCGCCCGCGCCTTCGAGGTCCGCGACCCGCTGGTGGCGGCGCTGAGGGCCGGGCTGCCCGCCTACGGGTCGTGCGCCGGGATGATCCTGCTCGCCGAGCGCGTGCTCGACGGCCGGCCCGACCAGCAGACCTTCGGCGGACTCGACGTCACCGTGCGCCGCAACGCCTTCGGTCGCCAGGTCGACTCCTTCGAGGAGGACATCGGGTTCACCGGGATCGACGGCCCGGTGCGCGCCGTCTTCATCCGCGCCCCGTGGGTGGAGGAGGTCGGTCCGGAGGTCGAGGTGCTCGCCCGGGTGGAGGCCGGCCCGGCCGACGGTAGGATCGTGGCCGTTCGTCAGGGCCCGTTGCTCGCCACGTCGTTCCACCCGGAGGTCACCGGGGACCACCGCGTGCACGGGCTGTTCGTGCAGATGGTGAGGGAGCGATTCTTATGAGCGGCCATTCAAAGTGGGCGACCACGAAGCACAAGAAGGCCGTCGTCGACGCCAAGCGCGGCAAGATGTTCGCCAAGCTGATCAAGAACATCGAGGTCGCGGCGCGCACCGGTGGCAGCGACCTGGCGGGCAACCCCACGCTCTACGACGCCGTCCAGAAGGCGAAGAAGTCCTCGGTGCCGAACGACAACATCGACCGCGCCCTCAAGCGCGGCTCAGGGGTCGAGACCGGCGGCGCCGACTACCAGACGATCATGTACGAGGGCTACGGCCCCAACGGCGTGGCCGTGCTGGTGGAGTGCCTCACCGACAACCGCAACCGCGCCGCCTCCGACGTCCGGGTCGCGTTCACCCGCAACGGCGGCCAGATGGCCGACCCCGGCTCGGTCTCCTACCTGTTCACCCGCAAGGGCGTCGTCCTGGTGCCCTCCGAGGGCCTGGGCGAGGACGACGTGCTCGCGGCGGTCCTCGACGCCGGTGCCGAGGAGGTCAACGACCTCGGCGAGACCTTCGAGGTCCTCAGCGAGGCCACCGACCTGGTCGCCGTGCGCACCGCGCTGCAGGAGGCGGGTATCGACTACAACTCCGCCGACGCCCAGTTCGTCCCCGCCATGCAGGTGGAGCTCGACGCCGAGGGGGCCGAGAAGATCTTCCGGCTGATCGACGCCCTCGAGGACAGCGACGACGTCCAGAACGTGTTCGCCAACTTCGACGTCAGCGACGAGGTGATGGCCGAGGTCCAGTGACCTCGGTCCGGCCCGGTCAGAGGACGCCGATGCCGTAGAGCACGAGCCACTGAGCCTGCCGGTCGATCGGCTCGAGGTCCGGGGGCGGGACGACGTCCTGGAGCTCGGTGAGGTCTTCGAGCCGCACGGGGGCGGGCAGCTCGACGAAACGGTTCTCCCGGATCCGCTCGGCGAGGTCGACGGCGAGCGGCAGCGGCACGGAGTGCGTGCCGGCGGCCGTCGTCGCGGTGCTCATGACGTCAGTGTGCGCCTGGCTCGACGGGAGGGAAAGGGCTGAGGAACCGGCGCAACGCCGCCAGTCGGCGCCGGGTCTCGACGCCGAAGGCGAACCGGGCCACCGGCTCGACCAGCGGGGCGAGCAGCCGCGGTCGGCAGGTGAAGGTGAACGTGTACGTCAGCAACGACCCGCCGTCCTCGTCGCGGTGCCGGATCGAGGCGGCCCAGGTGGCGAACACGAACACCGGACGGGTCAGGGTCACCGCGGCGAGCGTCGGCCGCCGGAACGTGACGTACCGGGTCCGGAAGCCGTAGCCGCCGAGGAGCCACCGTGCGGTGCAGACGGTCTCGACGTCCGGGCCCGGTGGTTGGTCGCCGACCACCTCGGCGCGACGCAGCAGGGTGTCCCACTCGAGCCGGCGGCCGTAGTCGTGCAGCGCGTCGAACACCGCGGCCGAGGGCACGGGCATCTGCTCGGTGACCACCAGGTGCGCCGTCATCCCGGCGAGCCTAGGCCGACCGCCCGGGGCGCGTGGGACGCTGCCGGGGTGCGAGTCCTCGGTGTCGACCCCGGTCTGACCCGGTGCGGCATCGGCGTGGTCGACGGCAGGGCCGGACGCCGGGTGGCGCTCGTGCACGTGGGCGTCGTGACGACGCAGCCCACCGACGCCCTGGGGGACCGGCTGCTCGCCGTCGCCCTGGGCATCGAGGCCGCTATCGCGCAGCACCGCCCCGACGTGCTCGCGGTCGAGCGGGTGTTCAGCCAGCACAACGTCCAGAGCGTGATGGGGACGGCCCAGGCGAGCGGCGTGGCCGTGCTGGCCGGGGCCCGCGCCGGCCTCCCGGTCGTCCTGCACACGCCCACCGAGGTCAAGGCGGCGGTCACCGGGTCGGGCCGCGCGGGCAAGGCGCAGGTCGGCGCGATGGTCGTGCGCATCCTGGGGCTGGACGAGCTCCCGCGACCGGCCGACGCCGCGGACGCCCTCGCGCTCGCGATCTGCCACCTGTGGCGCTGCGGCTCGGCGGCGCCGGTCGGCGTCGGAGCGGTCACCCCGGCCCAGCGGCTGTGGGCCGTGGCCGCGGCGGCGGCCGCCCGCCGCTGACCGGTCGGGACGCCACGCCGGACGGGCTCCACGGCGCCGTGCGTCCCGGCGGCTACCGTTTACCTGGGTCGAACAGGTGTTCGTCATCCACCCGGTACCGGTCGGGACCGGCGGGCGCGGGACAGGAGGAGTCGCGGTGATCGCATCGGTGCGTGGACGGGTGGCTGCGGTGCGCCTGGACGGCGCGGTCGTCGAGGTCGGCGGCGTGGGCATGGCGGTCCAGGCGACCCCGAACACCGTGGCGACCCTGCGGGTCGGCCAGGAGTGCGAGCTGTCCACGTCCCTGGTCGTCCGCGAGGACTCGTTGACCCTCTACGGGTTCGGCGACGCCGACGAGCGCGACGTCTTCGAGACGCTGCAGACCGTGTCCGGCATCGGCCCGCGCCTGGCGCTCGCGATGCTCGCCGTGCACACGCCGGACGGCCTGCGCCGTGCGGTGGCCACCGAGGACCTCACCGCCCTGTGCCGGGTGCCCGGCATCGGGCGCAAGGGCGCCCAGCGGATCGTGCTCGACCTCACCGACCGGCTCGGTGCCCCCGACGGCTCGGCCGTGCCGGTGCCTGCCGGCCCGGGCCCCGGCGGTGCCGATCCCCAGGTCGTCGAGGCGCTCGTAGGGCTCGGCTGGAACGCCAGGCAGGCCGAGGCGGCCGTGCAGGCCGTCGCGGCCGACGGTGCCTCCGACCGGACCAGCCTGCTGCGCGCCGCCCTGCGGCACCTGGGCCGGGGCTGAGCGCCGTGGACGAGCAGCGCGAGCCGGCCACGGCCTTCGAGGACGGGAGCGTGGAGATCGCCCTGCCCGAGGAGCGGGTCGTGACCACCGGCGCCGACGCCCTGGAGCGGGCGGCGGAGGCGGCGCTGCGGCCACGCCGGCTCGAGGACTTCGTGGGGCAGCCGGTCGTGCGCGACCAGCTCGGCCTGGTGCTGGAGGCCGCCCGGGCACGGGGGAAGGCGCCGGAGCACCTGCTGCTCTCCGGGCCGCCGGGGCTCGGCAAGACCACGCTGTCGATGATCGTCGCCGCCGAGCTCGCTGCGCCGCTGCGGATCACCTCCGGTCCGGCCATCCAGCACGCCGGTGACCTCGCGGCGATCCTGTCCTCGCTCGAGGAGAACGAGGTCCTGTTCGTCGACGAGATCCACCGGGTCGCCCGCCCGGCGGAGGAGCTGCTCTACCTGGCGATGGAGGACTTCCGGGTCGACGTCGTCGTCGGCAAGGGGGCCGGCGCCACCGCGATCCCGCTCGAGCTCCCACCGTTCACGCTCGTCGGCGCCACCACCCGTGCGGGCCTGCTCGCGGCTCCGCTGCGCGACCGGTTCGGGTTCACCGCCCACCTCGACTTCTACAGCGCGACCGACCTGCAGACCGTCCTGACCCGTTCGGCCGGCCTGCTCGAGATCGAGCTCGACCACCGCGCGGCCGCGGAGATCGCCGGGCGCTCGCGGGGCACGCCCCGGGTGGCCAACCGGCTGCTGCGCCGGGTGCGCGACTGGGCCCAGGTGCGCGGCGACGGCACAGTCGACCTGCGGGCCGCCCGCGCCGCCCTCGAGGTCTACAAGGTCGACGAGATCGGGCTGGACCGGTTCGACCGGGCCGTGCTCCGCGCCCTGTGCGAGCGGTTCCACGGCGGCCCGGTGGGGCTGTCGACCCTGGCGGTGGCGGTGGGGGAGGAGCCCGAGACCGTCGAGACCGTCGCCGAGCCGTTCCTCGTCCGGGAGGGGCTGGTCTCCCGCACCGCGCGCGGCCGGGTGGCCACCGCCGCGGGGTACCGGCACCTGGGGCTGCGGGCACCGGCCGGTCACCCGGCCGCGGCCCAGCAGCTGGGGCTCGAGCTCGAGCCCGACCGGTAGTCTCGGGGGGCGGTGCGGGCGCGTCCACGTTGTCCGGTCTCGGGCGGCTCGCCTACACTCCGCGGGGGCTCCGGAACCCGTCTGGGTGTCCGAGCCGTTGCCATGCCGTCCGGGCGCACGCCCGGTGACGGCGCACCGAGCAGCCGCCGCACGTGCGGGGAGCTGCGAAAGGACGTGACTGACCGCGATGGACGCGACGTCGTTGCTGCTTCCCCTCATCATCCTGCTGCCCCTGCTGCTGCTGATCATGCGCCAGCGCAAGCAGCAGCGCGAGTACCAGTCCCAGCAGGACCGGGTCGCGGTCGGGCAGCAGGTGATGACCACCGCCGGCCTGTACGGCACGGTCACCGAGATCCACGACGACCAGATGGTGCTGGAGATCGCTCCAGGCGTCTTCGTCCGCTGGGCCAAGGCCGCCGTCGGCAGGATCGTCACCGACGACGCCGTCCAGCCGGTGGTCGACCCCGCGCCCGGCAGCAGCACCGAGGGCCCCGACCTCACCAAGCCCGGTTCCGCCTGATCCCCCTGATCCGGCCCGACCTCCCCGACCGAGAAGAGATCCGCTCCCGTGGCTTCGTCCCGTACGCGATCCAGGCGCCCGCTCGGCGTGTTGTTCGTCCTCGCGCTCGCCCTGCTCGGCTCGCTGTTCGCCGGCGTCCAGTGGAGCAACGCCTCCTGGACGCCGAACCTGGCGCTGGACCTCGACGGCGGCACCCAGATCATCCTCACGCCACGCCCGGACGAGGGCAGCGAGGCCCAGGTGACCGCGCAGATCATCGACGACGCCATCGGGGTGATCCGGCAGCGGGTGAACGGCTCCGGCGTCTCCGAGGCCGAGATCACCAGCCAGGGCGGCCAGAACATCGTGGTCGAGCTCCCGGGCGACCCCGAGGAGCAGCAGCAGGCGCGTGAGCTGGTGAGCCAGTCCGCCCAGATGCGTTTCCGTCCCGTGCTCGTCGTGGCCGGGGGTGCACCGACGACCCCGCCGGACGCCGGGGAGCCGGGCACCGAGCCGACCACCCCGCCGGACGGCACCACCCCGACCGACGGGACCGCGCCGACCGAGGGGACCGCGCCGACCGAGGGGACCGCGCCGCCCGACGCGACCACGCCCGCCGAGAGCGCTCCGGCGCCCACCACGAGCACCAACGGTCGCGCCGTCCCGCAGGCCTTCGCCCAGAGCACCACGCCCGTGACCACGGACCCGGCCGCGACGACCCCGGCACCCACCGAGTCCGCCGCCACCCCGGCGCCGACGCCGACCGACGCCTCGGACCTCACCCAGATCACCGAAGAGCTCGCGGCCGAGTTCCAGGCGCTGGACTGCACCGACCCCGCGAACCTCTCCGGCGGTGGCGCAGAGGTGGCCGGTGAGCCGCTCGTCACCTGCGAGCAGGACGGGTCGGCCAAGTACATCCTCGGTCCGGTCGAGGTCGAGGGCTCGCTCATCGACACCGCCTCCGCCGGGCTGCAGCAGACCCAGCAGGGCCTCACCACCGGCGAGTGGGCAGTGAACCTCGAGTTCGACGGCGAGGGCGCCGCCAAGTTCCGTGCCGTGACCGAGCGACTGATCGGTCTGCAGGAGCCGCAGAACCAGTTCGCGATCGTCCTGGACGGGTTGGTCGTCTCGGCGCCGCGCACGAACCAGGTGATCGCCGACGGCAACGCCGAGATCACCGGCTCGTTCACCCAGGACAGCGCGCAGCAGCTGGCCAACCAGCTGAAGTTCGGTGCGCTGCCGCTGTCCTTCGAGGTGCAGTCCGAGGACCAGATCTCGGCCCTGCTCGGGTCGGAGTCGTTACGCAACGGGCTGCTCGCCGGCCTCATCGGCATGCTGCTGGTGGTGGTCTACTCGCTGTTCCAGTACCGGGCCCTCGGTCTGGTCACGGTGGCGAGTCTCCTGGTGGCTGGCGGCCTGACCTACCTCACCATCGCGGTGCTGTCCTGGACGCAGGGATACCGGCTCAGCCTGCCGGGTGTGGCCGGTCTGATCGTGGCCATCGGCATCACCGCCGACTCCTTCATCGTCTACTTCGAGCGGGTCCGCGACGAGGTCCGCGAGGGCAGGTCGCTGGTGTCGGCGGTCGAGACGGGGTGGTTGCGCGCCCGACGCACCATCCTGGCCTCGGACGCGATCAACCTGCTCGCGGCCGTCGTGCTCTACCTGCTCGCCGTCGGCGGGGTGCGCGGCTTCGCGTTCACCCTCGGTCTCACGACCCTCATCGACCTCGTCGTGGTCGTCCTGTTCACGCACCCGATGGTGGCCCTGCTCGCCCGCACCCGGTTCTTCGGCGGCGGCCACCGCCTCTCCGGCTTCAACGCCGAGCAGCTCGGTCGTCCCGCCGCGTACGCCGGCCGTGGCCGGGTCCGTCCTGCCGACGTGGAGGGCGAGCGGATGACGATCGCGGAGCGACGTGCGGCCGCGGCCGCCGCCGTGCCGGACGCGGACGCCGACGGCGACGGCGACGCTCCCGTACGAGCCGAGGACGATCCGGCGCACGCCGGCTCGCCGAGCCTGACCAAGGAGTCCTGATGGCCTTCAGCTTCGCCCGGTTCGGGAACGACCTCTACACCGGCAAGCGGTCGGTCGACGTCGTGGGCCGCTGGCGCACCTGGCTCGGGATCGGTGTCGGGATCATCCTGGTGTCGGTGCTGATCCTGCTCCTCAAGGGCCTCAACCCGGGGATCGAGTTCCGGGGCGGCTCGGAGTTCCGGATCAGCGATGCCAAGACCCTCGAGCAGTCGCTCGCCACCGAGATCGTCGGCGACGTGGTTCCGCAGGCCGGTGAGCAGGCCAGGGTCTCGGTCATCGGCCAGAACTCGATCCGGGTGCAGACCGAGCGCCTCACCAACGACCAGACCGACGAGCTGCGGGGGGCGCTGGCCGACGGCTACGGGGTCGAGGCGTCCGGCGTGACCTCGTCGTTCGTCGGTGCCTCGTGGGGGGCTGACATCACCGGCAAGGCGATCACGGCCCTGCTGACCTTCCTGGTCCTGGTCGCGCTGGTCATCACCATCTACTTCCGCGCCTGGCAGATGGCCGTCGCCGCCCTGCTCGCACTCGTGCACGACCTCGCGATCACCGCTGGGGTGTACTCGCTGACCGGCTTCGAGGTCACCCCCGCGACCGTGATCGGATTCCTCACCATCCTCGGCTACTCGCTCTACGACACCGTGGTGGTCTTCGACAAGGTGCGGGAGAACACCGCGCACGTCATGTCCAGCACTCGCCGGACCTACAGCGAGGCCGTCAACCTGGCGGTCAACCAGACGCTGGTGCGCTCGATCAACACCTCCGTCGTGGCGCTGCTGCCGGTGGGGTCCATCCTGTTCATCGGTGCTCTGCTGCTGGGGGCAGGGACCTTGCGCGACATCTCGCTCGCCCTGTTCGTCGGCATCCTCGCGGGGACGTTCTCGTCGGTGTTCATCGCCCCGCCGCTCCTGGTGCTGCTCAAGCGTCGCGAGCCCGCGATCCTCGAGCAGGAGGCCCGGGTGCACAAGGCGCGCGAGTCGGCCGCCCGCGCCCGCGCCGCCCAGGAGCGCGGCGAGGAGCTCGTGACCGCCGGTGCCGGCACGCCCACCGCGACGGTGGTCTCCGGCGCGGGCCGGTCGGCTGCGGCCGAGCGCCCCACCGGCCCGCGCAACCAGCCCAAGCGGGCCTCGCGGCAGCGCCCCAGCGGCAGGAAGCGCTGACGACGTGACCGCGGCGCAGACCGTCCGGGCACTCATCAGGGACGTCCCGGACCACCCCGCGCCGGGCATCCTGTTCCGTGACATCACCCCGGTGCTCGCGGACGCCGCCGGGCTGCTGGCGTGCGTCGACGGCCTGGCCGCGCTGGTGGAGGGCGATCGCGTGGACGTCGTCGCCGGCATCGAGGCTCGCGGCTTCGTCCTCGGCGCGGCCCTCGCGATCCGGCTCGGCACCGGTTTCGTGCCGGTCCGCAAGGCGGGCAAGCTGCCCTCGGCCACGCACCGCACGAGCTACGACCTCGAGTACGGCAGCGCCGAGATCGAGGTGCACACCGACGCCTTCACCGCCGGCCAGCGGGTCCTGGTCGTCGACGACGTGCTGGCGACGGGCGGCACCGCCGAGGCGGCCTGTCGGCTGGTGGAGACCGCGGGCGGCGAGGTGGCCGTGGTCCTGCTGCTGCTCGAGATCGCCGGTCTGGGCGGCCGCGACCGGCTGGTCGGTCGCGAGCTCAGGACCCTGCTCACGCTCTGAGCCGCCCTCGTTCTCAGCCGGACCGCTGCGTCCGCTGCCGGACGTCCCCGTAGACTGGTCGCACTCAGAGCCCGGCACGGGCTCGGTCCGAGCGGAGGTGCCGGTGGCCGGGGACACGAGCCAGGACCGCCCGAAGGGCGGGTCCTCGACCGTGCCTCGCGACGCCTCCGGCTCGGAACCGACGGAGTTCGTCGCGACCGTCCCCGGCCCCGACGCCCTGATCTCCTCGGCGCCCGCGCCGCCGTCGCTGAGGCGGCTGCCGGCGCCGGCGTCCGAGCCCGACTGGCGTCCGGACGACACGGGCCCGATCGGTCTGCGGGCCCGCATCGCCCGATTCGGCTCGCGTTCGACCGGCGGCACCTCACCGGTGATCGAGCCGCTGCTGCGCACCGTGCGCTCCAACCACCCCAAGGCCGACGTCGGCATGCTCGAACGGGCCTACGTGGTGGCCGAGAAGGCGCATCGCGGCCAGCGCCGCAAGAGCGGCGACCCGTACATCACCCACCCCGTGGCGGTGGCGACGATCCTGGCCGAGCTGGGGATGACGGTGCCCACCCTGTCGGCGGCATTGCTGCACGACACGGTGGAGGACACCGAGTACAGCCTCGTGCAGCTCACCGCCGACTTCGGCGACGAGGTCGCGGGCCTGGTCGACGGCGTCACCAAGCTCGACAAGGTCACCTACGGCGAGGCGGCGCAGGCCGAGACCGTGCGCAAGATGGTCGTGGCCATGGCGCGCGACATCCGGGTGCTCGTCATCAAGCTCGCCGACCGGCTGCACAACGCGCGCACCTGGAAGTACGTCTCGCAGGCCTCGGCCGAGCGCAAGGCGCGCGAGACGCTCGAGATCTACGCGCCGCTGGCGCACCGGCTCGGCATGAACACGATCAAGTGGGAGCTGGAGGACCTCTCGTTCGCCACGCTGTACCCAGGTGTGTACGACGAGATCGTCCGGCTCGTGGCCGACCGCGCCCCGGCCCGCGAGGAGCAGCTGAACCAGGTGCGCGACCAGGTCCGCGACGACCTGCGCTCGGCGAAGATCAAGGCCACGGTCACCGGCCGACCGAAGCACTACTACTCCGTCTACCAGAAGATGATGGTGCGCGGCCGCGAGTTCGCCGACATCTACGACCTGGTCGCGGTGCGCGTGCTGGTCGAGAGCATCCGCGACTGCTACGCCGTCCTCGGCGCCCTGCACGCCCGGTGGAACCCGGTGCCGGGGCGGTTCAAGGACTACATCGCGATGCCCAAGTTCAACATGTACCAGTCGCTGCACACGACCGTGATCGGTCCGGGCGGCAAGCCGGTCGAGATCCAGATCCGGACCCAGCTGATGCACCGTCGGGCCGAGCTGGGCGTGGCGGCGCACTGGAAGTACAAGGACGCCGTCAGCAGCAAGGGCGCGGTCCCGTCGGCCAACGAGACCGACTCGCTCGGCGAGATGGCCTGGCTCCGACAGCTTCTCGACTGGCAGCGCGAGACGGGGGACCCTGGCGAGTTCCTGGAGTCGTTGCGGTTCGAGATCGGTTCGCGCGAGGTCTACGTCTTCACGCCGAAGGGCGACGTCGTGGCTCTGCCCGACGGCTCGACGCCGGTCGACTTCGCCTATGCCGTCCACACCGAGGTCGGGCACCGGACGATGGGCGCGCGCGTCAACGGCCGTCTGGTGGCGCTCGAGTCGGTGCTCGAGAACGGCGACGTGGTCGAGGTCTTCACGTCCAAGGTCGCCGAGGCCGGCCCCAGCCGCGACTGGCTGAACTTCGTCAAGAGCCCCCGCGCGCGCAACAAGATCAGGCAGTGGTTCAGCAAGGAGCGCCGCGAGGAGGCCATCGAGCTCGGCAAGGACCAGCTGGCCAAGGCGATGCGCAAGCAGCACCTGCCCGTGCGCCGGTTGCTGAGTCACGAGTCGTTGGTCGGCCTGGCCTCCGAGCTGCGCTACCCCGACGTCTCCGCGCTGTACGCCGCGATCGGCGAGAACCGGGTGTCGGCGACGTCCCTGGTCGAGAAGCTGGTCGCGGCCGTCGGCGGCGAGGACGGTGCCGAGGAGGACCTCGCGGAGGCGACCATCCCCTCCACCGTGCCGCAGCGCCGGCCGCGGTCCGGGAACTCGGGCGTGGTCGTCAAGGGCATCGACGACATCTGGGTCAAGCTCGCCAAGTGCTGCACCCCCGTGCCCGGCGACACCATCCTCGGGTTCGTCACGAAGGGCTCCGGCGTCTCGGTGCACGTCGACGACTGCCAGAACGTGGCCGGCCTGTTGACCCAGGCGGGGCGGATCGTCGAGGTCGAGTGGGCCGTCGACGCCACCAGCGTCTTCCTCGTCCAGATCCAGGTGGAGGCGCTCGACCGAGCCCGGCTGCTCTCGGACATCACCCGGGTGCTGTCCGACAACCACGTCAACATCCTGTCGGCCAGCGTGAGCACCAGCCGGGAGCGGGTGGCGGTGTCGAAGTTCGTGTTCGAGATGGGCGACCCCGGCCACCTCGGCCACGTGCTGCAGGCCGTGCGGCGGGTCGACGGCGTCTTCGACGTGTACCGGATCACCGGACGAAAGGGCACGGACTGACCGAGGCGCTCGCGCCTCGGCTCGCCGGGTGGCGGGCCAGCGGCGAGGCGTGCCCGGCCCGCACCGCCGCAAGGACCCGGGCGGCGCGGGGGAGCCCCCGGACCGGCCCGCGCGCCGTGAGGTCCTCGGCCACCGCGGCCGGGTCGGTGCCGTGCTCCCACAGCCAGGTCAGGGCGGCGTCGTCACGCCAGCTCCCCCAGAGCATCAGGTCGGCCGCGGTGCGCACCGCGGTGGTGACCGGCGCACCGTGCACCACCTCGATCTCGTCGCGGGCGACGGGCACCAGCCGGAGCCGCAGCCCCGGCCGGGGACGGGTGCCCACCGACGGCGGTGCCAGGACGTCGACCTCGTGGTCGTCATCCGCCACGCGGTCGTCGGGGTCCGGAGCCGGGCGGGCCCTGCCGGGACCGCCCCGGCACCAGACCGAGGTCGTGAGCCCGCCGACCCAGTCGACCCGCAGCAGGGTGCGCAGGGCGGCGGTGCGGGCGAGCGGCCACGGCTCGAGGTCGGCCGGCAGGTAGAGACCGTCGACCACACGGACCAGGTGACCGTCGCGGCAGCGCTGGCGCAGCACGCCCGCCGGCTCGGTGCCGGGGACGACGACCACGCCGGCAGGGAACGCGGCAGGGAACGCGGCGGGGGCACGGGCGGACCGACGGGACGCGGTGGCTGTCACACCACATGTCTCGCACCCGGACCCTGTGCAGCGCAAGCGTCTCCGCGGACCTGTGGACGACCAGGACCGTCCGGACCGCCCTGTGGACAGAGGTGAGGAGCGGTTCAGGCGTGTTCGTCCGCGGTCCGACGGACCGCCTCGAGCCAGGCCCGACGCGCTGCGAGGGCGGCGCCGGCCTCCTTCTCGGCGCGGGCGTCACCGCCGGCCCGGGCCGACTCGAGGTCGCGTTCCAGCCCGGCGATGGAGTCCTCGAGCTGGCCGAGGGCACCCTCCGCCCGTGCGCGGGTCTCGGGGTTGGACCGCTTCCACTTCTCGTCCTCGCGGGAGCGGACGGCCTCCTCGACCGTGCGCAGCCGCTTCTCGATCCGGGCCATGTCGGCACGCGGCACCTTGCCCGCCGCCTCCCAGCGGTCCTGGACGTCCCGCAGCTTCGCCTTGGTGGCGGCGAGGTCGGTGAACGGCACCAGCGCCTCGGCCTCGGCCAGCAGCGCCTCCTTCACCGCGAGGTTGGCGCCGAACTCCTCGTCCTGCTTGTTCTGGTCGGCGGCGCGGGCCTCGAAGAAGACGTCCTGCGCGGCGCGGAAGCGCGCCCACAGCGCGTCGTCGTCCTTGCGGCCCGCCCGGCCCGCGGCCTTCCAGCGGTCCATCAGGGCCCGGTAGGCGGAAGTCGTCGGTCCCCACTCGCGCGAGGACGACAGCGACTCGGCCTCCGTGATCAGCTTCTCCTTGACCGACTTCGCCTCACCGTGCTCGACGTGCAGCTGGGCGAAGTGGTGCTTGCGCGCGCGGTCGAACACCGTACGGGCGTGGCTGAACCGCTTCCACAGGCCGTCCTCGACCGGCTTGTCGAGGCGGACGCCGCTGCGCTGCGCCTCGCGCCACTGCTCGAACAGCTCCTGCAGATGGTCGCCCGAGGCCTTCCACTGCATCCGCGACCCGTCGGTCTCGGCGATCTGTTCCGCTGCGACGACGAGCGCCTCACGGACGACCCGGGCCTCCTCCTTGGCGGCGCTGCGGGCGGCGTCGGCCTCGAGCCGGCGCTGCTCGACCACCGTGTCGAGCCCGTCCAGGCGGGTCCCCAGGCCGGCCAGGTCGCCGACGACGTGCGCCTCGGCCAGCTGGCCGCGAACCGCGCGCAGCGCCCGGGCGACGTCCTTGACCGGCGTGCCGGCGACGTCGAGGCGCTGCTCGGCGAGGTCGACCTGGGCGACGAGGTCGTCGTACTTGCGCCCGAAGTAGGCCAGCGCCTCGGCCGGCGTGGCGTCCGGGAACGAGCCGACCGGACGCTCTGCGCCCTCGGCGGCGGGGTCGGTGACGTAGACGGTGCCGTCGTCGGCGACGCGGCCCCACGGTGTGGGGTCGCTCGCCGGGTGCAGCAGGTGCTCTTCGGTTGCCGGGGCGGCAGCAGCAACCTGAGCGGCCGTGGCCGCCGCCTGGGGCCGGGCCGGCGGGTGCGGCACGGGGCGCGGACCCGGCCGGGGGAGCGGACGCGGTGCCGGCGCGGCGGCCGGGGGTGCCGGGTCCGCGGGTGCTGCGCGGTCCGCGGGTGCTGCCTCCGGCTCGGATGCGGCATCGGCGAAGGCCTCGGTCGGTACCGCGACCTCGGTCGGCGGGTCGCTCGGGGCTTCGGCCTCGGCCGGCGCGTCCGCCTCGGTCGGAGCCTC
>JBBQSN010000084.1:0-15194 GCA_038213835.1 Actinomycetales bacterium
CCGGGCAGGACGGTACGGCGGACCCGGTCCTCGGACCGGGTCACCTCGTCCTGCCCGGCGGCGTCGGGGTGGAGGCTCACCTCAGGCGTTCGCGTTCGCGGACTCCGCGGCGGCGACGTCGGTCGCCTCCTCGTCCAGGACGGGCACGAGCGAGAGCTTGCCGCGCGGGTCGATCTCGCCGATCTGGACCTGGACCTTCTGGCCCACGCCGAGGACGTCCTCGACGGCGTCGATCCGCTTGCCGCCGACCATCTTGCGGATCTGCGAGATGTGCAGCAGGCCGTCGCGGCCCGGGGTGAGGGAGACGAACGCACCAAAGCTGGTCGTCTTCACCACGGTGCCGACGTACCGCTCGCCCACCTCGGGCATCTGCGGGTTGGCGATCGCGTTGACCATCGTGCGCGCGGCCTCGGCCGACGGGCCGTCGGTGGCACCGATGTAGACGGTGCCGTCGTCCTCGATGGAGAACTGCGCGCCGGTCTCCTCCTGGATCTGGTTGATCATCTGGCCCTTCGGGCCGATGACCTCGCCGCTCTTGTCGACCGGGACGGTCACCGAGATCACCCGCGGGGCGTACGGGCTCATCTCGTCCGGGGCATCGATCGCCTCGTTCATGACGTCCAGGATGTGCAGCCGCGCGTCGCGGGCCTGGGTCAGCGCGCCACCGAGGACCGACGCCGGGATGCCGTCGAGCTTGGTGTCGAGCTGGATGGCCGTGACGAACTCGCGGGTGCCGGCGACCTTGAAGTCCATGTCGCCGAAGGCGTCCTCGGCGCCGAGGATGTCGGTGAGCGCGATGTACTGCGTCTCGCCGTCGACCTCGTCCGAGACCAGGCCCATCGCGATGCCCGCGACCGGGGCGCGCAGGGGCACACCGGCGTTGAGCAGCGACAGGGTGGACGCGCAGACCGAGCCCATCGAGGTGGAGCCGTTGGAGCTCAGGGCCTCGGAGACCTGGCGGATCGCGTACGGGAAGTCCTCGCGGCTCGGCAGGACGGTCATGAGCGCCCGCTCCGCGAGCGCGCCGTGACCGATCTCGCGGCGCTTGGGCGAGCCCACGCGGCCGGTCTCACCCGTGCTGTACGGCGGGAAGTTGTAGTTGTGCATGTAGCGCTTGCGCGTCTCGGGCGAGAGCGTGTCGAGCTGCTGCTCCATCCGGAGCATGTTCAGCGTGGTGACGCCCATGATCTGGGTCTCGCCGCGCTCGAACAGCGCCGAGCCGTGCACGCGCGGGAGCACCTCGACCTCGGCCGACAGGGTGCGGATGTCAGCCGGCCCGCGGCCGTCCATCCGGATCTTGTCGCGCAGCATGCGCTGGCGCACCGAGGACTTGGTGAGCGAGCGGAACGCCGCGGAGATCTCCTTGTCCCTGCCCTCGAACTTCTCGCCCAGGGCGGCCTTGGTGGCGTCCTTGATCTGGTCGAGGCGGGACTCGCGCTCCTGCTTGCCCGCGATCGAGACGGCCTCGACGACGTCGCTCCCGGCCTGGGCCGAGACGGCGTCGTACGCGTCCTGCTGGTACTCCAGGAAGCGCGGGAAGTCCTGGGTCTGCTTGGCCGCGGAGTCCGCGACCTCCTGCTGGGCCACGCAGAGCTGCTTGAGGAAGGGCTTGGCGGCGTCGAGACCGGCGGCCACGACCTCCTCGGTCGGCGCCGGGGCACCGCCCTGGATCAGGTTCCAGGCACCCTCGGGGGCCTCGGCCTCGACCATCATGATCGCGACGTCGGCATCCGGGCCGGAACCGACGACGCGGCCGGCGACGACCATGTCGAAGACCGCGTTCTCGAGCTGGTCCCACTTCGGGAAGGCGACCCACTGGCCGTCGATGAGCGCGACCCGCACGCCCGCGACCGGGCCGGAGAAGGGCAGGCCGGAGAGCTGGGTCGACAACGACGCGGCGTTGATCGCCAGCACGTCGTAGGGGTCGAGCGGGTTCAGCGCCAGGACGGTGATGACGACCTGGACCTCGTTGCGCAGGCCGGACACGAACGACGGGCGCAGCGGCCGGTCGATGAGGCGGCAGGTGAGGATCGCGTCGGTGGAGGGGCGACCCTCGCGACGGAAGAACGAGCCGGGGATCTTGCCCGCGGCGTACATCCGCTCCTCGACGTCGACCGTCAGCGGGAAGAAGTCGAAGTGCTCCTTGGGGTGCTTGCCGGCCGTGGTGGCCGACAGCAGCATCGTGTCGTCGTCGAGGTAGGCGGACACGCAGCCCGCGGCCTGCTTGGCGAGGCGACCGGTCTCGAACCGGACCGTGCGCTTGCCGAACGAGCCGTTGTCGATGACGGCCTCGGCGAAGGTGATCTCGGGACCCTCCATGTGGGGGTTGCTCCGTTCTGTCGCCCGTGGCGACGTTCGCGGAGCGAGGGCGTCCCGGCCGCTTGAGCACCGGCCTTCGATCGAGGCCCTCGGGAGCCGGCGTTGGTCGGCGCCCGGGGGCCACTACCGAGGACCTGTGCGAGCCGTGGGGCCGACGCTCCTGGTGAGTGCACTGGTTCAGTTGTGGTCGTGGAGCTGTCCCGTGGGCGGCCCTGACGGCCCTCCCACGCGAAGGACGCGACCGCTCCCGGGGGAGAGGCCGCGTCCGGTGGTCATCGGCGCAGACCGAGCCGCTCGATGAGGGAGCGGTAGCGCGTGATGTCCTTCTTGGTCAGGTACTTCAGCAGCCGGCGGCGCTGGCCGACCAGCAGGAGCAGGCCACGACGGCTGTGGTGGTCGTGCTTGTGCTCCTTGAGGTGCTCGGTCAGGTCCTTGATCCGCTGGGTGAGCATCGCCACCTGGACCTCGGGAGAGCCGGTGTCGCCCTCGACGGTCGCGTACTCGGTCATGATCTTCGCCTTGGTGGCGGCATCGAGCGGCACTGTGTGGTCTCCTCGTGGTCGTTGCGCGGCGCTCCGGGGCATTCCCACCCGGGCACTGTGGATCCGCGGCCGATCTGACGGCCCCGCCAGGCTACCAGCGTGCGACCCCGGCACCCAATCCGCGACGACGCGTCCGGTGCGCCCTCAGCCGCGGCGCACGCTGAGCAGGTCCTCCACCTGGTCGTAGGGCGTCGACGCCGAGGCCAGGTCGGCCACCGGGCCGCCGTCGCGCACGACCTGCGCCGCGCCCACCGCGGCCGCCAGGGCCCGCCGGTAGAGCAGCGAGCCGGTGCTGATCCGCCGCACCCCCAGCTCGCCCAACCGGGACGCCGTCGAGTGCGCCAGCACGTTGAGGGGCACCGGGAGCGCCTCGACGAGCGCCGCGATCGCACCCTCGTCCTGCAGTCCCGGGACGAACACCCCGTCCGCCCCGCAGTCGACGTAGGCCCGGACGCGCTCGAGCGTGCTGCCGTGGTCGACCCCGAGCCAGTGCGTGTCGGTCCTGGCGTTGACGAACAGCCCGGGGGCGGCGGCCTTCATGGCGGCGACCACGGCGGCCTGGTCGCCCAGGTCGGCCAGCGCCCTCCCCCGCCCGTCCTCGACGTTCACCCCCGCGACCCCGGCCTCCCACAGCTCGGCGGCCACGCCGCCCGGGTCGGCGAACCCGGCCTCGACGTCGACCGTCACCGGGACGGGCAGGTCGACCAGCCGGCGGGCCAGGTAGACGGTGGCCTCGCGGCTGGCCCCGGCGCCGTCCGGGAGGCCGTGCGAGGCCGCGACCCCGAGGCTCGTGGTGCCGACGGCGGTGAAACCGGCGCGCACCAGGGCCGCGGCGGAGGCCATGTCCCAGGCGTTGGGGAGCACGAGCGGGTCGGGGCCGTGGTGCAGCCGGTGGAAGGTGGTGCCGCCCCGGGCCAGCGCCAGCGCGTGCTCGCGGCCAGGGCACGCGTGCCGGCCGGCCCCGAACGGCGCGGCGTCCAGCGGCACCTCGACCGTGCCGCCGTCCGGAGCGATCCTGCGGGTCGTGGGGACGGGCGGCTCGACGCCGGCCACGAGCGCAGCCGTCGCGTCGCAGGCCTGGACCAGGAGGCCGACCAGGGCCGCGGTGCGCTCGTCGCGCTCCTCGTCCTGCTGGGCGCGGCCGCCCGTGCCCCGTCCGCCGCACGCGAGGACCAGCCGCTCCAGCGCGTCGTCGGCCCTGGACGTGACCGGCCGGTGCGGCTGGTACGCGGAGGCGACCAGGCGGACGTCGGGCGCCACCGCACCCGGCAGGCCCAGGACCCGCGCCAGGACGGCGACGTGGTCGCCCGGCCGCCCCAGGCTCTGCGGGTCGACCCGGTCGAGCAGCCGCACGGCGAGGGCCCGCCGGCGCCGGTGCCGCTCCCCCTCGCTGAACCGGGCGACGTGCGCTCGCAGCCACGCCACCCCCCGGTCCGCCGAGGCCCCGGTGGGCACCGTTGGCACGGTGAAGGTGTCGTCGCACAGGATCTCGTTGGCATCCACGCACCGACGCTAGCGGCGGGATGCTTCGACGGACGCCGAAGCGTGTGTCGGCGATGATGGGCCGGTGAGCGCCTCCGCCGTCGCCCGGGTTGCGGCCCTGCTCGCGGACCCCACCCGGCCCGGGTCTGCCTGGCCCTGATGGACGGCCGGGCCCGGACCTCCGGCGAGCTCGGTGCCGAGGCTGGGGTCGCGGCGTCGACGATGAGCGAGCACCTGACCCGGCTGGTGGCCGGCGGGGTGCTGACCGAGGAGCGGCAGGGCCGGCACCGGTACGTGCGCGTCGCCGGGCACCTGGCCGCCTCGCCGAGACCCGTGCCTGCCTGGACTGGACCGAGCGCCGCCCGCACCTGACCGGTGCCGCCGGGGCGGCGCTCTGCACGGAGCTGATCCGGCGCGGCTGGCTGCGGTCGGACCGCGCGGGCCGCGCGGTCCGGGTCAGCGCGCAGGGCGAGGAGGGCCTGGCCGAGCTGCTCGGCCTGGCGGCGGCGGACCTGCGGCTCTAGACCCACCGCCCGTCCGGGCCCGTCTGGGCGGGCCGGGCGAGCAGTGCGCCGGCGTGGTCGGATGGGCGGATGCGTCCCTCCCAGCCGTTGCCCGCCCGCACCCGCGCGTTCACCTCCTCCCTGCACGCCCTCGGACGCTTCGACGTCGTGGGGATGGACGAGGAGCGGATCCGCAGCACCCGGGCGAACGAGTACCGGTGGCCGATCACCACCGCCGTGCTCGGCGGCCGTGCCAAGGGCGTCCGCACGACCGACCGCGACCTCGCCGGCGTCCCGGTGCGCGTCTACCGGCACGCCTCGACCCCGGCGGCGGCCGCCCCGGTGGTCGTCAACCTGCACGGCGGCGGCTGGGTGCTCGGCAACCTGCAGCAGAGCGACTGGACGTGCAGCGAGCTGGCGGCGCGGCTCGGCGCGGTCGTGGTGTCGGTCGACTACCGGCTCGCTCCCGAGCACGCGGCGCCGGCGGCGTTCGAGGACTCCTGGGCCGTGGTGCGGCTGCTGGCCCACGACGCCTCGGTGGTGGGTGGCGACGCCACCCGGATGGCCGTGACGGGCGACAGCGCGGGCGGCAACCTCGCGGCGCTGGTCGCCATCGCCCACCGCGACGCCATCCGTGAGGGCCGGCCGCACGCCCCGGCCGGTCCGCTGAGGCACCAGGCGCTGGTCTACCCGGCCGTGGACCTCACCCTGTCGTCGCCGTCCATCGCCGCCCGCCCGGATGCCCCCGTGCTGCCGCGCCGCAACATCGACCGGTTCCTCGAGCTGTATCTGGAGGGCAGCGACCTCGGCCCCGCCGACCCCGCGGTCAGCCCGCTGTTCGCCGACCTCGCGGACGTCGCCCCCGCCCTGGTGCTCACCGCTGACAACGACCCGCTCGAGGACGACGGCGAACGCTACGCCCAGGCCCTGCGCGCGGCCGGCGTGGCCGCCCGGTACACCCGCTACGACGGCGTCCCCCACGGGTTCCTGTCCTTCCCCGGCGTCGCGCCGAACGCCCGGCAGGCGCTGGCGGAGATCGTCCAGGAGATCGGGTCGGCGCTGGCCTGACGCAGGCTCAGCGCAGGGCGCGGTAGACGGCCCGGACGCCGACGGCGTGCTCGAGCTCGGTCGTGATCTCGGTGAAGAACTGCTCGCGGTAGGTCTGGTCGGTCACCGCGTAGACGGTGAAGTAGAGGCCGGAGAAGGCCGCAAGGAAGATCGAGACCTGCAGCAGCTGGGTGCTCAGCGCACCACCGGTCGGCTCGTGCCCGACCCACGACTCGACGATCTCGGGCCGGATCGCCACCACGCCGAACAGGGTGAAGAAGGCGAACACGGCGACGGCCAGCAGCAGCACCTGGGTGGCCTGCACGACGAGCAGCACCAGCATCAGGTTGGTGCGCTGCAGCCGGGTGAGCGGGACGCCCAGCGAGGCGCGCTGCTCGGGCGACAGGTCGCTGAGCATCCCGTCGCAGGCTGCCTCGACCGGGGTGCCACGGCAGGCCCGGCGCAGCGCGGTGCCGTCGGTCGCGTCGTCGACCTCACCCACCACGCGCGCGACCTCCTCGGGCAGGCGCGCGACCAGGAACAGCACCGCCACCAGGGCGAACAGCAGCACCGCCAGCCACAGCACGCCGACCGGGAGCGACGACGCGACCTGCCAGACCTCGGTGTTGATGAAGAAGAAGACGGTGAAGATCAGCAGCAGCGGCAGGGCGCGCGTGACCAGCGGCACGAGCAGGCCGATCTGGGACCGGGTGCGGCGCAACGCCCAGGTGAGCACGGGGCCGAACCGCAGCCGACGCAGCGCCCAGCCGAAGACCGCGAGACCGCCGACGGTCGCGGAGACCGCCAGGCCGCTGGACGGCTGGTGGAACGCGAACCCGGAGCCGACGCCGACGGCGACGGCGAGCAGCGCCGCCGGGAGGGCGACCCGCGTGAGCCGGCCCCGCACGAGCAGGGCCTGGACGCGGTCGTGCTCGGCGTCGACGAACCACGGCAGGCCCTGGGCCAGGAACCAGGCTTCGGCCGCCTCGCGGGGGCTCTCGCGGTCATCGGGGCCCTCGGACCCGTCGGGAGAGCTCATCCCGGCGAGACCACCGACAGGACCCGACGGCACTGCGCGACGTCCTGGTGCATCTGCTGGACGAGGGGCTCGACGCCCGAGAACGTGAGGGTGTCGCGCAGCCGCTCCACCAGCTCGACCGCCACCGTCTCGCCGTACAGGTCGAGGTCGTCGCGGTCGAGCACGTAGGCCTCCACCCGCCGCACGGTGCCCTCGAAGGTGGGGTTGGTACCGATCGAGACGGCGGCCGGGAGCGTGCGGTCGGGGGCCTGGTCGTCGCGGTCGAGGCGCACCAGCCACCCGGCGTAGACGCCGTCGCGAGGCACCAGTCCCCGGGCGTCCTGCGCCAGGTTGGCGGTGGGGTAGCCGAGCTCGCGACCGCGGTGGTCGCCGTGCACGACCTCGCCCACCACTCGGTGCGGACGGCCCAGCACGTCGGCGGCGGAGGCGACGTCACCGCGGGAGAGCAGCTCGCGCACCCACGACGACGACCAGCGCCGCCCGGCGGACGGCTCGCCGTGCACGGGTCCGGTGACGTCGTCGAGCACGACGACGTCGAACCCGAGCTCGACGCCGAGCTCCTGCATCCGCGTCAGGTCACCGGAGTTGCGCACACCGAACCGGATGTCGCGGCCGACCGTCACCGCGACCGTGCCCAGCCGGTCGACGAGCACCTGCTGGACGAACTCGCGCGGCGTCATCGCGGCCAGGTCGCGCGTGAACGGCATCACCAGCGTGGCGTCCAGGCCGGTGGCAGCCAGCAGGTCGAGCCTGGTGGGCATGCCGGTGATGAGCTCGGGGGCGCGGTCGGGGTAGAGCACCTCGAGCGGGTGCGGGTCGAACGTGATCGCCACGGCGCGGGCCGCGCGGTCGCGGGCCTCGGCGATCAGCCGAACGAGCACGCTGCGGTGGCCGCGGTGGACGCCGTCGAAGTTGCCGATGGCCACGACCGAGGGGCCGTGGCCGGTCGGCACGTCGTCGAGGCTGGTCCACCGGTCCACGGCGCACACACTACGGACAACCCAGGCCCGCGATGCGCGGGGTTCCACGCGGGTTCGCCCTGGGGCCAGGACGTCACGACGACGTGGTTCTGCCGCCGGTTCGCCGCAGACCCACGAGCAGCAGGAGCACCGGCGGGACGACGACCGCACCGCCCGTAGGCCCAGCAGGCCACGCCCGACCAGCTCGGGCACGAGCGCGGCGGCCGAGGAGCCCTCGGTGGATCACCGGTGGATCACGCTCTTCAGGCCGCGTTCCCCGCCTTCGCCTGCGGCACAGCCAGTCTCAGCATGCTCCACGACGCGGGCGGCAGCACCGTCTCGAGCCGGCCGTCGTCGACCCGGGTGCCCTGGACGCGCCTCGGCGCGACGGCGTCGGGATCGGACGGGGTGTTGACGGTCGTGCCGTCGCCGGCGAGCTGCACGTGCTCGACCACGGTCGCCGGACCGAACGCGGCCAGGTCGACCGACACCGGCAGCGCGGCGTCCTCGGCCCGGTTGACCAGCAGCAGGCAGGCCTCACCTGTCGCGGGGTCGTGCGTGACGGTCGCCTGCAGCACGGGGACGTCGCCGTAGCGCGCCGTCACGACCCGTGGCGAACCGATCTCGGCGCGCAGGGCGTGGCCGCGCGCGTGGCGGGCGGTGAGCGCGAACGGGTGGAAGGCGCTCTGCCGCCAGGCCGCGCCGCCAGGCTCCGTGCGGATCGGGGCGATGACGTTGACCAGCTGGGCCTGGCAGGCGATCGCCACCCGATCGGCGTGGTCGAGCAGCGACATCATCAGGCTCCCGACGACGACGGCGTCGACCGCGGTGTAGTCGTCCTCGATCAGGGGGCGTGCCAGCTGCCAGTCGAGGTTCGACGGGCCGACGAAACGCGCCTCGTACCAGACGTTCCACTCGTCGAAGGAGAGCGTCAGCTTCTTGTCCGACTCCGACGACGCACCGACCTGGTCGGCGATCGCCACGACCTCCTCGATGAACGAGTCCATGTCGGCGGCGCTGGCGAGGAAGCTGGCGCGGTCGCCCTCGAGCTCCTCGTAGTAGGCGTGCAGCGAGAGGTGGTCGACCTGGTCGTAGGTGTGCTCCAGGACGGTGCGCTCCCAGGCGCCGAACGTGGGCATCCGGTGGTTCGAGCTGCCCACCGCGACCAGCTCGATCGACGGGTCGACCATCCGCATCGCCTTCGCGGTCTCGTGCGCCAGGCGACCGTACTCGCCGGCGGTCTTGCTCCCCATCTGCCACGGGCCGTCGAGCTCGTTGCCGAGGCACCACAGCTTCACGTCGTGCGGCTCCTTGGAGCCGTGCGCCGCGCGCAGGTCGGACAGGTAGGTGCCGCCGGGGTGGTTGGTGTACTCCAGCACGTCCATCGCCGCGTGCACGCCCCGCGTGCCCAGGTTGACCGCCATCATGGGCTCGGCGCCGACCGAGCGGGCCCAGGGGATGAACTCGTTCGGCCCCACCTCGTTCGGCTCGATCCCCCGCCACGCGAGGTCGAGCCGAGTGGGCCGCTCCTCGCGCGGGCCGACGCCGTCCTCCCACCTGTAGCTGGAGACGAAGTTGCCACCCGGGTAGCGCAGCAGGGTCGGGCCGAGCTCGCGCACCAGCTCCGCCACGTCGGTCCGGAAGCCCTCACGGTCCGCGGTCGGGTGGTCCGGCTCGTAGATGCCGGTGTAGACGCACCTGCCCATGTGCTCGACGAAGGAGCCGAACAGGCGGCGGTCGATGACGCCGCGCACCTCGTCGGGGGAGACCCGTACCGTCGCCTGGGAAACCATGTGACATTCCTACCGTCTCGTTCCAACGTTGTATAGCGATGGGTCGAGGTCGGCGGACGGCCCGGCGGGCCCGGACGGCGCGCCGGGGCGGCGTGCGGGGACGCGAGGTAGCGTGGCGGGCGTGAGCACCGCTGGAGCGTCCCGGGTGGGCCTCAAGCAGGTCGCCGAGCACGCGGGCGTGTCCGTCAAGACGGTCTCCAACGTGGTCCGCGGCACCGTGCGGGTCTCCCCGCCCACCCGGGAGCGGGTCGAGCGCAGCCTGATCCAGCTCGGCTACCGGCCCAACCTGTCGGCCCGGCACCTGCGGCAGGGCCGCACCGGCGTCGTGGCTCTGGCCGTCCCGGCGCTGGACGCCGCGTACTTCTCCGCCCTGGCCCGCGCCACCATCACGGCCGCCGCCGCGCACGGGTGGACCGTGCTGATCGACCAGACCGACGGCGCGGTCGAGCGCGAGATCGACATCATGGCCGGCGCCGGCTCGCACCTGGTCGACGGCGTCGTGCTCAGCCCGCTGGGGCTCGGCGCCCTCGACCTGGAGGGACGCCGACCCACCGTGCCCATCGTCCTGCTCGGCGAGCGGGTCTTCGACGGTCCCGACGACCACGTGGCCATCGACAACGTCGGTGCAGCCCGGGAGGCCACCGAGCACCTGCTGGGGCTCGGCCGGCGCCGGATCGCGGCGGTGGGGGCGCAGGAGCACGCGAGCGCCGGCACCGCCCGGCTCCGGCTGCAGGGCTGGCGCGAGGCGCACGAGGCCGCCGGCGTGCCGACGTCCGCAGAGCTCGTGGCGAGCGTCGAGCAGTTCGACCGCCGCAGCGGCGCGGCGGCGGCCGAGCGCCTGCTCTGCCTCGACCGCGCTCCGGACGCGCTGTTCTGCTTCAACGACCAGCTCGCGCTCGGAGCGATGCGGACGCTGGCGCTGCGCGGCGTCCGGGTGCCGGACGACGTCGCGGTGGTCGGTTTCGACGACATCGAGGACGGCGAGTTCAGCGTGCCCTCGCTCACCACCGTGAGCCCCGACCTCAGGTCGCTGGCCCGCGAGGCGCTCGACCTGCTCTCCCGCCGGATCGACGGCAGCGACACCGGGCCGCCGCGCGAGGTCACCGTCGGCCACCGCCTCCTGGTCCGCGAGAGCACGGTCGGTCGCGCCTGAGGCCGTTTCGGCCCCACGCAGCGCGATGCCGTGACGGCTGTCCCGGGCGCCCGGACGAGGTGGCCGACGGCTCAGCCGGCAGGGGCCAGCACCAGCAGCGGTCGGGCCGAGCTGCCCCGGTCGCCGACCAGGGCGACCAGGGTCCCGTCCGGGGCGATCGCCGCGACCGGTCCCTCGCCGAGGCCGGACGGAGTCAGCCGCTTGCCGAACGACAGGGCCGTGGCCTCGTCGGCGCTCAGCTCGCGCACCGGGAACGCGGCCCGGGCCGCCTCGGCCGAGGGGAGCAGGTCGAACCGTTCCTCGAGCTGGTCCAGGGTGCGGGCGCGCTCGATGCCGTACGGCCCCACCCGGGTGCGGCGAAGCGCTGTCAGGTGACCGCCCACGCCCAGCCCGGCGCCGAGGTCACGGGCAAGCGCCCGCACGTAGGTGCCCGACGAGCACTCCACCTCCACCTCGACGTCGACGACGGCCGTCCCGTCGTGGGTCCCCGGCCGCAGTCCCAGCACCTCGAACCGGTGCACGGTCACCGGACGTGCCGCGAGAGCGACGTCCTCCCCGGCGCGGACCCGGGCGTAGGACCGCTTCCCGTCGACCTTGATCGCGCTCACCGAGCTCGGCACCTGCTCGATCGGCCCGGTCAGGGCCCTGACCCCGGTGCGCACCGCGGTCTCGTCGACACCTGCGGCGTCGCTCACCGACGTCGGCTCGCCCTCGGCGTCGTCGGTGACGGTCGTGACCCCGAGCCGCACGGTCGCCGTGTAGGTCTTGTCAGCCCCCACCAGGTACGTCAGCAGCCGGGTGGCCCGGTTGACGCCCACCACGAGCACGCCCGTCGCCATCGGGTCCAGGGTGCCGGCGTGGCCCACCTTGCGGGTGCCCGTCAGCCGCCGGACCCGCGCGACCACGTCGTGGCTCGTCCAGCCGACCGGCTTGTCGACGAGCACCAGGCCGTCGGTCACGACGGGTCGTCGTCGTCCGGGTCGTCCTCGGACCCGTCGGACTCGGCGACAGGGTCGTCGGCGTCCTCGTCGAGCTCGACGCCCTCCAGCTCGGGGTGGCGGTACGGGTCAGCCTCGCCGGCGTAGGTCTTGCCGTGCGCGATCGCGGCGACCTCGGCGTCCTTGTCGGCCGCGATCCGCAGCAGGTCGGCGATCGAGGCGGCGTTCTCCGGCACGGCGTCCGGGATGAACTCCAGCGACGGAGTCAGCCGGATGCCGACGGCCTTGCCGACCTCGGAGCGCAGCTTGCCCTTCGCGCTCTCCAGGGCCGCTGCGGTGGAGGCCTTCTCCGTCTCGTCGCCGAAGACGGTGTAGAAGACGGTGGCGTGCTGGAGGTCACCGGTGACCCGGGTGTCGGTGATGGTGATGAAACCCAGGCGCGGATCCTTGACCCGCCGCTCGAGGGTCTCGGCCACGACCACCTTGATCCGGTCGGCCAGCTTCCTGGCCCGGGCCTTGTCGCTCATCGCCTGCTCCTCGCTCGTCGTGCTCTCGTCGCCCGCTCGTGCGGGTGGATCTCACTCGTCGTCGTCGTCCCAGACCCGCGTCCGGGCCGAGAGCAGCTCGATCTCGGGGTGGGCGGCGACCAGCCTCTCGCACCGTTCCAGCACCTCGCGCACGTGGGTGGGGTCGCCCCCGACCACGCCGACGCCGACCTCGGCACGGCGGTGCAGGTCCTGGTCGCCGGTCTCGGCGGCGCTGACCTCGAACCGACGCAGGCCCGCCAGCAGCGGCCGCAGCACGGCGCGCTTGTGCTTGAGCGAGTGGACGTCACCGAGCAGCACGTCCAGCCGCAACGAGCCGACCACCACGGGCGTTCCCCTCTCGGACGGCGTCCCGCTCGCACGCCCTGCGGGCAGCAGGACGGCCCGGCCCCGTCGACGGGCGACGGGACCGGACCGGTGCGATCAGGCTCGCTTCTTCTCCTGCATCTCGAAGGTCTCGATCACGTCGTCGACCCGGATGTCGTTGAACGACCCCAGACCGATACCGCACTCGTAGCCCTCACGGACCTCGGTGGCGTCGTCCTTGAACCGCCGCAGCGACTCGATCGCGAGGTTGTCGCCCACGACCGTGCCGTCTCGCACCAGACGCGCCTTGGAGTTGCGGCGCACCAGACCCGACCGGATCAGGCACCCCGCGATGTTGCCGAACTTGGAGGAGCGGTAGACCTCGCGCACCTCGGCGGTACCGAGCTGCACCTCCTCGTACTCCGGCTTGAGCATGCCCTTGAGCGCGCTCTCGACCTCCTCGATGGCGTTGTAGATCACCGAGTAGAACCGCAGGTCGACGCCCTCGCGGTCGGCCAGCTCGGCGACCCGCTCGGCGGGACGCACGTTGTAGCCGATCACGATCGCGTTGTCGACCGTGGCCAGGTTGACGTCGTTCTGGGTGATCGCACCCACGCCGCGGTGGATGATCCGCAGCTCGACCTCGCCCTCGACCTCGATCTTGAGCAGCGACTCCTCGAGCGCCTCGACCGAACCGGCCACGTCGCCCTTGAGGATGAGGTTGAGCGTCTCGATCCGACCGGCCGCGAGCGCCTCGGTGAGGTCCTCGAGGCTGATCCGCTTGCGGCGCTTGGCCAGAACCGCAGCGCGGTCGGCAGCCTCGCGACGCTCGGCGATCTGCCGGGCGGTGCGGTCGTCGGGGGCGACGATGAACGTGTCGCCCGCGCCGGGCACCGACTGCAGACCGAGCACCGTGACCGGACGGGACGGGCCCGCGACCTCGACGCTCTCGCCGTGCTCGTCATGCATCGCCCGGACCCGGCCGTGCGCCGCACCGGCGACGATCGCGTCGCCGACGCGCAACGATCCGGACTGGACCAGGACGGTCGCGGTGGCACCACGACCCTTGTCCAGGTGGGCCTCGATGGCCACACCGCGAGCGTCCTTGTCGACGATCGCCCGCAGGTCGAGGGCGGCGTCGGCGGTCAGCAGGATCGCGTCGAGCAGCTGGTCGATGTTCTGGCCCTGCTTGGCAGAGACCGGGACGAACATCGTCTCGCCGCCGTACTCCTCGGCGACCAGGTTGTACTCGGTGAGCTGCTGCTTGACCTTGTCCGGGTTGGCGCCCTCGACGTCGATCTTGTTGATGGCCACCACGATCGGGACGTTCGCCGCCTGGGCGTGGTTGAGCGCCTCGATCGTCTGGGGCATCACGCCGTCGTCGGCCGCCACCACGAGGACCGCGATGTCGGTGACCTTGGCACCACGGGCACGCATGGCGGTGAACGCCTCGTGGCCCGGGGTGTCGATGAACGTGATCGCCCGCTCGGCGCCCTCGTGGTCGGTGCGCACCTGGTACGCGCCGATGTGCTGGGTGATGCCGCCCGCCTCGCCCGACAGGACGTCGGCCTTGCGGATGGCGTCCAGCAGCCGGGTCTTTCCGTGGTCGACGTGGCCCATGACGGTGACGACGGGCGGACGGGACTCGAGGTCCTCGTCGGTCTCGGCCTCGGCCTCGGCCTCGAGGTCGATGTTGAAGGACTCGAAGAGCTCGCGCTCCTCGTCCTCCGGCGATACCAGGTGGATGTCGTAGCCCAGCTCGTTCCCGAGCAGCTGGAACGTGTCCTCGTCCAGGGACTGGGTGGCGGTCGCCATCTCTCCGAGGTGGATCAGGACCGTCACCAGCGCCGCGGGGTTGGCGTCGATGCGCTCGGCGAAGTCGTTCAGCGACGAGCCGCGCCGGATCCGGATGACCGTGCTGCCGTCGCCGTGGGGGACGCTGGAGCCGGCCATCGCGGGCGGCGCCTGGGCGTCGAACTCCTGACGCTTCGCGCGCTTGGACTTGCGGCCACGGACCGGACGGCCACCGGCGCGCCCGAAGGCACCCTGCGTGCCGCCGCGACCGCGGTTGCCCTTGCCGAAGCCGCCACCGCCGCCGGGGGGACCACCACCGGGACGGCCACCGCCACCACCGAAGCCACCACCGCCGCCGCCGGGACGACCGGCACCGGCACCGCCACCGGCACCGCCGGGACGGGCGCGGCCGCCGGGACCACCCGGGCCGGCCGGGGCACCAGGACGACCCACGGTGGAGCGACCGGGCATCATCCCCGGGTTGGGGCGCGGACCGCCGGGACGCGGACCACCGGCACCGGCCGGCGGGCGCGGACCACCCGGACGATCACTGCCGGCAGCGGGACGCTGACCGGGGCGGGGCATCCCCTGCGAGGTCGCGAACGGGTTGTTGCCCGGACGAGCAGCACCCGGACGGGGCCCCCCGGGACGCTCACCCGTGGGGCGGTCGCCGCTCGGACGTTCGCCCGACGGGCGATCGCCCGCCGGCCGCTCGCTCGACGCGGCGGCCGCGGGACGCTCGTCGTCCTCGACCGGGGCGGGGCGCTGGCCGGG
>JBBQSN010000085.1:0-15149 GCA_038213835.1 Actinomycetales bacterium
CGTCGAGCTTGACGTCGGCGTCGCTCATGAGCAGGGCCTGCGCGTCGGTGTTGATGGCGATGAACTCCACGCCCTTCAGGCCGACGTCGATCATCCGGTTGACGGCGTTGACACCGCCGCCGCCGACGCCGACGACCTTGATGACCGCCAGGTAGTTCTGCGGTGCTGCCACGGTGTGCCTCTTCCTGGGTGCTGGGGGTCGTTGCGGGGGTTCTGCGGGGGTCCTGGGACCTTCACCCTCAACTAGAGGGTTATAGTTATGTCAACCTGCTGACCACACAGAAGTTAGGCGTCCGGCCGTGGGGAACCATGCAGACACGCCGCGCGACGGCGAGATTTCCGACGCCGACCCCTGCTGTCAGCGGGTGACCGGGGTGCCGGGCGCGGAGACGTCGTAGACCTTCGCCGGGGTGGCGAGGAGCACCAGCAGGACGGCGGCCTTGCGGTCGGACTCGTCCGGGCTCCCCCACACCACCCGCGCCCCCGAGGCGAGGGCGAGCTGCACCGAGTCGGGGGTGCCGGCCGTCGTGCCGGTGACCTGGTCGCTCAGCGCGGCGGGCAGCGCCTCGAGCACCCGGACAGCCGCGAGCAGGGCGTCGTCGCCCGCGGTGACGGTCTCCGCGCTGACCACCGGGAGCCCGGTCGGCGGCTCGGCGACGAGCTCGACCGGGACGCCGGCGGCGTCGACCAAGGAGAACCCGCCGGGATCGGGGACGGCCGCGACCGGGACCCGCTCGGTGACCCGGACCTCGACGGTCGAGGGCCACACCCGCAGCACCTGCACCGACTCCACCTCGGGGAGCGCCTCGACCCGCGACCGGACGGCGTCGGCGTCCAGCCGGGACAGCGGCCGCCCGATCTCCGGGGCGACGAGCGCGTCGACCTCGGCCTGGGTGACGCGGTCGGCCCCCACCAGCTGGACCTCGCGCGCGCTGAGCAACGGCGAGAAGCCCACCACCCATCCCACCAGGCCGAGCAGCGCGAGGAGGCCGAGCACCACGGCCAGCGGCCGCCACGTCGTCCAGCGACGGTGTCGGGCGCGGGCCGCGAACCGTCCGACCGACCCGTTCGAGACGCGGTCGAGGTAGAGGGCCTGCAGGGCCCGGGTCCGCGAGGTGGCGGGCGTCATGGCGGGGAGCGCGGTCGGCACCGCGGTGGTGTCGGACCCCGCACCGGCCCGCGGCCGGGGTGCGGTGGGTCGGCCCGCACCGGGCGCGGACGTCCGCGGGGGCGAGGGACGCGTGCGCGTCCTCGCAGCACGGCCGGTCGCGCGGGACGGCGCCGTGGGCCGACCCGCGGCCCGGCGGGTGGCGGGCTTCGCAGCGCCGGGCTCCGGCGTCCCGGCGGCGAGCTCGGCTGTGGGCTTGGCTGTGGGCTCGGCTGCAGGCTTGGCTGCGGCGGGCCTTCTCCTCGCCGGCGTCGGCGCTGCCTGGGCCGGTGCCTGGATCGGTGCCTGGGCCGCTGCCTGGGCCGGCACCGTCGGCGGCGCACCGCGCCGGGCTGGCTCGGTGCGGGGACGGCGCACGGGCTGGGTGGGACGGGGGCTCATGGTTCGACCACCCTCGCGCTGCCGGGCGCGGGCCGCCCCTGGTCGAGCAGGGCGAGCACCTCCCGGCCGATCATCGTGACGTCCCCCGCACCGACCGTGAGCACGAGGTCGCCAGGGCGCGCGCGGCCGGCCACCTCGGCCGGGACGGCGGACCAGCTCGGCACGTAGGCGACCCGGCCGTCCGGCAGCGTGACCTCGTCGGCGACCAGCGCACCGGTCACACCGGGGACGGCGTCCTCGCGGGCGGCGTACACGTCCATCACGACGACCTCGTCGGCCCCCGACAGGGCCCGGCCGAACTCGGCGGCGAACGACAGGGTCCGGCTGTACAGGTGCGGCTGGAAGACCACGAGCAGCCGTCCGGTGCCGGCGACCTGGCGCCCGGTGGCCACGGCGGCGGCGACCTTCGCCGGGTTGTGGGCGTAGTCGTCGTAGACCCGCACACCGGCCGCCTCGCCGCGGGCCTCGAACCTGCGTCGGGTGCCGGTGAAGGCCGCCAGGCCCTCGCGCGCCGGACCGGCGCCGATGCCCAGCACGCGGGCGGCGACGTAGGCGCCGGCGGCGTCCAGCACGTTGTGCAGGCCCGGCACCTGCAGCCAGGTCTCGGGCCCGGCGGTGGCGTCGCCGCCGAGCGGGGCGGGTCCCGAGCGCTCGCGCAGGGTGAAGCGGGAGCGACCCTCGACCAGCCGGACGCCCTCGATGACGACGTCGGACCCGGGGTCGGTGCCCCAGGTGACGACGCGACGGCCGAGGTCCCGCGAGCGCTGCGCGAGCGCGGCCGAGCCCGGGTCGTCGGCGCAGGCGACCAGGGTGCCCGCGGGTCCGAGCCGGTCGGCGAACGCCTCGAACGCCTCGACCACCTTCTCGGCGGTGCCGTAGTGGTCGAGGTGATCGGCCTGAACGTTCGTGACGACCGAGACCTCGGGGGTGTAGACCAGGAACGAGGAGTCGGACTCGTCGGCCTCCGCGACGAAGACCTCCCCCGACCCGGCGTGGCCGTTGGTGCCGGCGCCGACGAGCTCGCCGCCGAGCGCGAACGAGGGGTCACGACCGGCCACCTGCAGCAGGACGGTGAGCATCGACGACGTCGTGGTCTTGCCGTTCGTACCCGCGACGGCCACGGCTCGGTGCGCGAGCATCAGCGACTGCAGCGCCTGGGACCGGTGCAGCACGGTCAGCCCGGCCTCGCGGGCGGCGACCAGCTCGGGGTTGTCGGCCCGGATCGCCGACGACGCCACCACCGTGCGGACGCCCTCGAGCCGTGCGGCCTCGAAGCCGACCTCGACCCGGGCCCCGACGGCGCGCAGCGCCTCCAGGACGGGGACGTCCTTGCCGTCGCTGCCGGAGACGGCCAGGCCGCGGGCCAGCATGATCCGGGCGATGCCCGACATGCCGATGCCGCCGATGCCGAGAAAGTGCAGCGGCGCGAGCTCCTCGGCCGGTCGGACCTCGGTCGCGAGGTCGAACGGGGTGCTGATGGCTCGCTCGCTCATCGGGCACCCCCGACGGCGGCGTCCCGGCGAGGACGGGACGCGGCGGCCTCGTGCACGAGGTCGGCCAGCCGCTCGTCGGCGTCGAGCACCGCGGTGCCGAGCGCGGCGTCGGCCATCGCCTTCAGCCGGGCGGGGTCGCCGAGGAGGGGGATCACGGTGGCGCGCAGCCGGTCGGCGGTGAGGTCGGCGTCGTCGACCAGCAGCCCCCCGCCTGCGGCGACCACCGGCCCGGCGTTGAGCCGCTGCTCGCCGTTGCCGATCGGCAGCGGGACGTAGACCGCCGGCAGGCCCACCGTCGTGATCTCGCAGACGGTGCTGGCCCCGGCCCTGCACAGCACGAGATCGGCTGCGGCGTAGGCGAGGTCCATCCGGTCGCTGTACTCGCGGATCACGTACCGGGCCGACGAGGCGGACGGGCCCGGCTGCTCGGGGACCGCCTTGCCGTCGCCGGTGAGGTGCAGCACGCCGGCGCCGGCGGCGAGCAGGTCGCGACCGGCCGCGTGCACCGCCTCGTTGAGCCGCTGCGCGCCGAGGGAACCGCCAGTCACGAGCAGCGTGGGCGCGTCGGGGTCGAGGCCGAAGTGCCCGCGGGCCTCGGCGCGCAGCGCCGCCCGGTCCAGCTGCGAGACCTCGCGCCGCAACGGCATGCCGAGCCGGACCGCGTGCGGCAGCCGGGTGCCCTCGAAGGTGGTGGCGACGAAGCGGGTCAGGCGCGCGCCGAGCCGGTTGGCCACACCGGCCCGGGTGTTCTGCTCGTGCACCACGATCGGGACGCCGAGCCGCCGCGCCGCCAGGTAGGCGGGCGGGCTGACGTACCCGCCCATGCCCACGACGACATCGGCCCCGGCCTCGGTGATCGCACGGGCAGCGGCCTCCACCGCACCCTTGAGCCGTCCGGGGACGCGGAGCAGGTCGACCCCGAGCCCGCGTGGCAGCGGCACCTTGGCGATCGTGACGAGCCGGTAGCCGCGCTGCGGCACCAACCTCGACTCCAGCCCCTCCGCCGTGCCGAGCGCGGTGATCCGGGTGGCGGGGTCGCGGCGCACGAGCGCGTCGGCGAGGGCGAGCATCGGGCTGACGTGCCCCGCGGACCCGCCGCCGGCGAGCAGCACCGAGAGGGCACGACCGCTGGCGGCGCCGTCGGAGGCACCGGTCGGTGCCGCCGGGTCGCTCATCGTCGGCCCCGGGCGTCGCTCCCCCGCCCGGCCGACCCCCGCGAGCCAACGACGGCCAGGGACCGGCGGACGACGCCCGCGCGGGCAGCCAGGGCGTCATCGGCACCCGGCTCCTGCCGGGCGAACGCCAGCACCATGCCGAGCCCCATCAGCGTCGTGATCAGCGCCGAACCTCCGCTGGAGACCAGCGGCAGCGGGACGCCGATGACGGGCAGCAGACCGAGGACCACCCCGACGTTGACCAGCCCCTGCCCGACCACCCACGCGATGACACCGGCCGTGGCGATCTTGACGAACGGGTCCTCGTGCCGCTGGACGACGCGAAGCCCCGCCACGCAGAT
This sequence comes from Actinomycetales bacterium, assembly GCA_038213835.1. Classification (GTDB taxonomy): domain Bacteria; phylum Actinomycetota; class Actinomycetes; order Actinomycetales; family CAWJMD01; genus JBBQSN01. The sequence goes on from JBBQSN010000085.1 coordinate 4,559, forward strand.
CACGGCGAGCAGGCCCAGCACCGCGAGGGTCCCGGGCAGGCCGAGCTCCTCGCCGATGATCGCGTAGATGAAGTCGTTGTGGGCCTCCGGCAGCCAGGACCACTTCTCCCGGCTGGCGCCGAGGCCGACACCCCACCAGCCGCCCGAGGCCAGCGCCCACTCGCCGTGGATGGGCTGCAGGCAGATGCCGTACCGGTCCGCGCACTCCCCTGACAACCAGGCCCCCACGCGCTCCATCCGGTTCGCGGACGACGTCACCAGCGCCGACGCGACGGCGCCCGCTGCCACGGCGCCCAGGACGAACATCCGCGCGCGGACGCCGGCGACGAAGAGCATCACGGCCACGATGAGCATGAGCACCAGGCCGGTGCCGAGGTCCTTGCCCAGCAGGACGAGCCCGAGGACGCCGCCGGCCACGATGCCGACGGGGACCACGACATGCTGCCACTGGGCGAGCAGCGGGCCCTTGCGGGCCAGGACGACGGCGCACCAGAGCACGAGGGTGACCTTGAGCAGCTCGGACGGCTGCGCCCGGATCCCCGCGACCTCGATCCAGTTCAGGTTGCCGCCGACGTCGACGCCCTGGGGTTTTAACACCTGGCGGGGGGCCCCGACCGCGCCGGCCAGGGCCGGCCAGGCGAGCAGCTTCCAGGTGCGGATGCTCAACCGGCTCAGGCCCCACATCAGGGGCAGCCCGATCGCCGCGAACACAGCCTGGCGCGAGAACACCGAGAACGGCGAGCCGCTGGCCGCGATCGAGGTGACCGAGGACGACGACAGCACCATCACCAGGCCGAAGACCACGAGGGTCAGGACGGCGCCGAGCAGCAGGTAGTAGCTGGTGGCCGGGGTCTCCCACCGGGCCAGCCGCCGGCCCAGCCGCGAGACGGTGCCCCTCAGCCCGGGGTCGTCGGTGCGCTCGGGGGTGCTGACCGCCATCAGGGGGCCCCCGCCGTCGGGCCGTCGGTGCCGTCGGTGCCGTCGGGCTCGTCCGGCCCGGTCACGGCGTCCTCGTCGAACAGCGCCGCGAGCGACTCGACGTGGGTGCGGACGGCACGGGCGAAGGCGTCGCCGCGCTGGCCGTACGAGACGAACTGGTCCATCGATGCCGAGGCCGGCGCGAGCAGCACGACGTCGCCGGGCCGGGCGAGCGCGGCGGCGGACTCGACGGCGCGGGTCATCACGGTGTCGGCGGCGGACATGCCGACAGTCTCGGCGTGCTCGACCTCGACCACCGGGACATCCGGCGCGTGTCGTGAAAGAGCCTCGCGCAGCGACGCCCTGTCGAGCCCGATCAGCACCACGCCGCGAAGCCGAGAAGCGTTGTGCCGCACCAGGTCGTCGAACTCCGCCCCCTTGGCCAGACCACCGGCGACCCAGACGACGTGCTCGAAGGCGCGCAGCGAGGCCGCCGCCGCGTGCGGGTTGGTGGCCTTGGAGTCGTCGACCCACGTGACCTGCTCGGCCGTGGTGACGGTGGTGATCCGGTGCGGCTCGGGACGCATGCCCCACAGGCCGTCTCGCACGGCCAACGTCGAGACGCCGTGGGCACGTGCCAGGGCCGCGGCCGCGAGCGCGTTCTGGACCGTGTGGGGCGCGACCACGCCGCCGCCCGCGTGCCGCAGGTCCTCCAGCGTCGCGAGCTCGACCGCGCTGTGCCGACGCTCCGCGACGAACGCCCTGTCGCACAGCACGTCGTCGACGACACCGAGCATCGACAGGCCCGGTACCCCCGTGGTGAAGCCGATCGCCCGCGCGCCGTCGACGACGTCGGCGTCCCGGACCATCTGCTCGGTCGCCTCGTCCTGGACGTTGTAGACGCAGGCCCGCTCGGTGCTCGCGTACACGCGGGCCTTGGCGTCGCGGTAGGCCTGGTACGAGCCGTGCCAGTCGACGTGGTCGGGCGCGAGGTTGAGGCACGCGCTGGCCTGCGGGCGCAGCGAGGACGACCAGTGCAGCTGGAAGCTGGAGAGCTCGACCGCCAGGACGTCGTACCCCTGCGGGCCGACGACGGCTTGCAGCAGCGGCGTGCCGACGTTGCCGACCGCGAGGGCCCGGCGGCCGGACGCCAGCAGCATCGCCTCGAGCATCTTCACCGCGGTGGTCTTGCCGTTGGTGCCGGTGATCGTGAGCCAGGGCGCCGCTCCCGTGCGCGGCCGGAGCCGCCAGGCCAGCTCGACCTCGCCCCACACCGGGACGCCGGCCGTGGCGGCGCCGAGCAGCATCGGCGCGTCGGGACGCCAGCCGGGAGAGGTGAGGACGAGGTCGGGCCCGCGTCCGGCCACCTCGGGCAGCCGGGCCGACGACCCGGGGCCGAGCAGGGTCACGCCGCCGAGGACGTCGACCAGCTCGGCGTCGCGGGCGATCTGCTCCCCGTGACCGGGGTCGGCGGGCGAGCGCTCGTCGACGACCACGACAGCGGCCCCGCGCTGCAGGAGGGCGTCGGCCGCGGCGAACCCGGAGATGCCGAGACCCGCCACCACCACGCGCAGGCCGTCCCAGTCGGCGTCGGCGTGGTCGAGACCGTGCGCGTCCCTCACCGCAGCCGTCCGGCGGCCGGTGCCCTCACGAGGTCACCACCCACTCGGCGTAGAACAGGCCGAGGCCCAGCGCGACGAACAGGCCGGCGACGATCCAGAACCGGATCACGATGGTGACCTCGGCCCACCCGGCCAGCTCGAAGTGGTGCTGCAGCGGGGCCATCCGGAACACCCGCTTCCCGGTGAGCTTGAACGAGCCCACCTGGATCATCACCGAGAGCGTGATGATGACGAACAGGCCGGCCAGGACGACGAGCAGCAGCTCGGTGCGGGTCGTGATCGCCAGGCCGGCCAGGACGCCGCCCAGGGCCAGCGAGCCGGTGTCGCCCATGAAGATCTTGGCGGGCGAGGCGTTCCACCACAGGAAGCCGAAGCAGGCGCCCATCACCGCGGCGGCCACGACGGCGAGGTCGAGGGGGTCCCGCACCTCGTAGCAGTTGGGCCCTGCCACCTCGATGATCTGGCAGGACTGGCCCGACTCCCAGATGCCGATCAGGACGAAGGCGCCGGCGACCATCGTCGCGGCACCGGTGGCGAGACCGTCGAGACCGTCGGTGAGGTTCACGCCGTTGCTGGCCGCCGCGACGATCACCTGCGCCCACAGGACGAACAGCAGCAGCCCCACGACCGGTCCGGCGAAGGCGAGGTCGAACCCGGTGTCGCGGATCACCGAGACCGAGGTGGACGCGGGCGTGCGGTACTGCTCGTTCGGGAACTGCAGCGCCAGCACGGCGAACACGATCGCCACGAGGGACTGCCCGATCAGCTTGGGCACCGTGCGCAGGCCGAGGCTGCGTTGTCGGGAGATCTTGATGAAGTCGTCGAGGAAGCCGACGACCCCCAGCCCGGTCATGAGGAACAGCACCAGGACGGCCGACATCGTCACGGGGGCACCGGTGACCACGTGCGCGACCGCGTAGGCGCCGAGCGTGGCGGCGATGATGATGGCGCCACCCATGGTGGGGGTCCCGCGCTTGGTGTGGTGCGAGGTGGGGCCGTCGTCGCGGATGAACTGCCCGTACCCGCGGCGCACGAGGAACCTGATGTAGAGCGGGGTCCCGAACAGCGAGAGCACCAGCGCGATCGCCGCCGACGCCAGGACCGCCCTCATCGCCCGCCCTCCTGCTCGTCGGCCGACCCACCGGTCGACCCCTCGGCCGACCCCTCGTCCCGCCCGACGTCAAGGGTGGCAGCCGGGGACGCGGTGTCGGCGGCGACACGCTCCCCCAGCCACCGCAGACCGCTGTCGCGCGAGGACTTCAGCAGGACGACGTCACCGGGGCGCAGCTCGTCGTGCAGCAGCTCGAAGGCGGCGTCGGCGTCGGGCACCCACGCCGACTCCTCGCCCCAGGAACCCTCCATCACCGCTCCGGTGTGGATCGCGCGGGCGCCGTCGCCGACCGCGACGACGCGCGAGACGTCGAGCCGGACGGCCAGGCGCCCGAGCTCGTCGTGCAGCCGGACCGACTCCTCGCCCAGCTCGAGCATGCCGCCGAGCACCGCCCAGGTGCGGCCGCCCGCCCGGCGCATCGAGACCAGCGCCTTGAGCGCGGCACGCATCGAGTCCGGGTTGGCGTTGTAGGCGTCGTTGACGACCGTGACGCCGTCCGGGCGGTGGGTGACCTCCATCCGCCAGCGGCTCACCGTCCGGGCCGAGGAGAGCAGGTCGGCGACCTGCTCGACCCGCCCCCCGAGGAGCAGCGCGACCGCGGCGGCGGCGAGGGAGTTCGCCACGTGGTGCTCGCCGTGCAGCCCGAGCCGCACCGGGGCGCGACCGCCCGCGCCGTCGAGGTCGCTGACCAGGACGAAGGACGCGCGCCCCTCGTCGTCGAGGGTGACGTCGTCGCCCCGCACCTCGGCGACCGAGCCGTTGGCGCGGCTGGTGCCGACCACCCGGGCGCCGACCCGGTCGGCGACCCGGCGCATCGACGCGACCCGGGGGTCGTCGAGGTTGAGCACGGCGGTGCCCGTGGAGGTGAGCGCCTGCACCAGCTCGGACTTGGCCTGCTGCACGGCCTCGATCGACCCGAACTCGCCTGCGTGGGCGTGACCGACGTTGAGCACCACGGAGATGTCCGGCGGGGCGATCGTCGCGAGGTACTGCAGGTGCCCGGCCCCCCGCGCCCCCATCTCGACGACGAGGAACCGCGTGCCCGGCTCCGTGCGGCAGACCGTGAGGGGGACGCCGATCTCGGAGTTGTACGACTCCTGCGCCGCTACCGTCGGCCCGAGCCCGGCCAGGACGTGGGCGAGCAGGTCCTTGGTGCTGGTCTTCCCGGACGACCCGGTGACGGCCACGACGACGAGGTCCTTGCCGGCCGCCTCGACGACGTCGCGGGCCAACAGGCCGAACGCGGTCTCGGTGTCGGGGACCACGACCTGCGCGACCGGGACGTCGACCTCGCGCTGCACCAGCGCGACGACGGCCCCGGCTGCGTGGGCGGGACCGACGAAGTCGTGCCCGTCGACCTGCTCGCCGGGGCGGGCGACGTACAGCCCTCCGGGACCGCTCAGCCGCGAGTCGGTGACGACCGGGCCGTGGACCACCAGCTGCTGCGCCTGCTCGTCGGTGCTGCCGGGCGGGGGGACCAGCCGGCCGCCGGTGGCGGTCAGCACCTCGTGCAGCGTCAGCGGGATCACCCGAGGCCACCTCCGGACGCGAGGCCGGACGCGAGCAGGCCCGCCAGCACCTCACGGTCGTCGAAGGGGTGCACCGTGCCGGCGACCTCCTGCCCGGTCTCGTGGCCCTTGCCGGCGACCAGCAGCGTGCTGCCCGCGACCTCGGCTGCGTGCCGCAGGGCCGTGGCGACGGCCAGCTGCCGGTCCCCCACCTCCAGCACCGTGACCGGGCGACCGTCGAGGACGGCCCGCGCCGCCTGCTCGTGGGCTCCCACGAGCACGGCGGCCCGGATCGTGGCGGGGTCCTCGGACCGGGGGTTGTCGTCGGTGACGACGACGACGTCGGCCACCTCCGCCGCCGCCGACCCCATCGCCGCACGCTTGCCCGCGTCGCGGTCGCCGCCGGCCCCGAGCACCACGACGAGCCGGCCGGCGGTGCGGGGGCGCAGCGCCCGCAGGGCGACCCCCACGGCCGAAGGGGTGTGGGCGTAGTCGACGACCGTCAGCGGCAGCCCGGTCGGGGAACCCGCCGGCGCGACCACGACCTCCATCCGGCCGGGCACGCCACCGGCGCCGGCCAGGCCTGTCGCGACCGCGGCGACGTCGAGGCCGGCCAGCCGCAGCACGAGGGCGGCGACCGCGGTGTTGGCGACGTTGAACTCCCCCGGCAGGGGGCTCACGAGGTCCCAGCGCTCGTCACCGGGACCGAGCAGAACGAACGCGGTGCCGACGCCGTCCGGCCCCGGCTCGAGCTCGACGGCGCGCCAGTCGGGCGTGCTCACACCCGCGCTGGTGCTCTCGGGGTCGTCGTGGGCGGGGGTCGAGACGGTGAGGACGGGGACGCCGCCGGCCACGGCGTCGTCGGCCAGCCGGCGTCCCCAGGCGTCGTCGACGCAGACCACGCCCTGCCGGCTGCGGTGCGCGGTGAACAGCGACGCCTTGGCTGCGTAGTAGTGCTCGAGGTCGGGGTGGAAGTCCAGGTGGTCCTGCGACAGGTTGGTGAAACCCGCGACGTCGTAACAGATCCCGTCCACCCGGTGCAGCGCGAGCGCGTGACTCGAGACCTCCATCGCACACACCTGGACGTGCTGCTCGCGCATCACGGCCAGCAGCGCCTGCAGGTCGGGCGACTCCGGCGTGGTGCGCACGCTGGGCACCCGCCGGTCGCCGATCCGGGTCTCGACGGTGCCCACCAGGCCGGTCGTGCGTCCGGCCGAGCGCAGCGCCGCCTCGAGCAGGTAGCAGGTGGTGGTCTTGCCGTTGGTGCCCGTGATGCCGAGCAGGAGCAGGTGCTCCGCCGGGCGGTCGTAGACCTGGGCGGCGACCTCGCCGAGGACGCCGCGGGGGTCCTCGACCACGACGAGGGGCACCGCGACGTCGTCCCGGCCCGGGGCGGCCGCGGCGAGCGAGGCGCCCGCGGGGTCGGTGAGCAGGGCGACGGCACCGCTGCGGACCACCTGCTCGGCGAACCGGGCACCGTGCACCGTGGCGCCGGGGAGCGCCGCGTACAGGTCACCCGGCCGCACCGACCGGGAGTCGTGAGTGACACCCGTGACGAGGGGGTCGGGACGGGCGTCCCGGCCGGTCGCGCCGGTCGTCCCCGTCGTGCCGGCCGCCCCGGCGGTCACGGCCAGCAGCGACAGGGCGACGCCCGGCACCCGGGCGGGCCGGGGCGGTCCGGCAGCGGTGCCGGCAGGGGCTCCGGCAGCGGTCGCCGGAGCCCCGGGAACGGGGTCGGGGACAGCGGCGGGCACGGCGACGAGGCTACTCACTCCCAGGTCAGCGGGTACGGCGTGGGCTTCGTCTGCGTCGGCGGGACCCCGAGGTCCTGCAGCGCGAACGACATCACGTCCTTGAACACCGGGGCCGCGACGGTGCCGCCGTAGTACCCGTTGGTCGGGCGCTGGACGACGACTCCGACCACGAGCTTCGGGTCGTCGGCGGGCGCCATGCCGATGAACGAGCCGGTGTAGCCGCTGTAGCCGCCCGGGCCGGGGGCCTGCGCGGTACCGGTCTTGCCCGCGATCCGGTACCCGGGGATCGCCGCGTTGCCGCCGGTTCCCTCGTCGACGGCGCTCTCGAGCATCGAGCGGACCGCCGCAGCGGTCTCCGGGCTGACCACGGGGGTCGCCTCCGCCGCTGGTGCCTCCTCGAACAGGCCGTCCTCCCCCGCGACGCCGTCGACCAGGCGCGGGGTCATCCGGACGCCGTCGTTGCCGATCGTCGCGAACACGTCGACGGCCTGCAGGGCGTTGGTCGAGACGCCCTGCCCGAAGAGCACGGCGAACTGCTGGCGGCCGTCCCAGTCGTCCGGTTGCGCCAGGATCCCCTGGCTCTCGCCCGGGAAGTCCAGCCCGGTGGGCTGGCCGAACCCGAACCTGGTGAGGTAGTCGTACCGCTGCTGCTTGGTCAGCTGCTGACCCGCCTGCACGGTGCCGGTGTTGGAGGACTCGGCGAGGACGCCGGCGAACGTGCGCTTCTCGAGGCCGTGCTGGTGGGAGTCCCTGAAGGTCTGCCCGTTCTCGGTGGTGTATCGGTACGGCACCTCGAACGGGGTCGTCGGCTCGACGAGGCCCTCCTCGAGCACGGCGGCGGCCGTCACCACCTTGGCGGTCGAGCCCGGCTCGAAGACGTCGGACAGGGCGCGCGAGCCGCGGTCGACGGCCGGCGAGGCGCCCGGGTCGTTCGGGTCGACCGAGGGCGACTCGGCCAGCGCCAGGATGTTGCCGGTCTCGACCTCCTTGACGTAGACGACGCCCCACTCCGCCTTCGACTCCGCCACCTGCGCGGCGACCCGCTGCTGCGCGTACCACTGCAGGTCCCGGTCCAGCGTGAGCCTGACGCTGCGGCCGTCCACCGCCGCCTCCTCGGCCATGTCGCCGGTCGGGATCATCTGCCCGTCGCGGCCGCGTTCGAAGTTGCGGCTGCCGTCGGTGCCGGCCAGCACCTCGTCCAGGCTGCCCTCCAGCCCGGCCTGACCGTCGCCCTCGGCACTGGTGAACCCGAGCAGGTTCCCCGCGACGGCGCCGGCCGGGTAGCTGCGCACGCTCGTCTTCTGGCTGTAGACGCCGGGCACGTCCAGCTGCTGCACCTCGCGCCAGACCTCGGGGGTGACCTCCTTCGCCACGTACGCGAAGCGTGCGTCCCCGGTGAGGGCCAAGCCGACGGCCGTGGCGTCCTGACCCGTGATCTCCGCGATGTCGGCGGCAGCGCCGTCGATCCCGGTTCCGCCGGAGCCCTCGGTGCTGCCCTCGTACTGCGCCACCAGGGTCTGGTCGACGGTGATGGTGCGCCGCTCGACGTTGGAGGCCAGGACGACCCCGTCGGCGTCGGTGATCTGCCCGCGGTCGGCGACCAGCGTGGTGGTGACGAGCCGGTTGCCCAGCGCCTCGCCGGCCAGGGTGGAGGCGTCCAGGCCCTGCATCTGGACCAGCCGCGCCGCGAACAGGCTGAGGACGACCAGGACGAGCAGGACGAACCAGCGGGCCCGCTTGTCGTGCGCGGCCGGGCGCGGCTCGGGGCGACCGCGGGCAGCGGGCGGAGCCCCGGAGGAGGACCGGCGGACGGGGGTCTCCTGCGCGCTCCGGTTCCCCGGCGCGTCCTCGCCGCGCCTGGCTGCCGCTGCTCGGGTGCCGCTCGGGCGACCGGCGCCACGGGACGGTCGGCCGCGCGGCACCTTCGGCCGCGCAGGACGACGGACCGGTCCGGTGAGGGTCACGGGGTGACCGCCGTCCCGGGCGTGACCGCCCCGTCGCCGACCGCGGCCGTCTCCTGCTCGGCGGCGACCTGCTCCGCTGCGGCCAGGTCGGCCGCGGCCTTCGCCGCAACCGTCTCCTGCTCGGCCTTCGTGCGGGCCTCCTGCTGAGCTGCCTGCGCCGCCTCCTGCGCCGCCTCCTGCGCGGCCGCCGGCGCGTCGGGGACGACGTCCAGGCCGGCGGCGGGGATCGACGTGGCGAGCGGCGTCGTCCCGGCCTCCGCCGGGGCCGGGGAGCCGAGCACCGTGCCGTCGCTCATCCGGATGAAGGCGGGGTTGACGTTGGGGACCATCCCGAGCTCCTGGGCGCGCTCGGACAGCACCGCGGGGGACGCCCGGACGGCGAGCCGCTCGTTGAGGTCCTGCTCGGTCTCGGCGAGCGCGATCTGGCGGTTCTCCAGCACGTGCTCGGCGTAGGCGCCGCGAGACAGCACGATGTTGATGACGAGCACGCCGAGCAGGCTCGCCACCAGGACGGCGGCGCACAGCGCAGCGAACGGGAGCCGGAACCGGGTCGAGGCCGGCGGGGCGAGCAGGGTCAGCCGCGGCCGCGGTGACGGCGCGGCAGGACGGGCCCGCCGTACGGCGGTGGCGACCCGCGAGCGCGCGGTCCCGCTGGGAGACACGCTCACGCCGCCACCCCGGCGAACCGCAGCCGCTCGGCCGCCCGCAGCCGTACCGAGCCGGCGCGCGGGTTGCCCGCCTGCTCCACCTCGGAGGCCGTCTCCGCCCCGCGCGTCAGCAGCCGCAAGGTCGGGGCGTGCTCGGGCAGCTCGACCGGCAGGTCGAGCGGTGCTGTGCTCGTCGCGCGCGCGGCCAGCGCCTGCTTGGTGAGCCTGTCCTCGAGCGAGTGGTACGACATCACGACGATCCGGCCACCGACGGCGACGGCGTCGATCGCAGCGGGCAGCGCCCGCTCGAGCGCCTCCAGCTCGCCGTTCACCTCGATCCGCAGCGCCTGGAAGGTCCGCTTGGCCGGGTTGCCTCCGGTGCGGCGGGTCGCGGCCGGCACGCTCGCGCGGACGATGTCGACCAGCCGGGCGCTGGTAGTGAACGGCGCCTGCCCGCGGGCACGGACGACCGCGTCGGCGATCCGGCGGGCGAAGCGCTCCTCGCCGTAGCTGCGCAGCACCCGCGCGAGGTCACCTGCGGGGTAGGTGTTGAGGACGTCGGCGGCGGTCTGGCCCCGGGTCTGGTCCATCCGCATGTCCAACGGCGCGTCCTGGCTGTAGGAGAACCCGCGCTCGGACTCGTCCAGCTGGAGGGAGGAGACCCCGAGGTCGAGCAGGACCCCCTGCACCGACGCGAGCCCCAGGTCGGCGAGGACCTCGCCGACCCGGTCGTAGACCGCGTGCACCAGCATCACGCGCTCGCCGTAGCCGGCGAGCCGGCGGCCGGCCAGCTCGACCGCCTGCGGGTCGCGGTCGATCCCGACCAGGCGGGCCTGCGGGCAGCGCTGCAGCAGCGCCTCGCTGTGCCCGCCCATGCCGAGGGTCGCGTCGACGACCACCGCGCCCGGCTCGGCCAGGGCCGGCGCGAGGAGCGCGACGCAGCGGTCGAGCAGCACGGGAACGTGGCGCGCTGCGGCATCGGAAGACATCTCGACCCTTTCACGGAGGTGCAGGTTCACGGAGGTGCAGGTTCACGGAGGTGCAGGTTCACGGAGGTGCAGGTTCAC
>JBBQSN010000086.1:0-15143 GCA_038213835.1 Actinomycetales bacterium
GTGGCCATCTGGACCTTCTCCAGGTAGTTGACCCCGACCAGACCGTCGTGGCCCTCCTTGGCGAGGAACACCTCGACGAAGTTGGCGACGACGGCGAGCTCGCGGGCCTTGCGAGTTCCGGTCAAGGCCAGCTTGGGCACCGGGACGTATGGCGCTCCCGCCGGGCGTCCGTCCTCGCGGAGGTAGCGGTCCAGCACCCACTCCGCCACGTCCGTACGGGGAAAGGCGGCCAGTGCCCGGCGCGCGTGACCGCCCACGTCGCCGTCCTGCAGCCGGCGGGCCAGCACGATGTCGAGTGCGGTCCCGGAGACCACCCCGAGCTGACCGGTACGGGAGACGGCGCGGGCCAGCTGCCAGGACGAGACGGCGACGCCCATGCCGCCCTGGATGACCATGGGACGAAGCGGAGCGGGCACGACGGCCTCCTGGCTACGGTGGCGTAAGTTACGCTTCCGTAACCTTGGCGTTCCGCGGCGGTCCCGACCAGAGACTTTGGTCCCGATCCGCGCCGGGACAGCCGCTGTGACCTGCGGCTCGTACACAACCCGAACGTGGCGTTGACGCCCCGCGACCCTCTTGCGCCGATACTTCGGAGGTGGAACCAACCGCGCCGACCAAGGGGCTGGTGCTCGTCGTCGAGGACGAGGGCGCCATCGCCGACCTGATGCGGCTCTACCTCACCCGCGAGGGCTTCGGCGTGCACGTCGAGCGGGACGGCCGCTCAGGGCTCGCCGCCGCCCGGCGGCTGCAGCCCGTCGCCATCGTGCTTGACGTCGGCCTGCCGGAGATGGAGGGCACCGAGGTCTGCCGGCTGCTGCGCGCCGCGGGCGACTGGACGCCCGTCCTCTTCGTCACCGCGCGCGACGACGAGGTCGACCGCATCCTCGGCCTGGAGCTCGGCGCGGACGACTACATCACGAAGCCGTTCAGCCCGCGCGAGCTGGTGGCCCGCGTCCGCACCGTCCTGCGACGCTCGCGTGGCGAGACCGGTCGGCCGCCGCTGCGCCTCGGCCCTCTGCTGCTCGACCCCGAGGCACGCCGGGTCAGCACGGAGGACGGCACCGAGATCGCCTTGACGGCAACGGAGTTCGACCTGCTGGCCCACCTGATGCGCAAGCCTGGCCGGGTCTTCACCCGCGAGCAGCTGCTCTCCGAGGTCTGGGGCTACGCGGCCGCGGCCGGGACCCGCACCGTCGACGTCCACGTCGCCCAGCTGCGGGCCAAGCTCGGGCCGCGCCAGCCGGTGCGCACGGTCCGCGGCGTCGGCTACTCGGTGGAGGCCGTGCCGTGAGCCGACCCGTCGCGCGCTCGAGCCTGGCGGTGCGGATCGCTCTGGTGTGCGCGGGGGCGGCCGTCCTGGGTGCCCTCGTCTCCGGCCTGCTGGCGGCCCGCCTGGTCACCACCGCCGCCCGGGACGGGGGACGCGAGGCGCTCGCGGCCCAGGCCGACGTCGTCGCGGGGCAGCTCGCCGACGCGCCGGGCCCGACCCGGGCGACCCGGGCGGTCCTGGACGTGCTGGAGCAGCAGGGGATCGAGCTCGCGGTCGTCAGGGGCGGCAGCGCCACCGGGGCCGGTGCCGAGGTCCTGCGCGCCGTCGACGTCACCGACCTGGCCGCCGGCCGTGACGTCTCGCAGGTGCGCCGCGACGGCAGGAGCACCTACCTGGTCGAGGGGCGGTCGACGGCGTCCGGGGGTGGCGTGGCGCTCGTCCAGGAGGCGGAGCGGGCCTCGACACCGGTGGCGCGTCGACTGGCGGGTCGGGTCGTGCTCGCCGTCGTCGTCGGGGCGGTGGCCGCCGTCCTCGCGGGCGCGACGCTCGCCTGGTTGGTGGCCAGACCGCTGCGCGCGGCTGCGACCGCCGTGGCCGGGCTGCGGGCCGGTCGGCGCGACGTGCGGGTCCTGGTCGAGGGCCCCGAGGAGGTCGCCCTGCTCGCCACGGGTGTCAACGACCTGGCGGACGCCCTGGCCCGCAGCGAGGCCCGGGAGCGCGAGTTCCTGCTGTCCGTCTCGCACGACCTGCGCACGCCGCTCACCGCGGTGCGCGGCGTCGCCGAGGCGCTGGCCGATGGCGTGGTCACCGGCGAGGACGACGTGCGGCGGGCGGGCACGGTCGTCCTCGAGCAGGCGCAGCGGCTGGACCGGATGGTCGCCGACCTGCTCGACCTGGCCCGGCTCGGCGCGCACGACGTGGCGCTCGACCTGCTCCCGGTCGACCTCGCGGCCCTGGTGGCGGCCACGGCCGACGGGTGGCGCGACCGGGCTGCCGCTTCGGGTGCGCGGGTCGTGACCGAGCTCAATCGCAGCCACACCGTGGTCACGGACGCGGCACGAGTGCGCCAGGTGCTGGACAGTCTGTGCGACAACGCCGTCCGACATCTCGGGGACGGGGACGTCCTCGTCCTCGCGGTCACGGAGCACCCGGCAGGTGCCGTGCTCGAGGTGCGCGACAGCGGGCCGGGCCTGGACCTCGACGACTACCCGGTGGCGTTCGAGCGCGGCGTGCTGGCCGAGCGGCACCGGTCCCGTCGTCCGGGAGGAGCGGGGATCGGGCTGTCCCTGGTCCGGGCCCTGGTGACCCGGCTCGGCGGCCGCGCGGAGGCCGGCCCGGCCCCCGAGGGCGGTGCGTGCTTCCGGGTGGTGCTGCCGCGGACGGTACCCTTCGAGCCGGAGGGTCGAACCCGCTAGTTGAGCTGGGCCGCGACGGCACGGTCGGTGACGTCGATCCGCTCCGGGGCCGCGACGACCTCGTCCTCGGTGACCAGCACCGGACGCCGGAACCCGCGCTCGAGCTCGTCGGTGGCCGACCAGGCAGCCTGCACGAAGGCGGGGTCGACCCGGGCCAGGTCGTACCAGCCGCGCGAGCGCATGGGCACCGCCACGGCCCGCATGCCGGAGCCGTCCGAGGCCGCGAGGTGCTGACGCACCAGGTGCGTGGCGAGCAGGGTGGGGACGTCGACGCCCCCCACCGGACGCAGCACCAGCTGGTCCTCGGTGCTGCTCGTGCCGCCCGTCACGCGGTGGCGCCGGCCCAGGTCGTCGCGACGCAGCCGGTCGACGGCGAGCCGGCCCATGCTCGAGGCGTGCGCCACCAGACCCGGCCACCACACCCGGACGGGTACCTCCGCGGCGCGGACCAGGGAGGCGGGCAGGGGCACCACCTCGTCCGGGTCGTCGAGCACGCCGAGCAGTCCGATCCCGCACTCCAGCGCGCCGCCCATCGGCCGGTGCAGCGACCAGCCCGCCCCCGGGTGGTCGGCGTGGTCGGGGGGGAGCGCGAGCAGCCGGGCGCAGCCGCGCAGTGTGCTCGCGGCGTCGTCGCCGAGCGCGGACGTGGCGGCGTGCAGCCGCAGCCAGCGCGACAGCCGTCGGTGCGCGAGGGCCTCGGGCACCTCGCCGAGCGCCAGCCGGACGTCGTCCCAGCCGAGCCGGGCCGGTCGTGGTCCCTCGATCACCACGCCGTCGTCGGTGGGCGTCACGTCGACGTCGTCGAGCACGCTGACGGCCAGCACGGCCCGGCGCAGACGCAGGGTCCCGCGCGTGCCGGGTCCGTCCGCGGGCGTCATGACGCCACGGTAGGTCGAGCGGTGAGAAGGCGCCCCGAGTCAGGCCGACCGTGACCCGGACGGGTCACTCACAGGTGAGCAGGACCCGAACGGGCGCCACCCCGGTGGGTCATGGTCGGGCCGCGGGCCGACGACGCCAGGGGCCTGCGCGGCGCGCTCGTCCGTGGCGCCGCACCTCACCGGGGGATCAGGTCATGGGGTCATGTGGGGTGCAGCGCGCTGTAGCGCCGCACCAGCGCCCGCGACAGCACCAGGCGCTCGTCGAAGGCGTGCCGGTCCTGCGCGGAGCCGGACCTGCCCGCAGGGGGGAGCAGGTCGTACCGGAACCCGTCGAACGCCGAGCGGAGCACCCCCGTCGTCGCGGACGCGTCGCGCACGGCGTCGTCCTGGTCGTCGATCCCCTCGGCGTGCAGCCCGTCGAGGTAGGCCCGGTCCACCAGGTCCGCGGTCACATCGACGAGCGCGGCGGGACGCAGGCCCGCGTGCACGAGCCCGACGACGAGCTGGGACAGGTCGAAGCCCAGCGCGTGCGGGGAGCGGAAGGAGATGTCGATGGCGACGAACGTCTCCGGTGCGTCGGCCGGGACGAGCAGGTTCTGCGGGCTGGCGTCGCCGTGCGGCATCGCCTGGACGAACGTGTCCAGCCGGTCGAGCATGGCCGGCACCTGCTCGCCGAGGAACAGCAGGTCCGACCGCAGGTCGGCGTGGTCGGCCAGCCACGGGTGCGACCAGAGCGCGTCGTCGCGCAGCGGTCCGAGGCCGCGCACCCGCACCGAGCGCTCGGCGTACATGCGCAGCGCGAAGCCCGGCGGGAGCGGGCAGGCCGCGAGCACCTCGGGGGACGTGGACCGCGCGTTCCAACGACCCAGCAGGCGTGCTGCTCGCGCGAAGCGCTCGTCGTCCCAGGCCGACCCGTCCTGGACGACGTCCTCCTGCCAGACGGCGCAGCGGTCCTCGCCCAGGTCGACCACCCGGTGCAGGACCGGGGTGCGCAGGCCGTGCGGCAGCGTGGCCTGCACGGCGTCGTCCCAGAGCTCGAGCTCGGCCCGCCACGGGAAGGACGCCACGAAGTGATCCGCGTCCTCAGGTGGCAGGAACCGCAGCGCCTCCCAGTGCCGCACGTGCTGGAGCACCTTGCAGAACAGCGACCACCGGTCGCCGTCGGTCCTCGCGCCGACGAGCCGGTGCAGGGCCGCCGTGGCGGGGGAGCCCGAGACGTAGGGGACCGGCTCGAGCAGCAGGTCGCCGGCGGCCGCGGCCACGAAGGCGTCGTCGTAGACCGCGGCGAGGGCGTCCCACAGAGCACTGTCCTCCTCGGCGGCTGCGCCGAGCAGGTGGGCCAGGACGCTGCGCTGCTCCGTCATGGGGAACACCTCCGGTGTCGTCAGGTTGCCGTACTACCTGAAGATAGTAAGGTGGGTGACCTGATGACCTCCGTCAACGACGGCCTGCCGGACCACCTACCGGCGCTGCTCGGCCAGGTCCTGGACGACCTCCGTCGCGACCTGGCGTCGGAGAGCGCCGCTCTCAGGGCTGACGACGCGTCGGACCCCCTCCGCGGGCTGCGCTGGTCCCAGCTGCGACTGCTGAGCCTCACGCCGCGCGACGGCCTGCGCGTCACCGACATGGCGGACCGGGTCGGCATGACCAAGCAGGCCCTCGGCGAGTTCGCGAACGTCCTCGAGGAGCGTGGGCTGCTCGAGAGCGTGCGCGACCCGACCGACCGCAGGGTCCGGATCCTGCGCCCCACCGCGCAGGGGCTGCAGGCCGTCGCCGCGGGCGACGAGGTCATCGCCAGGGTCGAGGAGCGCTGGCGAGCACGCCTCGGGCAGCGCCGGTGGGACCAGCTCCGCCGGCTGCTGCGCGAGGTGCACGAGAACGCCTCCGCACCCTGAGGCTCAGCCCGGGACGGAGGCGACCCCCGGCGCGTGGAAGCGCCGTCCGAGCACCTTCTCGCTGGTGCCGGTGCGGTCCAGGTACGGCGTGATCCCGCCGAGGTGGAACGGCCAGCCGGCGCCGAGGATCATGCACAGGTCGATGTCCTGCGCCTCGGCGACGACGCCCTCCTCGAGCATCAGGCCGATCTCCTCGGCGACCGCGCAGAGGGCGCGATCCCGCACCTGCTCCTCGGTCTGCGGGCCGTCGCCCACGGTGAGCAGCGCCGCGGTCTCGTCGTCGAGGTAGGGCCGGCCCTGGTCGTCCCAGGACCAGAAGCCCGGCTTGCCGGCGTCGACGATCGCGCGCAGGTTCCTCGAGACGCGGAAGCGGTCCGGGAACGCCTCGTGCAGGGTCTGGCCGGTGTGCAGGGCGATGGCCGGGCCGACGAGCTGCACCAGGACGAACGGCGACATCGGCAGCCCGAGGGGGGCCAGCGCGCGGTCGGCGACCTCGACCGGCGTGCCGTTCTCGGTGGAGGCGATCACCTCGCCGAGGAACCGGGTGAACAGGCGGTTCACGACGAACGCCGGGGCGTCCTCGACCAGCACGCAGGACTTCTTCAGCGTCCTGCCCACCGCGAAGGCCGTGGCGAGAGAGGCGTCGTCGGTGCGCTCGCCCTTGACGACCTCGAGCAGCGGCAGGACGGCGACCGGGTTGAAGAAGTGGAAGCCGACCACCCGCTCCGGGTGCTCGAGCCTGGACGCCATCTCGGTCACGGACAGGGACGAGGTGTTGGTGGCCAGCACGCACTCGGGCGACACGACCGCCTCGACCTCGGCGAACACCTGCTGCTTGACCGACATCTCCTCGAACACGGCCTCGACGACGAAGTCGGCGTCGGCGAAGCCGTCCTTGGACGTCGACCCCGTGACCTGCGCCCGGAGCCGGTTGGCGGCGTCGGGGGAGATCCGCTTCCTCCCCAGCAGCTTGTCGACCTCGGCGTGCAGGTAGCCGACGCCCTTGTCGACCCGCGCCTGGTCGAGGTCGGTCATCACGACGGGCACGTCGAGGCGCCGCGCGAACAGCAGCGCGAGCTGGCTCGCCATCAGGCCCGCACCCACGATGCCGACCTTGGTGACGGGGCGTGCCAGGGCACTGTCCGGCGCCCCGACGGGACGCTTGGCTCGCCGCTGCACGAGATCGAAGGAGTAGATGCCGGAACGGAACTCGTCGCTCATGATGAGGTCGGCGAGGGCGTCGTCCTCGGCTGCGAACCCGGCGTCGCGGTCGGCGGTGCGGCCGCTCTCCACGAGGTCGATGGCGCGAGTGGGCGCCGGTGCCGCGCCGTTGAGCTTGGCCGTGACGAAACCGCGCGCCCCGGCGACGGCGGCCGCCCAGGCGTCGGCGTCGGCGGTGTGGTCGTGCCGCTCGACGACGGTCTCGCCGGTGACGACCTTCGCGGCCCAGAGGATGGACTGCTCGAGGAAGTCGGCGGGCTCCAGGAGCGCGTCGGCCATCCCCAGCCTGAACGCCTGGACGCCCTCGAGCATCCGGTTCTGGCTCAGCGCGTTGCTCACCATCACCTCGAGAGCCGCCGCCGGCCCGACCAGACGTGGCAGCAGGTAGGTCCCGCCCCAGCCGGGCACGAGGCCGAGGAAGCACTCGGGCAGCGCGACGGCCGGCACCGACGCCGAGATGGTCCGGTAGGTGCAGTGCAGGGCCACCTCGACCCCGCCGCCCATCGCGGCGCCGTTGACGAACGCGAACGACGGGACGTCCAGCTCGCCGAGGCGGCGCAGCTGGTCGTGGCCGAGCCGCGCGATCGCCAGGCCCTGGTCGCGGCTGGTCAGCGTGCCGACGTCCTTCAGGTCGGCACCCACCCCGAAGATGAACGGCTTCCCGGTGATGCCGACCGCGGCGAGCTCGCCGGCGGCGACGCGGGACTCGATCGCGTCGAGGGCGTCGCGCAGCCGGAGCAGGCCGTTCGGGCCGTACGTGGTCGGCTTGGTGTGGTCGAAACCGTTGTCCATCGTGATCAGCGCCATCGTCGCGGCGACGGTGCCGTCCGAGGTGGTCAGCGCGACGTCGCGGACGTGGAAGGAGGTGACCCGCTCGTCGGGCGCACCGGCGGCGAGGTGCTCGGGGGTGACCGAGATCGTCTGGTTGGTCATCATGCGCCCTTCCCCTCGTCGTCGAGAACGTGGTGCGGGTTCTCCCAGATCACGGCGCCGCCCATGCCGATGCCGATGCACATGGCGGTGAGGCCGTAGCGCGCCTGGGGGGTCTCGGCGAACTGCGCCGCCAGCTGGGTCATCAGCCGCACACCTGACGAGGCCAGCGGGTGGCCGGTGGCGATCGCGCCGCCCCACGGGTTGACCCGCTCGTCGTCCTGGGCGATGCCGAAGTGGTCCAGGAACGCGAGCACCTGGATGGCGAAGGCCTCGTTCAGCTCGAACAGGTCGATGTCGTCGATGGTGAGACCCGCGTGCCGGAGCGCCTTCTCGGTGGCCGGCACCGGGCCGATGCCCATCACCTCGGGC
This sequence comes from Actinomycetales bacterium, assembly GCA_038213835.1. GTDB lineage: Bacteria > Actinomycetota > Actinomycetes > Actinomycetales > CAWJMD01 > JBBQSN01. The sequence goes on from JBBQSN010000086.1 coordinate 7,982, forward strand.
TCGACGCCGACGAACGCGAACGACACCAGCCGCATCTTCGCGCCCAGGCCGAGCTCGTCGGCGGCCTCCTGCGAGGCGAGCAGGCAGGCGGTGGCGCCGTCGTTGAGTCCGGCGGAGTTGCCCGCGGTCACGTTGCCGTGCGCGCGGAACGGGGTCTTGAGAACGGCCAGGTCGTCCAGCGTGGTGCCCGGACGGGGCGGCTCGTCGCGGGTGGCCAGACCCCAGCCCTTCTCGGCCGAGCGCGTGGCGGTGGGCACCAGGTCGGGCTGGATCTTGCCGTTCGCGTAGGCCTTCTCGAGCTTGGCCTGGCTGGCCACGGCGAACTGGTCGCAGCGCTGCTTGGAGATGTCGGGGAAGCGGTCGTGCAGGTTCTCCGCGGTGGACCCCATCACCAGCGCGGACGGGTCGACGAGCTTCTCGGACACGATCCGCGGGTTGGGGTCGACGCCCTCGCCCATCGGGTGCCGGCCCATGTGCTCGACGCCGCCGGCGATGGCGACGTCGTACGCGCCGAACGCGATGCCGCTCGCCGTGGTGGTGACCGCGGTCATCGCCCCCGCGCACATCCGGTCGATCGAGAACCCGGGCACCGTCTTCGGCAGGCCGGACAGCAGGGCTGTGAGCCGGCCCAGGGTCAGGCCCTGGTCACCGATCTGGGTGGTGGCCGCGATCGCCACCTCGTCGACGCGCTCGGGGGGCAGGTTCGGGTTGCGGCGCACGAGCTCGCGCACGCAGTTGATGACCAGGTCGTCGGCGCGGGTCTCGGCGTAGACCCCCTTGGGGCCGGCCTTGCCGAACGGGGTCCGGACTCCGTCGACGAACACGACGTCGTGGGCGGTGCGGGGCACGCGGGTCTCCTTCGTCGACCGAGGCTGTCGCGCCCATGCTACCCACGGGTAACTTCGGTGCGCACCGGGCCGGAGGAGTGGGCCTGGTCACGGGGCCGGACGGTCAGAGCGGCGCGACCAGGACGAGGGCGGGGTGGCCGGGCCAGAGGTCGAGGTGCTCCTGGACCGGCAGGAAGCCGGTGGCGGCGTAGAACTCGCGGGTGCCGGCGTAGCCACGGTGCGGGTGCGAGGGGCCGAGGGTCTTGACCTGCAGCAGCCGGTGACCGCCGTCGCGGGCGAGGTCCTGGCAGGCCCGCACCAGGCGGCCCCCCAGGCCGTGCCGGCGCCAGGCAGGGTGCACGGCCAGGAGGTGCACCTCCGGACAGCCGGGGTCGTGGTCCTCCAGCAGCGCGACGCCCACGAGGGTCCCGCGCTCGTCGCGGGCCGTCACGGTCGGCATCCTGCGCGAGGCCTCGACGTACGCCACGAGCGCCTCCTCCACGCCGAACCAGTCGGGCAGCAGCCGGAGCAGGGTCTCGACCTCGATCGGGCTCGCGCTCCCCGGCCCGACGGCGACCCGGTCCGCCACCGGTGCGATGTCCGGGCGATAGCGGTCGTAGTCCGGCGGGATCGTGAGCGAGATGCGCTCGGCGAGTAGCCGGACGTCGTGCCAGTCGTTCTCGTCGACCGGGTAGCCGGTGTGGAACCCCACCAGCACCTCGGCGCGGATGGTGCGCACCGCGTGGCCCGCGACCGACCCGCGCCCGCCGCGGGCCCAGGGGGTGAAGACCGACACCTGGGCGTCCGGAGGCCCGTACCACCCGGCGCCGGTGCTGCCCTCGGTGAAGACGTGGAGGTCGACCTCACGGCCGCGCGCGTCGCCGACCGCGTAGTTCCATGCCGAGGTGTCGCCCCGGTACGCGGGCTCGAAACCCTTGCGTCGCAGCGCCTCGATGACCGCGGGTTCGTCGGTGACCTCCAGCACGACGTCGAGGTCGGCGTGCTCACGGGTCTGTTCGCCGAGCAGTGCGTCGATCCCCCATCCACCGTCGAGCCAGACCGCCGCGCCGTGCGCCCGCATCGCCCCGAGGAGCTCGACCACGTCGTCCGCCTGCACCTGCGCACCGTCGCAGGCCCGGGCGCGGGTGTCGAGCGCTATCTCGTGTCGGCTCAGTCGCGGGTGGCCTGCGTGGGCACCACCGGCTCGGGGCCGGGCTGCTCGCGGCGGGCGAACCAGTAGAACGGGAGCGCGAGCGCCTGCACCGCGCCGCCGAGGACGAACGTGAGGGGGTAGCCGCTGACGTCGCTGACCCGGCCCATCACCGGCTGCACGACGACCCCGCCGGACGAGGACAGCAGCGAGTCGAACGACAGCACCGTCGCTCGTTGCTTGGAGGGGATCAGCCCGTTGAGGTACGCCTGCCGCACCGGCAAGACCGCGGCGCCCGTGAGGGCCCAGAGCACCATGAAGACCAGCACGACCACGAGCTGAGGGACCAGGCCGACCACGACGAGCGCAGCGGCGGACAGGGCGGTGCCGACGAGCAGCACCGTGGTGGGACGGGGGACCAGGCGCCGCACCCACGGCGCGAGCACCCCGCCCAGGATCTGCGCGCCCGCCACCGCCGCCGCCGCCAGACCGGCGAAGCCGTACGCGTCCGGGTCGCCGTACAGCTCGAGCAGGTACGGCTGCAGCGCGTAGAAGGCGTAGACGCCGACCCCGCCGACGAACGGAGAGGTCAGCATCAGCCAGCGGACGGGACGGTTGCGCAGCCCGTGCTCGAGAGAGGCGTCCAGGAGCGACCGCATCGCCGGCAGCGTCTTCGCCGAGCGGTCGGGGGTGAACCCGAGGTCCCGCATGAACACCAGGGCGACCACCACGGTCACGAGCAGCAGCCCGACCCGGACCAGGAACGGGACCCCGAGGTTCGTCGCCTGCGCGATCACCCCGCCGAGGACCGAGCCGCCGAGCATCGCCGCGCCGGTCACCGCCTGGCCGCGGCCGAACACGGCGGTGAGGTCGCCCGCGTAGCCCGTCGCGGCGAGGGCGTCGACCAGCCACGCCTCGACCGCGCCGGAGAAGAACGTGAACCCGAGCCCGATGCCGACCGACGCGATCGCCCAGGTCCAGAACGGCGCCTCGACCCACCAGAGCAGGACGTACACCGCGGTCGTCGCGGCCAGGGTGAGCGCCCCCAGCACGTACGAGAGCCGCCGCCCGCGCAGGTCGGCCACCACGCCGGTGGGGATCTCGAACAGCATCATCCCGGCGGTGAAGAACGCGTTCGCGGCGAACGCCTCGAGGTTCGACAGGCCGGCGTCGAGCAGGAACAGGGTGTTGATGCCCCAGATCAGCGAGGCGGACAACGTCGTGAGCAGGGTGAGCCCGAGGTACGTGCGCTGCACCCGTGCGGCGGTCTGCGCGCGGGGGGCGCGCTGCGTGCTGGAGCCGGTGGTCACGCCTGCAGCAACGTCTCGCCCCAGTAGCCCTCTTCCCGGACACCGGGCGGCACCGCGTACAGCCCCGAGCCGGTGTGCCGGAGGTACTCCATCAGGACGTCCTGCCGGGCCAGCACCGTCTGCACCGGGACGAAGGCGCGGCGCGGGTCGCGCTGGTAGGCCAGGAAGAACAGGCCGGCGTCGAGGTGACCCAGCGAGTCCGCGCCGTCGACGAAGTTGAAGCCCCGCCGCAGCATCTGCGCGCCTTCGTGCACCGAGGGGTGGGCCAGCCGCACGTGCGAGGCGACCGGCAGCTCCCGCGGCACGACCGGGTCGAACTCCCTGGTCGCACCGAGCGGTGCACCCTCGCCCTTGTCGCGACCGATGATCGTCTCCTGCTCGCCGAGCGGCGTGCGGTCCCAGGTCTCGATCAGCATCGAGATCCGGCGGGCGACGAGGTAGGAGCCACCAGCCATCCAGGCCTCGTCCCGCGACGCTGCGTCGTCGGCTGAGACCCAGACGTGCTCGTCGAGCACTCGGCCGTCCTTGCCGGACGGGTTGGCCGTGCCGTCCTTGAAGCCGAACAGGTTCCGAGGCGTCGGCTGTGAGCGGTCGGTGGAGGCGGCCTTGCCGTAGCCGAGCTGGGCCCAGCGGATCGCGGCGCGTCCGGCCGCGATCCGCGACAGGTTGCGGATCGCGTGCACCGCCACCTGCGGGTCGTCGGCGCAGGCCTGCACGACCAGGTCGCCGTCGCTGCGCGCGGGGTCGAGGACGTCGCCGGGGAAGTGCGGCAGGTCGACCAGCGCCTCCGGGCGGCGCGACGCCAGCCCGAAGCGGTCGTCGAACAGCGACGCCCCGAAGCCGACCGTGAGCGTCAGCCGGTGCGCGGTGGCGTCCAGCGCCTCGCCGGTGTCGTCCGGCGGCGCCAGCGGCGAGCCCCCGACCGCGCCCTCGCCGACCGGGCGACCGGCCGTCAGGGCCCGCGCCGCCTCGGTCCAGTCCTGCAGCAGGCCGCGCAGGCCGTCGACCCCGGCGGCGGTGACGTCGAACGCCGCGAAGTGCAGGTGCGCCTGCACCGACGTCGAGATGCCGGCCTGGTGCCGGCCGTGGAACGCGACGACGGCGTCGGACGCCGTCCCGGCCCCCTGGGGTGACCGGGCACCGGCGACGGTGCCCACCGAGACGGCGGCGACCCCGGCCGCACCGACGCCGAGGGCGCCGAGCAGGCCGCGACGACTGAGGTCCCTGCGACTCACGGCGGCCCTCAGCCGGCAGCCGCGGCGGCGAGCAGCGACAGCGGCTCGCCGAGGGCGTCGACGGCGCGGGCGAGGTCCTGGCGCTCCGGCTGGGCCACCGTGTCGTAGGAGACGAACCGGTCCGGTCCGGTCTCGTGCACGGACAGCGCCTCCTGACAGGCGGCGAACTGCTCGTCCAGGGTGCCGGCCAGGGCGGGGTCGTTCTTCTCGACCAGTGGACGCAGCACCTCGAACGCCTTCCTGGCACCGTCGAGGTTGCCCTGGAAGTCGACGAGGTCGGTGTGCGAGAACGCCTCCTCCTCGCCGGTGACCTTGCCGGTGGCCACCTCGTCGAGCAGCTCCTTGGCACCGTTGCCGATCGAGGCCGGCGTCATCGCGGCGTTCGGCGTGCGCTGCTGCAGCTCCTCGACGTCGGCGAGCAGCTGCTCGGCGACAGGGACCATCGCGGCGAGGTCCTCGTCCTCCCACAGCGCCTTCTCGATCCGGTGCCAGCCGGTCAGCTCCTGGTCCGGCTCGAGGTCGGCCTCGCGGGCGTCGATCCGCGGGTCGAGGTCTCCGAAGCTCTCGGCGACCGGCTCGATCGACTCCCACGGCAGCCGCGACGGCGCGTAGAGCGCCTTGGCCTGCTCGCGGTCGCCCGCCTCGAGCGCGGCGAGCAGGCCCTCGACCAGGCCGGGCAGCTTGTCGGCCTCGCCCTGGACGTAGGCGCGGTAGTCGTCGACCGCCTGCTCGGCGAGCGGGTCGATCGCGACCGGCTCGCTCGGGGCGGCCACCTCGACCCCGGTGCGGATGCCGTCGCCGACCATGCCCGGCTTGCAGGCGACCTCGTAGTCGCCCTCGGTGAGGTCGACGGTGAGCTCGTAGCTCGTCCCCGGGCCGATGTTCTCCTTCTCGGTGACGATCCGGTCGCCCTCGGCGTAGACGTAGACCTCGTTGACCTGGCTGCCGGAGTTGGTGATCTCGAACGTGGTGATGCCGGAGGCGAGGTCGGTGCTGGACAGGTCGCACGCCTCGTCGGTGGCCTCGATCGTGATCGGCGCCGCGGCGTCACCGGTGGTGCTGACGGGCTCGGGGTCGGACGAGCACGCGGAGACGACCGCGACGCAGGCGAGCAGGGCGAGCGGTGTCAGCCGACGGGCAGGGATGCGCATGAGCTTCTCTCTCGGTGGGGTCGGCCGCGCTCAGGCGCTGGCGGAGCTGGTGCGGGTGGTGGCCGCCGCGGGCCGCGCGGCCTGGTCGGCGCTGGCGCCCCGGGCGGACCCGGGCCGGCCGAAGAAGAGCGTCATCATGACGGCCACGTAGGAGACCCAGGCCGCGGCCTCGAGCCAGGTGGTCGCGGGGGAGAAGTTGACCGTCCCCTTCAGCAGGGTGCCGTACCAGCTGGAGGGCGGGACCTGGGCGGAGACGTCGAACGCGAGGCTGCTCAGGCCGGGCAGGAAGCGGGCCTCCTGCAGGTCGTGGACCCCGTAGGCGAGCACACCGGCGGCCACGACGATCAGGGCCGCTCCGGTCCAGGTGAAGAACGTCGAGAGGTTGATCCGCAGGGCGCCGCGGTAGAGCAGGTACCCGAGCACCACGGCGGTGGCCAGGCCGACGGACGCACCGACCAGCGGGGACCACCCACCACCGGTGGACTGCGCCGCGGCCCACAGGATGACGGCGGTCTCGAGGCCCTCGCGGCCGACCGCCAGGAACGCGGTGCCGGCGACCGCCCAGGACCCGAGGGTGAGCGCGGTGTCGATCCTGCCGCGCAGGTCGCCCGCGATGCTGCGGGCGGCCCTCTTCATCCACAGGATCATCCAGGTGACGAAGGCGACCGCCACGATCGACAGCGTGCCGCCGAAGAGCTCCCGCTCCTCGAAGGTCATGTTCCGCGAGGTGAAGGTGATGACGGCCCCCAGGCCGACGCTGACCGCGATCGCCGCGGCGACGCCGAGCCAGACGGCGCGGAGCTTCTCGCGGTGCCCGGACTTGACCAGGTAGGCGACGAGGATGCCGACGACGATGCTTGCCTCGAGGCCCTCCCGCAGGCCGATGAGCATGTTGGCGAGCACTGGAGGTGCCCTTCCGTGAAGCGACGACGGCCCGGGCGCGGGCCGACTGCCAAAGGTTAGCCTACCCTCACAGCTGCTCGGTCACGGGCGGCGGCACGAAGGCCGCCGAGAGCGGTGCGCCCACCAGGGCCACCTGCCACGGGCGAGCGCCCGCCGCCGACAGCGCGGCCGCGATCCCGCCCGCGGAGACGTCCGGCGGCGGCCGCCAGCAGAGTCGTCGGAGCAGGTCGGGCGTCAGCAGGTTCTCGACCGGCAGCCGGTGCTGCTCGGACAGGGCCGTGACCGCCTCGCGCGAGCGGGTCAGGCGTCCGGCGGCCTCCGGGTCGCGGTCCTTCCACGCCCGTGGCGGCGGCGGGCCGTCCCCGGGGAGCGCGTTCGGCGGCAGGTCGCGCTCCGGCAGGCGCCGACCCCGCTCGATCGCGCCCATCCAGCGTCCGGCCTGCCGGCGGTTCGACGGGCCGGAGAACACCGGGAGGGTGGCGAGCTGCTCCGCGCTGGTCGGGACCACGGTCGCGGCGTTGACCAGCGCGCGGTCGGGCAGGACCCGCCCCGGCGCGACGTCGCGCCGCTCGGCGACCCGGTCCCG
>JBBQSN010000087.1:0-14950 GCA_038213835.1 Actinomycetales bacterium
TCGACCCGAGCGGCGGCGTCGACCACGTGCACCGCGGAGACCGCGCTCGACGTCGTGGGGACGCCGGCGTAGACCGGGACGGCAGTGTGCAGCGCCACGCCCGGGACGACCTCGAACGGGACGCCGGCCTTCTGGCAGGCCACGAGCTCCTCGGCCAGGCCGGAGAACGTGCCGGCGTCGCCGTCGAGCAGACGCACCACGCGCCGGCCCGACTTCGCCGCCCTGGTGATCACCTTGGCGCGCCCGGCGTGCGTGAGCGGCTGCCCGTTCTCGCCGAACCCGGCGTCGAGCAGCTCGACCTCCTGCGAGCACCAGCGCCGGACGATCGCCTCGCGCTGGTCGTCGTTGATGCCGCGGTCGAGCACGACCGACTCGGCGCCGGCGAGCACCTCGGTGGCCCGCACCGTCAGCAGGCCCGGGTCACCCGGACCCGTGCCGACGAAGGCCACCTGGCCGACGGGCTTGTTCTTGCTGCTCACTGCTCACTCTCCTGCGCTGCTGTCCCGGTTCGAGCAAAGGTCTGTTCCGTGCCCGCACGACCGTCGGATGCGCTCCTGGCGTCCGACCCGTCGTGCGGTGGGTCCGGTGGTGGCGGGTGGGCCGGTCGGCCCGCGGGTCGCGCGGCCACGACCAGCTCTGCGGCGCCGTCCTCGAGCAGCACCTCGGCCAGTCGTCGGCCGAGTCCCTCGGCGTCGTCGGCGGGGCCCGTGGCCGAGCGCCGCAGGTCGAGCGAGCCGTCCGCCGCGAGCACCACCGCCCGCAGGTACAGCTCGTCGACCGTGCCCTCGGCGGGGTCTGCCTCGACCCAGTCGGCGAGCGCGCCGATCGGCGCGGAGCAGCCGCCCTCGAGGGTGGCCAGGAGGGTCCGCTCGGCCGTGACGCACGACCGCGAGGCGGCGTCGTCCAGCTCGGCCAGGACCGCGCACGTGGCGGCGTCGTCGGCCCGGCACTCCACCGCCAGGGCGCCCTGGCCGGGGGCCGGGAGCACCTGGATCGGGTCGAGCACCTCGGGGGCCTCGTCGGCCCGCCCGATCCGCAGCAGGCCGGCCCGGGCCAGCACCACGGCGTCGAGCCCACCGGAGGTGACCATCGCGATCCGGCTGTCGACGTTGCCGCGTACCTGGACGACCTCGAGGCCGAGGCCGAGCGCGTGCAGCTGGGCGGCGCGGCGGGGGGACCCGGTGCCGACCACGGCACCCTCCCCCAGCTCTGCGAGGGTGCGACCGCCGGAGGCGACCAGCGCGTCGCGCGGGTCCTCCCGGGGAGGGACGGCGGCCAGCGCGATGCCCTCGGCAGGCGCGGTGGGCAGGTCCTTGAGCGAGTGCACGGCGAGGTCGACGCGGTGGTCGAGGAGGGCCTGCCGCAGCCCCGAGACGAACACGCCCGTGCCACCGATCTGGGTGAGGGGGGCAGCCGACCGGTCGCCGAGCGTGCTGATCTCGACCAGCTCGACCGGGTGACCGCGCTCGCGCAGCGCGTCGGCCACCCGCTGGCTCTGAGTGCGGGCCAGGAGGCTGGCGCGGGTGCCGAGGCGCAGGACCGCACTCATGGGGTGCCCCTGGACGCGTCGCCGGGGACGGCCGCCAGGACCTCGGCGACGTCGGTGATCGTGGCTCCGCCGGTGACGACGTCGAGGTCGAGGTCGAACAGCTCGCGCAGGGCCGCGGCGTAGTGCGTGCCGGCGCCGTCGTCCTCCGCGGCGAGCGACTTCACCCGCACCGTCGGGGTGTGCAGGATCTTCTCGACCACCCGGTGCACGCTGAGCTCCACCTCGGCGGCCAGCCGCGGGTCGACGTCGGTGCCGAGCCGCGAGCGCAGCCGCGCCAGCTCGGCCTCGACCACCTGCCGCGCGTAGGAGCGCAGGGCCACGACCGTGGGGGCGACCTCGTCGGCCCGCTGCGCGTGCAGGTACGCGGCGACCTCGCCGTCGACGATCGCGCGGGCGGCCTCGACCTGGGACCCGACCTCCTCGTCGGCGAGCTGCTCGCCGAGGGTGGCGAGGTCGACGACGTGAACGCCGGGCAGCGAGGCCACGGCGGGGTCGACGTCACGGGGGAGCGCGAGGTCGACGACCAGCTGGTCGCCGGGCGTGCTGCCCGCCCGGGCGGCCTCGGCGGCCCGCAGCTCGCGGGCGGCCCCCATCCGCTCCACGGTCAGCACGTGGCCGACGGCACCGGTGCACGAGACCAGGACGTCGGCCCGGGACAGCGCCAGGACCAGGGCGGTCTCGTCGTCCAGGGTGAGCCAGGTGCCGTCGACGGCCTCGGCCAGCCGCTGGGCCCGCTCGGCCGAGCGGTTGGCGACCACGACCGACCGGACGCCCGTGCGGTGCAGGGTGGCGGCGGCGAGGCCGCTCATCGCCCCCGCCCCCACCACGACGGCACCCGCGCTCTCCAGCCGCACCCCGGCGGCCGGGGCGTGCGCGAGGGCGGCCTCGACCAGGGAGTGCCCGGCGCGGTCCAGCCCGGTCTCGGTGTGGGCGCGCTTGCCGGTGCGCAGGCTCTGCTGCAGCAGCGGGTGCAGGACCCGGCCGACCGTGCCGTCCTCCTGCGAGCGGCGCAGCGTGGCGCGCACCTGGCCCAGCACCTGGGTCTCGCCGATCGCCATCGAGTCCAGGCCCGCCGCGACGCCGAACAGGTGCGTGACGGCGTGCTCGGCGTACCGGACGTACAGGTGCGGTGTGAGCTCGGGCAGCTCGAGCCCGGAGCGCTCCACCAGGCGCCGGCCGATCTCGGCGAGGCCGCCGTGGAAGGTGGTGACGTCGGCGTAGACCTCGAGCCGGTTGCAGGTGGCCAGCACGGCCACCTCGCGCACCTGGTCGGAGCCGGTGAGCTGCGCGGCCAGGGCACGGGACGAGGCGGCGTCCAGGGCAAGCCGCTCGAGCACCTCGAGAGGAGCGGTGTGGTGCGAGATCCCCACGGCGAGAAGGCTCATCGCGCCATCCTCCATCCGGCGAGGCCCTCGGCACCTGCCGCGTCGCCGGTGGACCTACGGCCCGTGCCGAGGTCGGCGAGCTCGCGCTCGGCCAGCCGGCGCTGCTCGTGGAAGGCGAGGATCTGCAGCTCGGTGGACAGGTCGACCCGGCGCACCACGACCCCCTCGGGCACCTGCAGCACGGTGGGGGCGAAGTTGAGGATGCTCGTCACACCACCGGCCACCAGCCGTTCGCAGACCTCCTGCGCCGCCGGGCCGGGCGTGGCGATGACGCCGATCGAGACGCCGCCGTCGGCGACCACGTGCTCGAGCTCGGACATCGGCACCACGGTGAGGCCGGCGACCTTCTCGCCCACGACCTCGGGATCGGTGTCGAGCAGGGCCACGACGCTGACGCCGCGCGAGGCGAAGCCGCCGTAGTTGGCCAGTGCGTGGCCGAGGTTGCCGATCCCCACGATGGCCACCCGCCAGTCCTCGGCCAGGCCGAGCTCGCGGCTGATCTGGTAGACGAGGTACTCGCAGTCGTAGCCGACGCCCCGGGTGCCGTAGGAGCCGAGGTGCGAGAGGTCCTTGCGCAGCTTGGCCGAGTTCACCCCGGCCTCGATGGCGAGCTCCTCGGAGGAGACCGTGTTGACGCCGCGCTCGACCAGGGCGGTGAGGGAGCGGAGGTAGACCGGCAGCCGGGCCACGGTGGCCTCGGGCACCACGCGTCCGGTGGAGGTGCGGCCCGCGGGCAGCCGGGCCGAGGTGCTCCGGCCGGCCGCCTCTGCGGCTGCGGGCAGGTCGTCGCGCGGGGCGCTCACGGTGCTGGCCGCCTCCTCGCAAGGACGATCGTGGCGTCCGACGGGGGGTCGCCGTGGACGCGCTGACCTGAGCAGAGTATGCACTTGTGAACGAACGCACAAAGTCGAGCGGACGGTCCTGACCGGGGCGGGTGAGCAGGGTCACCCCGGGGCGGCCCCGAGTGGCGCGCGGGGGCGGTCCGTGCAGGAGGCGGTCAGCGCCGCAGCCACCGCAGCGCGCCGGTCCGCCCCGGGCGCAGCGCCGTCGCGAGCGCCGCGGCGTCGACGGTGAAGTAGCTGTGCCGGACGCCGTCGACCAGCACCACGGGGACCTCCTCGCCGTAGGCGGCGCGCAGCATCTCGTCCTCATCGACGTCGCGCTCCACCCACGCGACGTCCTGCTCCGCTGCGACCGCGGCGACGACCGGCCGGGCCACGTCGCACAGATGGCACCCTCGTCGGGTCAGCAGCTCGATCCGCACGGTGCCGGTCACCGGCCCAGGGTAGGCACCCGCGGACGCCGGTGTCCCCGCCACCGCCCGGTCGTTCGCAGACCTGCGCACGTGACCGACGTCACCTACCATCGGGCCAGGCCTGCTCGACCGCGACCAGGTCCGGTGCCGCCCCGCGGCACCGACGGGCCTGGCGCACGCACGTCGAGACGACCGGGGTGGACGATGTCAGCACCGATGGCGAGGCCGTGGGCCGCCGCGGTGCCCGCCGCCCCGATCCGGCTCGCCACCGGGCTGCTCCCCGGCGGCGCGCTCGACCGGCTCTCGTCCGCGGTCCTGGCCATGTCCGGCAGCACGTCCTCGGCGGGCCCGACGACCGGCGGCTCGCGCGGGGACGACGAGCCCGGCTCCCGTGCCGACACCGAGGCGCACGCGGACCGGGTCACCGCACTGGTCACCCTGGCCCAGGCCGGAGACGCCGACGCGTTCGGGGAGATCTACGAGCTCTACGTCGACACGGTCTACCGGTACGTCTACCTGCGCGTCGGCTCGCATCACCAGGCGGAGGACCTCACGGCCGAGACGTTCGTCCGCGCCCTGCGTCGGCTCGACTCGTTCAGCTGGCAGGGCAAGGACATGGCCGCCTGGTTCGTCACCATCGCGCGCAACCTCATCACCGACCTGCGCCGCTCCAGCCGGTTCCGGCTCGAGGTCAGCACCGACGAGATCCTCGGCACCGAGCAGGCGGTCGGCGCCTCCCGCGCCGGGGTCCCCGGCTCCACAGGTACCCGCACGCCGGAGGAGGAGGTGCTCGGCCGGTCCCGCGACCGCCGGCTGGTGGAGGCGGTGCGCACGCTGCGCCCGGACCAGCAGGAGTGCCTCGTGCTGCGCTTCTTCCAGGAGCTGTCGGTGTCCGAGACCGCCAAGGCGCTCGGCCGCAGCGAGGGCGCTGTCAAGCAGCTCCAGCTGCGGGCCGTCCGCCAGCTCGCCGAGGTCCTGGGGGAACGCCCGTGACCGCCCGCACGCTGGTGACCGACCGGTACCGAGACGTCTGGCGGCACACCGTGACCGCGACCCCTCCCAGCCGTTGTGCTGGTGAGTGCGTGCGCCCGCTGTGCGCACCGGAGGCCGGAGCGGGGAGGTTCGTCCGATGAGGGCACGCGTGTCCGAGGACTTCGAGGCGCGGCTCGCCCCTGCGCTGCGCCCGGGCACCGACCGGTCGGCCCACCCTGCGGGTGAGGACCGCGCGGACGACCTCGTGGCGCTCGCCGTCGACCTGCGCGACGCCGCACGACCGCTGGCCGGTGTGCTGCCGCGGCAGGAGTTCCGGGTGGCCCTGGCCGAGCGGCTGGCCGACCAGGCCCGCGAGCTCGAGCCCGAGCGGAGGGCGGCGGCCACCGGCACCGGGGCCCCCGCGCGGCGCGCGAACCCCGTACGCACCCACCAGCCCCGCGGCTCGGAGCACCGTCGCCGGCTGCGCACCGTCACCGCCGGGCTGGTCGCCGTGGTGGTCGCCGGCGGAGCGGGCGCGGCGGTCGCCAGCGAGAGCGCGCTGCCCGGCAGCCTGCTGTACCCGCTCAAGCGCCAGGTCGAGGACCTCCGGCTCACGCTCTCCTCCCCCGGCCAGGCCCGTGGCGGCACCGAGCTGTCGCTGGCCCGCAAGCGCCTGCTCGAGGCCGAGGAGCTCGCGCTGGCCTCCGGCGGCGCCGACGTCCTCGCCGACACCCCCCGGCTGCGCGCGACCCTGGACGACTTCGCAGCCAGCGCCCTGGCCGGGATCGCCTCTCTCAACGACGACTACGCCGAAACCGGTGACGCCGCGTCCCTGGCGGCCATCAACACCTTCCTGGACGAGACGGTGCGGCCGCTCGAGCGGCTGCGGACGATGACGCCGCCCAGCGTGCACGCCGTCATCGACCAGCTGCTGGCCGACCTCGAGGCCCGTCGCGCCGAGCTCGCTGACACCGTGGCCAGCTGCGCGGCCTGCCGGGACATCGACCTGGTCGTCGCCGTCCCACAGACCGAGCCGACGGAGGGGTCGAGCGTCGGACCCGACGGCCCGGCCACGGCGGTCCCCAGCACGACACCGGTGGAGAGCGGGGAGGGCGGCACCGGAGGCGGCCCGCTCGACCCCCTCGACCCGGTGGTCGACCCGCTGCCGCTCGACCCGGTGGAGAGCAGCGTCGACGGCCTGCCGCCCGCACCGGACCCGACCAGCACCCCGCCGCTGCCGCTGCCCACCGAGGTGCCGAGCGTGAGCGTGCCGCCCGAGACCGGCCCCGGGGTGACCCCGCCGCCGGTGACGCCGCCGTTGACGCCGCCGCCGGTGACGCCGCCGGTGACGCCGCCGTCGGTGACCGTGCCGCCCGTGCTGCCGCCCCCGTGATGCTCGTCGACCTGCGTGCCGATCACCGGTTGCGGCCGACCGGCGCCGACGCTCAGAAGAAGACGGACCGCCGCTGCATGAGGAGCGAGTAGAGCGTCTGCTGGATGGTCTCGCGCACCTGGTCGGTGACGTCGAAGATCGTCATCGGGTCGTCGGCCGCGCCCTCGCCCATCTCGTCGGTGGGGATCGGCTCGCCGAACTCGATCAGCCACTTGGACGGCAGCGGCACCAGGCCCAGAGGCCCGAGCAGCGGCCAGGTGGGCGTGATCGGGGCGTAGGGGAGGCCGAGCAGCCGGGCCACCGTCTTGGAGCTGTGCAGGATCGGGTAGATCTCCTCGGCCCCGACGATCGCGCAGGGGACGATCGGCGCGCCCGTGCGCAGGGCGGCCGAGACGAAGCCGCCGCGGCCGAACCGCTGCAGCTTGTACCGCTCGCTGAACGGCTTGCCGACGCCCTTGAACCCCTCGGGCCACACGCCCACGAGGTGGCCGGTGGCCAGCAGCCGCTCGGCGTCGGTGTTGGCCGCCAGGGTCGAGCCGGACTTGCGGGCGATGTCGCCCACCACCGGGGTGGAGAACACGAGGTCGGCGCCCAGCATCCGCAGGTGGCGTCCGGCGGGGTGCTCGTCGCGGACGGCCACCTGGGTCATCAGGGCGTCCAGGGCGATCGTCCCGGAGTGGTTGGCCACCACCAGGGCCCCGCCCACCGACGGGATGTTCTCGATGCCGCGCACCTGCACCCGGAACCAGTGCCGGTACAGCGGTCGGAGCACCGCGAGCAGGACGGTGTCGGTGAGCTCGGGGTCGAAGCCGTACTCGTCGACCTCGTAGTCGCCGGTCAGCCGGCGCCGCACGAACGCCAGCGCCTCGGCGACCCGGCGCTCGAGCTCCCTCGGGGTGGCGTCGGCGGGCAGGTCGTCGGCCAGCCGACGCCCGAGGTCCTGCGCCTCGGCCTGCACCGACCGGACGTCCTCGGCCGCGCGACGGGTGCGCCCGGCGGTGCCGGCCGGACGCCGCGCCGGTGCGGGCTCGGCGGGCGGCGGGACGTGCTGGGTGGCGCCGACCTGCTGGTCGGCCTCGGCCTGCTCCAGCAGCGGGGTGGTGCGACGGCGCCTGCGCGCGCGCTCGCCGCCGGCACGGGCGGCCCCGGCGTCCAGGGCGGCCTGGGCGCGGGTACCGGCACGACCCCGGGGGCGCGTGCCGTCCAGGGGGATGATCCGGGCGTCGGCCATCAGCCCGCCCTCCGGGTCAGGGACGCCAGGCCGGACCCGGCGCCGGCGAGCAGCCGGTCGACCGTGCCGGCGAGCGCGACGACCCGCTCGGCGGCGGCGTCGAAGGCGGACGCCTGGACCGGGCCGGACAGCCGCCGGGACCGCACGTACGAGGCGAAGGTTGACCGGGTCGTGTGGCTCGGCTCCAGGCCGAGGTGCGTGCGCATCCGGGTGGTGTCCAGGCCGCGGCCGTAGGTGAGCAGCGACGTGACGTCGGGGCCGAGGTCGACCCGGAACAACAGGCTCGCCGCCTGGGCCACGGCGTCGGTGGCCGCCGACGGGACGGGGAGCGCAGGCCGGCCGATCATCCCGAGCGCCTGGCTCAGGGTCAGCACGCCGTCACCCGCGACGTTGACCTGGCCGGTGACCTCGCCGACCGTGGCCAGCCGCATCGCCTCGACGAGGTCGTCCTCGTGCACGAACTGCAGCCGGGGGTCGAAGCCCAGCACGGTCGGGGCGACGGGCAGCTCGAAGTAGTCGGTGAGGGCGGTCCGGGTGCCCGGGCCCAGCGCGTTGGCGAACCGGAGCACCGCGACCTCGACGTCCGGACGGCGCCGGGAGAACCCGCGCACGTACCCCTCGACCTCGACCGAGTCCTTGCCCCAGCCGGCGCGCGGCAGCACCTTCGCCGGGGTGTCCTCGGTGAACTGCGCCGGGTCCTTCGGGCTGGCGCCGTAGACCGAGGAGGTGGACTTGACGACGAGTCGCCGCACGCCCGTGGCCTTCTGGCAGGCCGCGAGCAGCTGCATCGTCCCGATGACGTTGATCTCCTTCATCGACACCCGGCCCCCCGCGTGGACGGGGGTGGCGATGACGTTCATGTGCACGACGGTGTCGACGCCCGCCCGCTCCATCACCTTGGCGATGACGGGGTTGCGGATGTCGGCACGGACGAACTCGGTGCTGCCGATGTCGTGGGTGGGCGGGACGACGTCGACGCCGATCACCTGGCGCACCTCGCCGCCGGTCGACAGCATCCGCGCGAACCGGCCGCCGAGGTACCGGGACACACCCGTCACGAGCACCACCTCGGCCATGCGCCCGATCCTACGCAGCACCCGGATCGGCACCGAACGCAGAACCCGCCCAGGTCCCGGAGGGGACGGGCGGGTTCGACGTGCTCACGCTGGGAGAACCCAGGTCACTTCTTGTTGCGGCGCTGGTGGCGCGTCTTGCGCAGCAGCTTGCGGTGCTTCTTCTAGGCCATCCGCTTGCGGCGCTTCTTGATGACAGAACCCATGGGGCCTCATTCGCTCGGTGGGGCAGGTGCGGTCGTCTCGGTGGAGCGCACGTGCGCCCGACGCGCCCAGGATAGCCGGGACGGCGCAGGGGCGACGAATCAGCCCTTCCCCGTCCCCGCGGCGAGGGCTCAGGCGGTGTCGACGAACGACCCGCGCAGGTAGGCGTCGACAGCGTCCTCGGGGACCCGGAAGGACCGACCGACACGGACGGCGGGCATCTCCCCGGAGTGCACGAGGCGGTACACCGTCATCTTGGAGACGCGCATGATCGAGGCCACCTCCGCGACGGTGAGGAACCGCACCTCGCTCAGGTCACGCTCTGCTGCCATTGCACCCTGCCTCAGCCGTGCGGGTGCGCCACTCGGCCCCCCGGCCGGGCCGCGTCCAACCGCGTGATGCCGTCAGGGTAGGGGCTGGTGTGGCTCGTGGGGAAGTGGTGACTCCTGAGCGGAGTAATGACGTTCCTGTCATTCCCGCCGATGCCTCGCCGGTGCCTCCGCAGGCACCCGTGCGGTGACTCTCCGTCACCGCCGCGGTCGATCGAGCTGTCAGTCGAACCAGGGGTCGAGTCCGTGCAGGGGGAAGACCGCCTTGCGGGTGGCCATCACCGCCCGGTCCAGCGCGTCCTCGGGGTCGTAGCCGACCTCCCACGAGCGCCACCAGGTGTCGGCTCCGTCGGTCATCCGCTGCGGGGCGGTGCGCCCGAACGCGGTGCGCACGTGGTCGCGCCACGCCTGGGGCACCGCGGTGGTCGGCTCGACCGGCGCGTGCGCCGCGATCGCCACCAGGTGCGACCAGGCGCGCGGGACGACGTCCACGATCTCGTAACCGCCCCCGCCGGTGGCCAGCCAGCGCCCCTCGCAGACCTCGTGCGAGAGCTCGTGCAGCATCTGGGCCACCTGCCGCTGGGCGTCGATCGAGACCGCGAGGTGGGCCAGGGGGTCCAGCGCGTGTGTGTCGCAGCCGTGCTGGGTCACGAGCACGTCGGGGGCGAACGCCCGCAGGAGCTGGGGCACCACCGAGTGGATCGCCCGCAGCCAGTCGCGGTCGCCCGTCCCCGGTGGGAGCGCCACGTTGACGGCTGCGCCCTCCGCCCCGGGGCCGCCCAGCTCGTCCGGGAAACCGGAGCCGGGGAACAGCACCCGGCCGGTCTCGTGCACCGAGATCGTCAGCACCCGGGGGTCGTCCCAGAACATCGCCTCGGTGCCGTCTCCGTGGTGCACGTCGACGTCGACGTAGGCGACCTTGCCCGCCCCGGCGTCGAGCAGCCGCTGCACCGCGGCGGCGACGTCGTTGTAGACGCAGAAACCTGCCGCCCGGCCGCGCATCGCGTGGTGCAGGCCACCGCAGAAGTTCACCGCGTGCCGCACGTCGCCGGACCACACCTGGTCGGCGCAGTCGACGCTGGCCTGCAGAACCCGCGCGCTGGCCTCGTGCATGCCACCGAAGGCGGGGTCGTCGGTGGTGCCCAGGCCCCGCGCCTCGTCGGCGTCGTCGGGATGCTCCGAGGCGTGCTGCACCGCCCGGACGTAGTCGAGGTCGTGGACGCTGGCGAGCAGCTCGTCGGACGCCACGCCCGCGCCCGCCACCTGCACACCCGGCAGGGAGAACAGCCCGAGCTGGTCGGCCAGGCGTGCGGTGAGGTCGAGCCGGACCGGCGCCATCGGGTGCGTCGGCCCGAAGTCGTACCGGTTGAAGTCGGGGTCCCACACGACCCGGGTGCCGGAAGCCATCCCCTGACGCTAGCGTCAGCGCTGGTCACGGGCAGGACGGCTGCTCGCGTGCGGTCGGGCGAACGATCGACCGGGCCCGGACGGGGAGGTGGGCTGTGTCGGAGGCCAGCACGTCCCGGCTGCCCTACCTGCCGTCCGGTACGACCTCGTTCGGCCGGCTGCGGGCCCGGATCGACGCGATCGGGCGCAACTCCCCGGCGCGGCTCGCGATCTCGGTGTTCGCCATCGTCATCGTGGCGGTCACCGGGCTGCTCTCGCTCCCGCTCGCCACCTCGAGCGGCGAGCGCGCCCCCTTCGTCGACGCGCTGTTCACCGCCACCTCCGCGGTGTGCGTCACCGGGCTGGTCACGGTCGACACCGCCACCTACTGGTCGGGTTTCGGCGAGGCGGTGATCCTCGCGGCGATCAAGGTCGGCGGCCTGGGCGTCATCACGCTGGCCGCCCTGCTGGGGCTGGCCGTCTCCCGCCGGCTCGGCCTCACCGGCAAGCTGCTGGCGCAGCGCGAGACCAAGGCGGAGCGGCTCGGCGAGGTCGGCACCCTGCTCCGGGTCGTCATCGGCACCTCCCTCGCGATCGAGGCCGTCCTGACGCTGGTGCTGTTCCCCCGCTTCCTCGTGCTGCAGGAGACCGTGGGCGAGGCCGCCTGGCACGCGGTGTTCTACGCGATCAGCGCGTTCAACAACGCCGGCTTCGTCTCTCACCCCGGCGGACTGCCCCCCGGGTCGGTCGGCGACTGGTGGCTGTGCGTGCCGGTGGCCCTCGGCGTCCTGATCGGCAGCGTCGGCTTCCCGGTGCTGGTCGCCGTCGGGCGCGCGTGGCGCAGCCCGCGGCGCTGGGGCCTGCACGCGCAGCTCACCCTCACCACCACGCTGCTGCTGCTGGTGGTCTCGATCGTCGTGCTCGGCTGGTTCGAGTGGACCAACCCCCGCACCCTCGGTTCGCTGTCGTTCGACGACAAGGTGCTGGCCACCCTGTTCATGGCGGTGATGCCCCGGTCCGGCGGGTTCGCCACCCTGGACGTCGCGGGCATGCGGGGCGAGACCTGGCTGGCCACCGACATGCTGATGTTCATCGGCGGCGGGAGCGCATCGACGGCCGGCGGCATCAAGGTCACCACGCTGGCCGTGCTCTTCCTGGCGGTCGTGGCCGAGGCACGCGGCGACGACGACGTCGAGGCGTTCGGACGCCGCATCCCCACCTCCACCGTGCGGCTCTCGGTCACCGTGCTGCTGGTCGGCTCCACCCTGGTCGCGGTCTCCACGATGGCGCTGCAGGCGGTCACCGGCCAGGACCTCGACATCGTGCTGTTCGAGGTGCTCTCGGCCTTCGCCACCTGCGGCCTGTCGCAGGGGCTCACCCCCGACCTGCCCGACTCGGGCAAGTACCTGCTCACCGCGCTGATGTTCCTCGGCCGGACGGGCACCATGTCCCTGGCGGCCGCGCTCGCGCTGCGCGAACGCCCCAAGCAGTTCCGGCTCGCGGAAGAGAGGCCCATCGTTGGGTGACAAGAACCTGCACGAGGACGCCGTCCTGGTCATCGGGCTCGGGCGCTTCGGCGCCGCGATCGCCGACGCCCTCAACCGCCTCGGGCACGACGTGCTGGCGATCGAGAGGAACCCCAAGCTCGTCCAGGAGTGGGCCGGCCGGTTGACGCACGTCGTCGAGGCCGACGCGACGAACATCGACGCGCTCAAGCAGCTCGGCGTGCAGGAGTTCAAGATCGCGGTGGTCGGCATCGGCACCTCGATCGAGGCGAGCGTGCTCGCCACCGCGAACCTGGTCGACCTCGGCAACAAGCAGGTGTGGGCCAAGGCCATCACCCCCTCGCACGGACGCATCCTCCAGCGCATCGGCGCGCACCGGGTCGTGTACCCCGAGGCCGACGCCGGCGAGAAGGTCGCGCACCTGGTCTCGGGGAAGCTGTTGGACTACATCGAGTTCGAGGACGGCTTCGCGATCGTCAAGATGCGACCGCCGTTGGAGACGCAGGGCTTCACGCTCGCGCAGTCGCAGGTGCGCAAGAAGTACGGCGTCACCGTGGTCGGCCTGAAGTCTCCCGGCGAGGACTTCACCTACGCCGTCCCCGCCACCATGGTGACGCGGCACGACATGCTCATCGTCGCGGGCAACTCCCAGCTGCTGGAACGGTTCGCGGCCCGACCCTGACCGTCGCGGTACCGATGCGTCGGTTCAGCGAGGCCACGGCGGCGGTTCATCCCGATCGAGGTCGGCGAGTCCGACGCCTCGGCACGTGCGCGAGCGTCTCCACCACGGTGTCGCCCACCCACTCGTGGTCGAACATCACCTGCTCCCACGAGAACCGCAGCACCGACCAGCCCGTCCGCACCAGCTCGTCGTAGCGGCGGCAGTCGCGGTCGAGAGCCGGACGCGAACCGTGGAACGCGAAGCTGTCCGCCTCCAGGGCCACGCGGCGGAGCGGGTCGCCGAGATCCAGGTATCCCGATGTCCGTGGCGTGCGGAACGGCAGCTGCGGCACGAAGCCGGCGACGCGACGACCGAGCACCACCGCCCGCAGCCCCGACTCGAACGGGTTGGCCGCCCGCCCGTCCGCCGCGCCCACCACCCGCCTGGCCGCGACGGCTCCCCGTCCGCGCAGTCCGAAGGCGCCGGCAGCGAGCTCGTCCGGTTCGACCGCTCGGCGCCGCAGCGCCGAGTCCGCGACGGCCAGCGCGTCGGCGAAGGGCATCGTCCGGGCGCAGTCGAGCACCGTCCGCAACGGACTCGTGACCCTGCCCCGGATCTCGCCCGGTGCCAGGTCGCCCCAGTGCAGCCGGGTGCCCCGCGGCACCGACCGGCTGCGCCCCCGAGCCGGCACCGTCACGTGCGTCGAGGTCGGCTCGTGCAGGGTCTCGAGGAACCACAACCGTGCCGCCGACTCGTGCGAGACCACGCCCCGGTGCACCAGCGCCTGGCGCAGCGGATCGGGTGTGGTGCTCAGGGCGAGCCGCCCCCGAGCGAGCCGGACGAGGACGCCGGCCTCCACGGCGGCCTCCAGCGTCCTCCTCGGGTGCCGCTGCAGCAGCTGTCCCCAGGTCAGCGCCCCCTGGTGGTCCGAAGCCGTGTGGATGACGCCGTCGAGGTCCATGCCGCGAGGGTGGCGGCCACACATCCCCTCGCGCAGCGTCGCCTCGACCGCTGTGGACCGCAGCGTCGGCGATGCGCCTGTGGACGGCGGGACGACGTCGCGGCGAGCGCGCGACTCCGACGCCCCGGCCCGGTCGCGGCTACCTTGGCCCGGTGATGATCCGGCCGACCGAGCTCGCGGCCATCAAGGCCGGGACGATCGAGCTCGGGTTCCGGCGCTGGGACCGCCCCCGGGTGCTGGTGGGGACCCGGTTGCGCACCGCCGTCGGACTGATCGAGGTCACGTCCGTCGACGTCGTCGAGGAGAGCTCGCTCACCGAGGACGACGCCCGCCGCGCCGGGGCGACGTCGGTCGAGCTGCTGCGCCGCAACCTGTCCGCGAAGCCGGACAAGCCGGTCTATCGCGTCGGTCTGCGCTTTGCTGGCGAGGACCCGCGCGCGGCGCTGCGTCGGGCCGCACCATCGGCCGACGACGTCGCCGAGATCCGTTCGCGGCTGGACCGTCTCGACAAGGCGTCGTCCATCGGCCCGTGGACGCGGACGACCCTCCACATCATCGACCGCTCCCCCGCCGTCCGAGCGCCCGACCTCGCCGCCGAGCTCGGGCGCGACACCCCCGAGTTCAAGCGCGACGTGCGCAAGCTCAAGGAGCTCGGCCTCACCGAGTCGCTGGACATCGGCTACCGGCTCTCGCCGCGTGGCGAGGCCGTCGTCGACGACGGTGGCCCGCCGCGCGACCGGCCGGCCCCTCCGCCCGGCACGCCGCTGCCTCGCATCGGCGCCCCGGCGACCCGGGCGCTGACGGCGGCGGGGATCACCACGCTCGAGGCCGTGGCCTGCGTCCCGCAGAGCGACCTGACCGCGATGCACGGCGTCGGCCCGATCGCGGTCGCCCGGCTGCGCGAGGCCATCGAGGCCGCCGGGCTCACCCTGCGCGGCTGACCCGGCCCCGCGCGCCCCCCACCCTTCGCGAGTGTGATCCGCAGGGGCGACAAGCCGGCGTGGAGCTGCTAGAGGCTCACACTGGCGGCGCGGGTACGGGGGGCG
>JBBQSN010000088.1:0-14720 GCA_038213835.1 Actinomycetales bacterium
CTGGAGATCCACCACACACCCAAGCACGGGTCCTGGCTCAACATCGCCGAGATCGAGCTGTCCGCCCTGACCCGCCAGTGCCTGGACCGGCGCATCGACGACCTCGACGTCCTCAACACCGAACTGGCCGGCTGGCAGGCATCCACCAACGCCGACCAAAGACAAGTCAACTGGCACTTCACCACCAGTGATGCCCGCACCAGACTCCGCCACCTGTACCCAGACTGTTAGAGGCGACGGACTACTAGGGTCGGTGCATGTCGAAGACCAAGGGCAAGGCGGCGCAGAAGGCCGCCGACGAGGCAGCGGCCAAGGCCGAAGAGCTCGCGGAGCAGGCGGAGGTCCTCGAGCCCTCGGGCCTGGCCGCGGTGCTCACCGTCCGCGACGGCTTCCGGCTGGAGGACGTCGATCCGCGCAGCACGCCGGGTTTCGACGGTGACAAGGCGGCCGGCAAGGCGGCCCTCGCGGCCGGCGCCGGCCAGGTCTCCAAGCTGCAGGAGCGCCTCTTCGCCGAGGGGCTGTCGGGCGGGCAGCGGTCGGTGCTGCTCGTCGTGCAGGGCATGGACACCTCGGGCAAGGGCGGGATCATGCGCCACGTCGTGGGGTCGGTGGACCCCCAAGGCGTCCGGCTCGTCTCGTTCAAGGCACCTACCGCGCAGGAGCGGGCAAAGGGCTTCCTGTGGCGGATCCGCCGCGCGCTTCCCGAGCCCGGTTACGTCGGTGTGTTCGACCGCTCCCACTACGAGGACGTCCTCATCGCGAGGGTCCACGAGCTCGCTCCCAAGCCGGTCCTGCGACGTCGCTACGCGACGATCAACGGCTTCGAGCGCCGTCTCGTCGAGCAGGGCACCAGCGTGCTCAAGGTGATGCTGCACATCTCGAAGGCGGAACAGAGGTCCCGCCTGTCGGAGCGGCTCGAACGGCCTGACAAGCTCTGGAAGTACAACCCCGGGGACGTCGACGAGAGGAAGCGCTGGGACGACTACCAGGAGGCCTACGAGCTCGCCCTCACGCGCTGCTCGACGCCGATCGCGCCCTGGCACGTCGTCCCGGCGGACCGGAAGTGGTACGCCCGCTGGGCGGTCCAGCAGCTGCTGCTGGACGCCCTCGTCGGACTGGACCCGCAGTGGCCCCCGGCCGACTACGACGTCGATGTCGAGAAGGCGCGGCTGGCCGCCAGCTGACGGCCGCGAGGCCTCGCCGGGATCAGCCCTCCCGCACCAGCAGCGCCACCGGCAGGTCGGCCATCAGGGCGGCGATCCGGGTGGGCGCGCCGGGCTCTCCGCCGTGCACGGTCCGCCCGGTGAGTGCGTCGGTCCAGCTGCCTTCCGGCAGGGCGACGGTGTGCTCGCCCCAGCCGCCGAGGTCGGCGAGCTCGCGCGCGAGCCGGGTCACCAGGGTGAGCGCGCGCGGACCCCGGGCGTCGCTGCGCGCGAACGCCACCAGGTGGCCGGTCGTGGTGGGCAGCGGCGCGTAGCCCGCGCCCTCACCGATGAACGCGCCCGGGAGGTCGCGCCGCAGCCGCAGCGCCCGCGACGTCACGAGCAGCTTCTCGTCGTCGAGGTCGTCCGGGCGCGCCCCGGCGTCCAACCGGGCCAGCCGGGTCCGACGGGCGTCGAGGTCGACGGCCCTGCGGTTGTCCGGGTCGACCAGGGAGGCCTCGACCAGCTCGGTGCCCTGGTAGACGTCCGGCACGCCGGGCATCGTCAGCTGGACGAGCTTCTGGCCGAGGATCGCGACCCGGGCGATGTCGGCGGTGGAGCGCACGAACGACCGCACCAGGTCGACCACCTCGGGTGAGCCGAGCACCCCGGTGGCCAGCTGCGCGACCGCCTCCTCGTACGGCTCGTCGACCGCGGTCCAGGTGGTACGCCGCTTGGCCTCGCGCACCGCCTTGGTGAGGTACTGCTGCAGCCGCTCCTCGGCGAGGGGCTCGTCGGCCACGTGGTCCCAGGTCGCCAGCAGGGTCTGCCAGAGCAGGTACTCGGTGGGTCCGTCGACCAGCGCGGAGCGGAACGGTGTCGAGGCCGCGTGCCAGGACCGCACCGCGGCGTCCCACTCGGCCGGCACCTCGGAGAGCACCGCGAGCCGGGCCCGGGCGTCCTCGGCGCGCTTGGTGTCGTGGGTCGACAACGTGGTCATCGCCGTGGGCCAGTGCGCCAGCAGCCGCTCGCAGAACGCGTGCAGCTGCTCGGGGGAGACCCCGAACCGGTCCGGGTCGCCGCCCACCTCGTTGAGACCGGCCAGGCGGAACGAGCGGTAGAAGGCGGTGTCCTCGATGCCCTTGGCCATCACGGGCCCGCAGGTCTGCTGGAACCTCACGACCAGCTCGGCGCGGTCGATGTCGCCGCTGCGTCCGGCGCTCCCGGCCTCGCGCCCCAGGACGAGGTCACGCACCAGGTCGAGCGTCTCGTGCACGTCCTCGGGCAGGTGGGCCCGGGCGGCCTCGGTCGCCCGCTCCACCACCACCACCTCGGTCGGAGGAGCCACCTCGCCGGGGACGACGTAGGCGCGGTACCGGTCGAACGCCACCAGCAGCTCGGTGAGCACCAGCTCGAGGCCGCGGCGGGTGTGGTCGCGCAGCCGGATGTCGGCGGCGGTGATCGAGACGAGCAGCTCGGCCAGCCGATGCACCTCGGCGTACAGCGAGCCGCGCACCACCTCGTGCTTGGCCTTCGCCACGACGTGGTGCATGTCGCGCAGCAGGTCGGGGTCGTCACCGGCGAAGTCGGCCCAGGTCGCCTGCAGCGCACCGGCGGCCGCCGGCTGCACGAACAGCCCGCCGACACGGACCAGCGCGTCGTACCCGGTGGTCCCGGCGCACGCCCAGTCGTCCGGGAGCGTCTCCTCTCCCTCCAGGATCTTCTCCACGACGACCCAGGCGCCACCGGAAGCCTCGGCCAGCCGGCGCAGGTACTCGCGCGGGTCGGCGAGCCCGTCCGGGTGGTCGATCCGCAGGCCGTCGAGCGAGCCGTCCTGGACGAGGTCGAGCAGCAGCCGGTGGGTGGCCTCGAACACCTCGGGGTCCTCGACCCGTACGGCGGCCAGCGTGCCGACGTCGAAGAACCGCCGGTAGTTCAGCTCGCTGTCGCCGACCTTCCAGTGCGCCAGGCGGTACCACTGCCGGTCGACGAGATCGGCGAGCGGCAGGTGCTCGGTGCCGGGGCGGACGGGGAACTCGTGCTCGTGGTAGCGCAGCACCGGCTCGTCACCGGAGTGGTCGACCGACAGCGCGCCCTCGGCCAGCACCTGCCCGATGCGCGCACCGAGCACGGGCATCAGGATCGAGCGGACGCCCTCGTCGCCCGGGTCGACACTGCGGGCAGTCAGACGCGTGGCACCCCAGTCGATGTCGAACCAGCTCGCGAACGGTGACGCCGGCCCCTCACGCAGCACGGCCCACAGCGGCGCGTTCAGCCGCACCGGGACCGGCACCGTCATGTGGTTCGGCACGACGTCAGCCACCGCGCGCACCCCGGCCGCGTGCAGGCGCGTGATCATCTCGTCGAAGGCCTCCCGGCCGCCGGCGTCCTGCGAGAGCCGGGTGTGGTCGAGCACGTCGTACCCGTGGGTCGACCCGGGCGTCGCCGCCAGGACCGGCGACAGGTAGGCGTGGCTCGCCCCGAGGGCCGCGAGGTAGTCGGCGGCCCGCCCGACGTCGGCGAAGGTCTGGTCGCCGTTGACCTGCACGCGGTAGGTGGACACCGGCACCGGCCGGCCGGCCGCCGGTCGGTGGCCGGTGGACCGGTCCTGGACGCTCACGGCTCGTTCCTCGCCGTTCGCACCGCGCTGTGCCCAGATGGCTCGCTCGCTCCGCTCGCTCACGTGACCCTCGCGTCCTGCTCCGCCGCGGCGTCGGACGCCGCGCCGTCGAGGGCCGCGCGCGCGGGGTCGATCGCCGGGACGCTGGCCGCCACGGCCAGGTCACTCGCCGTCCCGGTGGAGTGCCGCTGGCGCGCGAGCACGACGGTGCTGCGCGAGGAGCAGACCACCTCGGCGTGGGCGGGGACCTCCGTCCCGGACTGCAGCCGCTCGGCGGTGTCGAAGACCACCAGCCAAGCAGCGCCGTACTCGGGCGAGGGGAGGGTGACCGACAGCTTCTCGTGGTGCCCGTTGAACAGGATGAGGAAGGAGTCGTCGACGATCCGCTGCCCGCGGGGGTCCGGCTCGGGGATGGCCTCGCCGTTGAGGAAGACCGCCAACGAGCGGGCGTAGCCGTTGCGCCAGTGCTCCTCGCCCATGTGCTCGCCGGTCGGCGTGAACCAGGCGATGTCGCCGAGTGCGGACTCGCCGCCGTGGTCGGCGCTGCCCGCGAAGAACCGGCGGCGCCGGAAGACCGGGTGCTGCTGTCGCAGCATGACGACCGACTGCGTGAAAGCCAGCATCGAGCGGGCGTCGTCGTCGAGGTCCCAGTCCATCCAGGAGAGCTCGTTGTCCTGGCAGTAGACGTTGTTGTTGCCGTCCTGGGAGCGACCGATCTCGTCGCCGTGGGCGATCATCGGCACGCCCTGGCTGATGAGCAGCGTGGTCATCAGGTTGCGCATCTGACGGTTCCGCAGCGTGCGGATGTCGACGTCGTCGGTCTCGCCCTCGGCACCGCAGTTCCACGAGCGGTTGTGGTTCTCGCCGTCGTTGCCGCCCTCGCCGTTGGCGTCGTTGTGCTTCTCGTTGTAGCTGACCAGGTCTCGCATGGTGAAGCCGTCGTGAGCAGTGACGAAGTTGATGCTCGCGATCGGCCGACGGCCGTCGTCCTGATAGAGGTCACTGGAACCGGTGATGCGGGAGGCGAACTCGCCGAGCGTGGCCGGCTCACCCCGCCAGAAGTCGCGGACGATGTCGCGGTAGCTGCCGTTCCACTCGGTCCACAGCGGGGGGAACCCGCCGACCTGGTAGCCGCCGTCGCCGAGGTCCCACGGCTCCGCGATCAGCTTGACCTGCGAGATGACCGGGTCCTGCTGCACGAGGTCGAAGAAGGCGCTCAGCCGGTCGACCTCGTGGAACTGGCGGGCCAGGGTGGCCGCGAGGTCGAATCGGAAGCCGTCGACGTGCATGTCGATCACCCAGTACCGCAGCGAGTCCATGATCAGCTGCAGCACGTGCGGGTGCCGCATCAGCAGGCTGTTCCCGGTGCCGGTGGTGTCGTAGTAGTGCTGCTGCTCGTCGTCGACCAGCCGGTAGTACGCGGTGTTGTCGATGCCTCGGAAGCACAGCGTCGGCCCGAGGTGGTTGCCCTCGGCCGTGTGGTTGTAGACGACGTCGAGGATGACCTCGATGTCGGCGGCGTGCAGCGCCTTGACCATCGCCTTGAACTCCTGCACCTGCTGACCGCGGGTGCCGTTGGCGGAGACGGCGTTGTGAGGCGCGAAGAAGCCGATCGTGTTGTAGCCCCAGTAGTTGTCGAGGCCCTTCTCCTGCAGGAGTGTGTCCTGCACGAACTGGTGCACCGGCATCAGCTCGATCGCCGTGACCCCGAGGCCCTTGAGGTGGTCGACTATCGCCGGGTGCCCGATGCCCGCGTAGGTGCCGCGGATCTCGTCCGGGATGCCGGGGTGGGTCCGGGTGAGGCCCTTGACGTGCGCCTCGTAGATCACGCTCTGGTGGTACTCGTGCCGCGGCTGGCGGTCGTCGGCCCAGTCGAAGAACGGGTTGATGACCACCGAGAGCATCGTGTGCTTGGCGCTGTCCTGAGGGTTCGGCTTGCCCGGTGCGTCGAACGTGTACGAGAACAGCGAGGAGTCGCCGTCGACCTGGCCGTCGATCGCCTTGGCGTAGGGGTCGAGCAGCAGCTTGGAGGGGTCGCAGCGCAGGCCCTTCGTGGGGTCGTACGGCCCGTGCACCCGGTAGCCGTAGCGCTGGCCGGGCTGCAGCGAGGGCAGGTACACGTGGTGGACGAAGCCGTCCACCTCCCCGAGCTCGACGCGCTCCTCGGTGCCGTCCTCGGCCACGAGGCACAGCTCGACCTTGTCCGCCACCTCCGAGAAGAGGGCGAAGTTCGTCCCTGTCCCGTCGTAGGTGGCGCCGAGGGGGTAGGGCTTTCCGGGCCAGATCTGCACGCGTTGCTCCAGTGGTGGTGGTGAGGTGTTGCGCGACGCTGCGCAGGTACGGCTTCAGAGGATGGCTCAGATCGCGACGGACCGCGCGACGATGGCGCGGGTCGTGGGGTCTCCCACGGGCAGCGTGCCGAGGCACGCACCGCCCTGCCGCCCGACCCGGGTGGCGAGGACGGCGTCCGCGACCTCGCGGGTGCTGCACCGCACCAGCGGGCTCGCCAACACGTGCCCGGCGTGCTCGACCCCGACCTGCATCCGCTGGTGGTCGGCGGGGTGGGACGACGGCTGGTCCCTCCCCGCGGGGACCTGGTCGGTCACCAGGTGGGTGGAAGGCACCCGCCCACGGTAGTGCCCGCCTCGGGGGGACCCTGCCCCTGGCGCGGCGGCAGGCGCAGTCGCACGGGGCTGGCTACCGTGGCGGGGTGGCGGTCGACCGGGCACCGACGGGACGGGTGCAGGCGATGCGTCGTGGCCTGGGCTCCCTCCTCCGGCGCGACCGGGTCCGCACCGTCGTCGGCCTGGTCACCCGCACCGTCGGGGTGTGCCTGCGGTACCGGGTCACCGGCCTCGCGGCCGAGGCCGGCTTCTTCGCCCTGCTGTCGATGCCGCCGCTGGTGCTCGGGCTGGCCGGATCGGCCGCCTGGATCGGCTCGCGGCTCGGCACCGACACCGCCCTGCAGCTGAAGAACGGGGTGCGCGACTACCTGTCGCCGTTCCTCACCGACGACGTCGTCAACACGGTGATCGTCCCCACCCTCGAGGACGCCCTCGACCGGCCCCGGTACGACCTGATCTCGATCGGCTTCGTGCTCTCGCTGTGGTCGGGCTCGCGGGCGCTCAACGTCTACCTGGACACGATCTCGATCATGTACGGGCTGGGCGGGCACCGCAGCATCGTCCGGACCCGGGTGCTGTCGTTCGCGATCTACCTGCTGGTGCTGGTGCTCGGCGCCTTCACCCTGCCCCTGGTGCTGGTGGGCCCGACCATGCTCGGGCGGGCCCTGCCCGGCCCGCTCGACGGGCTGCTGGTCCTGTACTGGCCCGTGGTCACGCTGCTGGGCGTCGCCCTGCTCACGACGCTCTACCACGTGAGCGTGCCGCTGCGGACGTCGTGGCGCCGCGACGTCCCGGGGGCGCTCCTGGCCCTGGTGATCTGGGTGCTGGCCAGCGCGCTGCTGCGGGGAGCGCTCGCGTTCGCCGTCCCGGGAAGCCGGTCGCAGACCGAGAGCCTGTCGATCTACGGGCCGCTCACGACCCCCATCATCGTGCTGGTCTGGTTGTACCTGTTGGCCATCGCGGTGCTCGTCGGCGCGGCCCTGAACGCGGTGGTCGACGAGACCTGGCCGAACGGTGCGCGCTCGGCCGCTCGGAAGGAGGCGGCCGCGCGGTCCGCGGGGCAGGCCACGACCTTGACCCCGGTGCGCGACGCCGAGGCCGAGCAGGACCTCCAGGCGCGCTGGTCGACGCAGTACGGGATGGGAGCCGCTGCGGCCCTGACGCCCTCGCGCTCGGACCTCGTCCCGCCGGAGGGTGCCGGGCCCCCGGAGAATCCGCGTGACGACCAGGACGCGCCGACCTAGCCTGGTCGACGCAGGACCGGCACCGCCGGTCCCCGACGGTCCGCGGTGACGCGGCGCAGGAGGTGGCCTCGGATGAGCGCACGCCACGTGGTTCTCGACCCGACCTCCCCCGCACCCCCCGAAGGACACCGACGTGACCGACAGCACCAGCACGCCCGGGCCGGCACGGCCTGAGCCCCGCACCACCCCCCGGCTGACCCTCCTGCGCGGAGCCGGCTGGGACGACTCCTGGGACGACTCCTGGGGCCGCGTCCCCGCTGTCGAGGCGACCGCTCGGCCGCTGCAGCCCGGACGCGTCCTGCGCGCCGACCGGGGTGCCTGCGAGGTGCTGCTCGGCACCGGGCCGGCCTTGGTCGAGTGGGGCGCCCGGCTCGCCCGGGGAGTCGATGCCGACCCCTCCAGCACGCCGTCGGCCGGCGACTGGGTCCTGGTGGACCCGGGTGAGCCGGAGGTCGGCGTCGGCGCGTCGGTCCAGGACGTCCTGCCGCGGCGCACGGCCGTCGTGCGGCTCCAGGTCGGCAAGAGCTCGCACAGCCAGGTGCTCGCGGCGAACGCCGACGTCGTCGCCGTGGTCGAGGCCATGCACCCCGACCCCGACACCGGACGGATCGAGCGGCTGCTCGCGCTCGCGTGGGCGTCGGGCGCCACGCCGGTCGTGGTGCTGACCAAGGCGGACCTCGCCGCCGACCCGCGGTCGGTCGTCGACCAGATGTCCGAGAGCGCACCCGGCGTGCTGGTGCTGGCCGTCTCCACACCGGAGGGCACCGGCCTGGAACCGTTGCGCGCCATGCTCTCGCGCGGCCAGACGGTCGCGCTGGTCGGCGCCTCGGGGGTCGGCAAGTCGACCCTGCTCAACGCCCTGGCCGGTCGGGAGGTGATGCGCACGCAGGAGCTCGGCGTGATGAGCAAGGGCCGGCACACCACCGTGACCCGCGAGCTGCACCTCGTGCCGGGAGGTGGCGCGCTGATCGACACCCCCGGCATGCGCAGCATCGGGCTGTCCGGCGCGGAGGACCTTGACGACGTCTTCCCCGAGGTCGAGGCGCTCGCCGAGCGGTGCCGGTTCGGCGACTGCGCGCACGAGGTCGAGCCGGGCTGCGCCGTCCTGGCCGCGGTCGAGGAGGGCACGCTGTCGGAGCGGCGGATGGCGTCGTACCGCAAGCTGTTGCGCGAGCAGGAGTTCCAGGCCGCCCGGGTCGACCAGCGGGTCGCGGCCCAGCGCGCGGCCCGCTGGAAGCAGATCAGGTCCGGCGCGCGCGAGCGGCAGAAGCTGGAGGGCCGCAGCAGCCGGCCCTGATCCGGTCCTCACCCGCCGTGCCAGGCTGACGTCGTGTGCACCCCTGGGGGACGACGGGTCGGGATCGGCCCTCGCTGCGGCTCGCCGGGCGGATCGTCCTGCCCGTGTGCACGGGGGGGCCGGGCATGACACCGGCGCCCTGGCCCTGGCGGCGGCGGCCGGACCCGCTCGGTGACGGGGTCTGGCGCCGGGCGCACGACCGGTCGCGCCGCGCGGTGGACCGGTTCCACCAGGTGATCGAGCCGGTCCCGGACGGGCCGGTGCGCGACGGGCTCGAGCAGGTGGGTACCGACCTCGCCGCGATGCTGGACCGGGTGCGCGCCCTCTGCGTCCAGGCCCAGGTCGACGCCCCGAGCGCGGCGCTCGAGATCCCGCGCGGCCCGGACGGGCACCACCCCGAGCTGCATCGCGCCGTGTCCCGCTGGGCGGGTGCGGCGGCCCAGGCGTCCGAGGCCGCGGCGATGGCGCGGGTGGCCGAGGGTGCCGGGGAACGGACGACGGCTCTGGCACGCGTGGAGTCGGCTCGTCACGCCGCGGCGATCGCGGCCTCGCACCTGCCGGGAGGACCAACCTGCCCACCCTGACGCGACGTGGACGGCGCCCGCAGCAGGTCCTCGTCGCGGGACGACCGGCCATGATCAGGTGCCAGCGTGCCGCGCACCGCTGAGGGACGACGAAGGCCCCCGACCGTCGTCCTCGTTGGTCGGGGGCCGTGCCGTTCTGGTGGGCGATACTGGGATCGAACCAGTGACCTCTTCCGTGTCAGGGAAGCGCGCTACCGCTGCGCCAATCGCCCATGGCCGTGCTGCGAGGTGGAGACGGGATTTGAACCCGTGTAGACGGCTTTGCAGGCCGTTGCCTCGCCTCTCGGCCACTCCACCGTGGGACAGGCTGCCCGGCCCGGACGGTCTGTCCGGGGTGCAGTGTCACCGAGCGGACGACGGGATTCGAACCCGCGACCCTCACCTTGGCAAGGTGATGCTCTACCACTGAGCCACGTCCGCGTGCATGCCTCGCCCGGGGGCTCGGTGTGCGACGTGAACGATAACCGAGTCGGGAGCAGGGAGTCCAACCGGTACCCCTGTAGGTCGGCACGCCCTACGGGACGGGTGTCGCCGACAGGTCCGAGCAGCCACGGACCTCGTCCCAGTAGGCGAGTCCCGCGTGGGCGTCCGGGCCGGTCTGCACGACCGGCAGACCGGTGTCGGAGATCCGCATCGGGGTCCACCGCGAGCTCACCGCGCGTCGGCCGTCGAGGGTCACGGTCAGGACGCCGGTGGTGATCGCGACCTCGCTGTTGGAGCGCCACCAGACGAAGTTCCCGAGCCCGTACGAGACGTAGACGCTGCCCGGGCCCTCGACGCCCTCGGCCCCGCCGCGATCGACCGGGAACCAGCCTGCGCCCTGGAGCTCGTGGGCGTGCGCGCCGACCACGACGTCGGCGCCGGCCAGGGCGAGCTCGCGGGTCAGGGTCTGCTGCCGCTCGTTGGGGCAGGCCTCGTAGTCGGTGCCCCAGTGCAGGTAGACCACGACGACGTCGGCGCTCGCGCGCGCCGCCGCGACCGAGGCCAGCAACCGCTCCGGGTCGAGCGCCGACGCGACGCCGGGGTGGTCCTCTGTCGCCGTCCAGGCCCGGGTGGTGTGGTCGGGGTGCTGGTCGGCACCGATGACGGCGACCTTCGTGCCCCGGACGTCGACCACGGCAGGGGCGAAGGCGGCGTCGGCATCGGCGCCGATCCCCACGATCGGCACCGGGCTGCGCGCGACGGCGGCGAGGGTGTCCTCCAGACCGTCGCGGCCGTAGTCGACACCGTGGTTGTTCGCCATCGTGAGGACGTCGACCCCGGCGGCAGGGAAGGCGGCGAGCATCGACTCCGGGACGCGGAAGTGGAACTGCTTCGGCTCCGGCGTGCCGCGCTCGGTGATCGCCGCCTCGAGGTTGAGCACGGTGACGTCGGCGGCCGACAGCTGCGGCGCGATCGGCAGCAGGGCGGACGCGGGGTCGGCCTGGAGCGGTTCCAGCCGACCCTCGAAGTGCACGTCGCCGGCGAACGCCAGCGTGACCCGTCCGCGCACGGGGGAGCTCACCGTGGGTGAGGGAGCAGGGTTCGGCGAGGCCGACGCGCGCTCGGACGACGACGAGGGCGCGGAGGCCGTGGGAGGGGCCTTCGGCGTCTGCGCGGCGCAGGCGACGAGGAGGCAGCTGAGCGACGCGGCTGCCGCCAGGGAGCGGACACGGGGCACGCGGCGACGCTACCGGTACGGTCGGCCGGTGCCGATCCCGAGCGACCGGGCGACCAGGGCCCGCACGCCCGGGGCGTGGTGGGGCGGGCGGTCCTTCACCGACCTCGTCGAGGTGGTGGACCTCGCCCTCGACCCCGGCGCGCTCGAGCGTCCCGCCCAGGGCACCTGGCTGGTCGTCGCCCCGTTCGAGGGAGCCGGGACGGCCTACCGGTTCGCCACCGCCACGACCGCCCGGCTGCCCCCGCCCGACGTCCCCTGGCCCGGCGTCACCGGCCCCTGGACGAGCTCGCTGGACGAGGACGCGTACCGCGCCGGGGTGGAGGCGGTGCGGACGCTGGTGCGCGAGGGCGAGGTCTACCAGGTGAACCTGTGCCGGGTGCTGACCGCGGAGCTGGGTGCCGATGCCGACCCCTGGGGGCTCGCGGCGGTGCTGGCGCGGGGCAACCCGGCCCCGTACGCGGGCGTGATCGACGCCGGTGACGGGTGGGTGGTCTCGGCCTCTCCGGAGCTGTTCCTGCGCCGGACCGGGGACCGCGTCACGAGCGCACCGGTCAAGGGCACCGCGCCGACCCGCGCGCAGCTGCTCGACAAGGACGTCGCGGAGAACGTGATGATCACCGACCTCGTCCGCAACGACCTGTCGCACGTGTGCCGTCCGGGCACGGTCACCGTGGACGCGCTGCTCGAGGAGCAGGTGCACCCGGGCCTGGTGCACCTGGTGTCGACCGTCTCGGGACGTCTGAGGGACGGCGTCGGGTGGCGCGAGCTGCTGGCCGCCACCGGACCACCCGGCTCGGTCTCTGGAGCACCGAAGTCGACCGCGCTGCAGGCCATCTCGACGCTGGAACCGGTGCCGCGCGGTCCCTACTGCGGTGGCCTCGGCTGGGTCGACGCCACCACGGGTGACGCCGAGCTCGCCGTCGGCATCCGCACCTTCTGGTGGACCCCCGATGGCGGCGGCCGGCTGCGGTTCGGCACCGGGGCGGGCATCACGTGGGGGAGCGACCCGGCCGGCGAGTGGGCCGAGACCGAGCTCAAGGCCGCGCGACTGGTGGGCCTGGCCTCGCGGTCGGCTCGGTAGGCTGGTGGCCATGACCGTCGACGACGTCGTGGTGTGGGTGGACGGCCGCGTGCTGCCCCCGCACGAGGCCAGGGTCCCCGCCCTCGACCACGGGATGACCGTGGGCGACGGCGTGTTCGAGACCTGCAAGGTGACGGCGGCCGGGCCGTTCGCCCTCACCCGGCACCTGCGCCGGCTGGGCCGCTCCTGCGCCGGGCTCGGGATCGAGCCGCCCGACGACGCCGTGGTGCGCGAGGCCACCGCCCAGGTGCTGGCTGCGAGGCCGACGGACCTCGGTCGGCTGCGGATCACGTGGACCGCCGGCCCGGGCCCGCTCGGGTCGGAGCGCACACCGGGAGCCGGGACGCTGCTCGTGGCGCTCGCGCCGGCCGCCGCGCCGGGTCCCGGCCAACGGGCCGTCGTGGTGCCGTGGGTCCGCAACGAGCGCAGCGCGACCGCCGGGCTCAAGACGACGTCCTACGCCGAGAACGTGGTGGCGCTGCAGCGGGCTCATGCCGAGGGCGGGTCGGAGGCGCTGCTGGCCAACACCCGCGGCGAGCTGTGTGAGGGGACCGGCTCGAACGTCGCCGTCGTGATGGGGGAGGAGCTCCTCACCCCGCCGCTGTCGTCCGGGTGCCTGGCCGGTATCAGCCGCGAGCTGCTGCTGGAGTGGGCCCTCGACGAGGGCCTCGCGGTCCGCGAGGCGGTGTTGCCGCTGGAGGTGCTGGACGAGGCGCCGGCGGTGCTGCTGACGTCGTCGACCCGCGACGTCCAGCCCATGGTGGGGGTGGGGTCGCGTGACCTGCCCGGTCATCCCCTAGCCGACGCGGCAGCCGAGCTGTTCGCGCGCCGGGCGGCGCTGGACGTCGACCCCTGAGGGGTCAGGAGAGGAGCTCGGCGAGCGCGGCGTCCATGTCCAGGACGGTGTGCTCGCGGCCGCGGGGCAGCACGCTCTCGCACAGCTCCACGAAGGCACGCACCTCCTCGGCGTCGGCCTCGAGCTCGGCGGCGCCGTCCGGGGAGGCCAGGCCGATGACCAGGACCTCGCGGCCGTCGCGGCGAGTGGGACGCACGGTGACGTCCCCGTCGCCGAGGGAGCGCACCAGGCCGTCGGCCAGTAGGTCGCGGGCGAACACCCACGTGACCTCCTCGTCCGGGCCCTGGAAGGCCACGCTCACCGCGAACGGGTCGTCCACGCAGTAGCGCAGGTAGACCGGGAGCGGCAGGGCCTGCTGCTGGGGGACCTGCAGGCGCAGCTCCATCGGGACGGCCACGGCTGCTCGGGGGGTGAGGTTCACGGCGCTCCTCCTGTGCGGTTCGCGTGTGGGATCTCCACGACCAAGAGGTACCCGCCGGGAACGCAGCGGAAACCTGCTGCGTCGAGCGCACCCCCGGATTGAGCGCACTGACCGATCCATTTGCCGTAAAGCAGACACCGCTGCGGGCTCGATCACCCGGTTGGCTACGCCCTGTGGGGGGACCCGTCACTGTCCGCACATGGCCTTGACAGGCTCTCCCCGGCGTTCGGCGATGCTCCCTGGGCGCGCTCACCTACGCTGAGCACATGGACGCCCCGGGCACCCGAGAGCGGGACGACGAGGCCGTCGCCTCGTCCCGCGTCCCGCCTGCGCCGCCGCCCCCGTCACCGCGTTCGAGCGGCCTGGTGCCGGACCCGTTCGGGGGCGCGCACGCCACGGTCGACGGGCACGAGGACCGCTGGGCCTGGCGGCGCAAGGTCAAGGCGGACCCCACGCTGCGCAGGGTCTACCGAGGGCTCGTCGGGTTCGTCGGCATCGCCCTGATGGTGCTGGCGGCCTCCATCGGCTGGCTGCCGGGGCCTGCCGGCATCCCGTTGTTCCTGCTCGGCCTGGCGATCCTGGCCAGCGAGTTCGAGTGGGCGCACCGGCTGCTCGAGCGCGCCAAGGTGGAGGCCCGCAAGCTGGAGGTGCGGGCCAGGCGCCAGCCGCGCTGGGTCAAGTGGCTCGGCGGCCTGTCGACGGCGGCTGGGGTCGTGCTGGTCTGCTGGGCATACCTGGCGCTGCTCGGGGTCCCCGGCTGGTTCCCCGACCCCGTGTCGGATCCGCTCCTGCGGCTCCCGGCGGTCGACCCGTCAGGCTGAGAACCGGGTGCGAGGCACCCGGTGCGATCAGGTACGGTTGTGCCCGAACACGGGCGATTGGCTCAGTGGTAGAGCGCCTCGTTCACACCGAGGAGGTCACTGGTTCGAACCCAGTATCGCCCACCGGCACACAAGGCCCCGGTCCTGCCGACCGGGGCCTTCGTCGTCCTACGCTGGGGTCCATGACGCAGGTCGGGACGGTCCAGGGGCTCCATCGCTTCCCGCTCAAGTCGGCCGACGGTGAGGCGCTCGAGGCGGTCGAGGTCGGACCGGACGGGCTCGCCGACCACCGCCGCTGGCCGAGCCGCAACGGCGCCGGCACGCCGGTCACGGCCAAGGAGGTACCGGAGTTGCGGTCGGTGCGCGCGCG
>JBBQSN010000089.1:0-14652 GCA_038213835.1 Actinomycetales bacterium
TGACCGCGAGGAGCGTCCCGACGTGGACGCGGTCTACATGGAGGCGACGCAGGCTCTGACCGGGCAGGGCGGATGGCCGATGACGGTCTTCCTCACGCCCGACGGCAAGCCGTTCTACGCCGGGACGTACTTCCCTCCGCAGCCGCTGCACGGGCGGCCCTCGTTCCGGCAGGTGCTGGCGGCGGTGGGGGAGGCCTGGACCGAGCGGCGCGGCGACGTGGTCGAGGCCGGCGACCGGATCTCCGAGGGGCTGGCCGAACGCTCGCTGCCGGTCGGTGTGGCGCCACCGGACGCAGCCGACCTGTCGCGTGCGGTCAGGGCCCTGGCGTCCCAGGAGGACCGGGAGAACGGCGGGTTCGGCACCGCGCCGAAGTTCCCGCCGTCGATGGTGCTCGAGCAGCTCCTGCGGCATGCAGCCACAGAGGCCGAGACCGCCTCGGTCGCAGCGGGTGTGGCCGACCGCACGTTGGCACGGATGGCGGCGTCCGGCACCTACGACCAGCTGGCCGGGGGTTTCGCGCGGTACTCGGTCGACGCCGGCTGGGTGGTGCCGCACTTCGAGAAGATGCTCTACGACAACGCCCAGCTGGCGCGCGTCTACCTGCACTGGTGGCGCCTCACCGGCTCGCCCACCGGCCGTCGGGTCGCGCTCGAGACGTGCGACTGGATGCTGACGGGCCTCGGGACGCCCGAGGGTGGCGTCGCCTCGGCGCTGGACGCCGACACCGACGGGGTCGAGGGCGCCACCTACGTCTGGACGCCGCAGCAGCTCGTCGACGTCCTCGGCGAGCAGGACGGTGCCTGGGCGGCCGGTCTGCTCGGCGTCACGGCGTCCGGGTCGTTCGAGCACGGGACCTCGACGCTGCGGCTGCTGCGCGATCCGTGGGAGGGCGGGGAGGGCGGTCGTTGGGAGGCCGCGCGCGCCCGCCTGCTCGAGGCGCGCGACCGCCGCCCGCAGCCGGGCCGGGACGACAAGGTGGTGCTGGCCTGGAACGGGCTGGCGATCGCGGCGCTGGCCGAGACGGGCGCGCTGCTCGACCGTCCCGACCTGGTGGCGGCCCCTCAGCGGTGCGCCGACCTGCTCGACGCGCTGCACCGCGACGAGCACGGCCGCTGGCACCGGGTCTCGCGCGACGGACGGGTCGGGGCCGCGGCAGCGGTGCTCGAGGACCTGGGTGACCTGTCCGAGGGCCTGCTCGTCCTGGCGGGGGTGACGGGTGAGACCTCCTGGGCCACGGTCGCTCTCGGGGTGCTCGACCAGGTGCTGGACGAGTTCGTCGACGGTTCCGGCGACCTCGTGGACACGTCCCGGGTCGATGCCGACCCGCGGCTCGCAGCGGCCGCCCGCCCGGCCGACCCCACCGACAACGCCTACCCGTGCGGGACCTCCGCGGCCGCGGGCGCCCTGCTGCGGGCTGCGGCCCTCACGGGCCGGACCCGCTGGCGCTCAGCGGCCGAGCGCGCCCTCGGCAGGTCTGCCGCCGTGGGGCGGGCCGCTCCGCGCTTCGCCGGATGGGGCATGGCGGTGGCCGAGGCGCTGGTGGCCGGTCCGCTGGAGGTCGCCGTGATGGGCGCCGAGGACGACCCGGCCGCGGACGCGCTGCACCAGGTGGCGCTGGCCTCACCGGCGCCCGGTCTCGTCGTGGTCCGCGGTGTCCCCGGCACGTCCGAGCCCGCCTTGCTCGCCGACCGCCCCCTCGTCGCAGGCGCGGCCGCGGCGTACGTGTGCCGGGGCTTCGTCTGCGAGCGCCCCACGACCGACCGAGCCGCACTGGCCCGCACGCTGAGGGTGCGCTCAGCCCAGGACGACGTGCCTCAGGACAGCGCGACCGAGGTGCCGGAGGAGTAGACGGTCGTCGAGATCGCGATGTAGTGCACGACGAAGGCGGCCACCGTGAACGCGTGGAACACCTCGTGGAAGCCGAACCAGCGCGGGGAGGGGTTGGGGCGCCTGATCGCGTAGATCACGCCGCCGATCGTGTACAGCACACCGCCGACCACCACGAGGGTGAGCACGACGACCCCACCCTGGCGCAGGAAGTCGGGCAGGTAGAACACCGCGGCCCAGCCGAGCGCGATGTAGATCGGTGTGTACAGCCAGCGGGGCGCGGTGACCCAGAGCACCCGGAACGCGATGCCCGCCAGCGCCCCGCCCCAGACCAGGAAGAGCAGGACGCGGGCCTTGCCCTCGGGCAGGAGCAGCACGGTCAGCGGCGTGTAGCTGCCGGCGATGATGAGGAAGATGTTCGAGTGGTCGAACCGCTTCAGCAGCACCTCGACCTTCGGCGACCAGTTGCCGCGGTGGTAGACGGCGCTGGTGCCGAACAGCAGGGCGGCGGCGAGCCCGAAGATGGCGCAGGCGATCCGGGTCCGCGTGTCGGGGGCCAGGGCCACCAGCACGATCGAGGCGGTCAGCACGAGCGGGAACGACCCGGCGTGGATCCACCCGCGCAGCTTGGGCTTGACGGCGTCGGCCGCGTCCCGGACGGCTTCGCCCGCCCGCTCCACGGCGTCCCCGGCGCGGTCGACGATGCCGTGCGTCGTCTCTTCGCTCATGCCGACGAGGGTAACCTACGCTGAAGTAACCTACGAGGACGTAGGAGTGAAGGTCGTGCGAGGGATCACACCAGGTGCCGTGCGGCACCGCGGGGGGAGCACACCGTGAGCGGTAGCGTGCCAGCCGCGTCGCCCGACGCGCAGGAGCGACCGGGAGGAGGTGGCTGCAGGCCGTGAGGCTGCCGCACCCCCTCTACCGCGCCTACGAGCGCCGGGTCGCGTCCTCCCTGGACCCCACCGCCATGCCGCGGCACGTCGGGATCATGCTGGACGGCAACCGCCGGTGGGCGCGTGCCACGGGGGGTGATACCTCCCAGGGCCACCAGGCCGGCGCCGACAAGATCTTCGAGGTCCTCGGCTGGTGCGAGGAGGTCGGCATCGAGGTCGTCACCTTGTGGATGCTCTCGCCGGAGAACCTCCACCGCCCGCGGGCCGAGCTCGACCCCCTCCTGGCGATCATCGAGGACACCGTGCAGCGGCTGGTCGTCGCCGGTCGCTGGAAGGTGCACCCGGTCGGGGCGCTCGACCTGCTTCCCGCCGAGATGGCGCAGCGGCTCAAGGAGGCCGAGGAGACGACCCGCACCGTTCCCGGCCTGCACGTGAACGTCGCGGTCGGCTACGGCGGGCGGCAGGAGATCACCGACGCCGTCCGTGGGCTCCTGCTCGAGCACGCGGCCCGTGGCGGCACCCTCGAGGAGGTCGCGGAGCTGGTCGACGTCGAGCAGATCGCCCGGCACCTGTACACCAAGGGCCAGCCGGACCCCGACCTCGTGATCCGCACCTCGGGCGAGCAGCGGCTGTCCGGGTTCCTGCTCTGGCAGAGCGCGCACAGCGAGTTCTACTTCTGCGAGGCGTTCTGGCCGGACTTCCGCCGGGTCGACTTCCTGCGGGCGCTGCGCGCCTACTCCGGACGCGAACGGCGCTTCGGCACCTGAGGTCGCGGCGTGGCGCGAGGGCGCAGCCCCGGCGCGCGGTTAGCGTCGGTCCTGCGGGACGGTCTGGTGCCGGCCCGCTCGGGAGGCCCGACGGATGCTGCGCTCGCGGCCCGACCCTCGAGGTCGGGACCACGTCGTGGGGAGGGCGGCCCGGGCCGTCGTCCCGCACCGGAACGCCGTCCCGGACCCCCGCCCGCGAGTGACTCCGGGCGCGCTCGTGCCCGGCTGGGAGCAGCAGTGACCACTGAACCCCGTCGCACCTTCGTCCTCGACACCTCCGTCCTGCTCTCCGACCCGCGGGCGATGCTGCGCTTCGCCGAGCACGAGGTCGTGCTGCCGGTGGTGGTCATCACCGAGCTCGAGGGCAAGCGGCACCACAGCGAGCTGGGCTACTTCGCCCGGCAGGCGCTGCGGCTGCTCGACGACCTGCGGGTCGAGCACGGACGGCTCGACGCACCCCTGGCCCTGGCCGACGGCGGGACGCTGCGGGTGGAGCTGAACCACACCGACCCCACCGCGCTGCCGGCTGGTTTCCGCCTGGGGGACAACGACACCCGCATCCTCGCGGTCGCCAAGAACCTCGCCGACTCCGGTGACCTCGTCACGGTCGTGAGCAAGGACCTGCCGATGCGGGTGAAGGCCTCAGCCGTCGGCCTGGACGCCGAGGAGTACCGGGCCGAGCTGAGCGTCGACTCCGGCTGGACGGGCATGGCCGAGCTGGACGTCAGCGCCGAGGTGATGGCCGACCTGTACGAGCACGAGCACCTGGAGCTGCCCGAGGCCGCCGACCTGCCGTGCCACACCGGGCTGGTGCTGCTCTCCCCGCGCGGCTCGGCGCTCGGCCGGGTCGGGGCCGACAAGCAGGTGCGGCTCGTGCGCGGCGACCGTGACCTGTTCGGCCTGCACGGTCGCAGCGCCGAGCAGCGGGTCGCGATCGACCTGCTGCTGGACAACGAGGTCGGCATCGTCTCGCTCGGCGGGCGCGCCGGGACGGGCAAGTCCGCCCTCGCGCTCTGCGCGGGTCTCGAGGCCGTGATGGAGCGCCGCCAGCACCGCAAGGTGGTGGTCTTCCGCCCGCTGTACGCGGTCGGGGGCCAGGATCTCGGGTACCTGCCCGGCTCCGAGAACGAGAAGATGGGCCCCTGGGCGCAGGCCGTCTTCGACACCCTCGGCGCGGTGGTGAGCCAGGAGGTCGTCGAGGAGGTGATGGACCGCGGCATGCTCGAGGTCCTCCCCCTGACCCACATCCGTGGCCGCAGCCTGCACGACGCGTACGTCGTGGTCGACGAGGCGCAGTCGCTCGAGCGCAACGTGCTGCTCACCGTGCTCAGCCGGATCGGCCAGAACTCGCGGGTCGTGCTCACCCACGACGTCGCCCAGCGCGACAACCTGCGGGTCGGCCGGCACGACGGCGTCGCCGCCGTGATCGAGGCGCTGAAGGGCCACCCGCTGTTCGCCCACGTCACCCTGACCCGCTCCGAGCGCTCGCCGGTCGCTGCCCTGGTCACCGAGATGCTGGAGAGCATCGCGCTGTGACGGCGTGACCCGCGTCACCCGATGGACCGCGGGCGAGGTCACGGATTGGACACGGCGGGGATCGCCAGTCAGGGTGGTAGCAGTCAGCACCCCCTGAGCGGGCCCCACCAGCGGCCTGCGAGGACCAGCGCACAGCTCGCCCGCGACCCACCCGTCGCAGGTCCGTGGCGGGGTGGTCGCGCCCGTCGTGTGTGCCGCACGGGCACCATGAGAGGTCGTCCGTGCTCCACAAGATCGTCCGGCGCCCGCTGTTCTCCGCGGGAGCCGCCCTCGCCGTGCTCGGCGCCACCGGCGCCGCGTACCTCGCCACCGACACGCCCGGTCCGGACGTCGCGCAGGCCGCGTACTCGGTGACGACCCCCGAGTCCGCGACCCTGAGCCCCGAGCAGGCCGAGGCCGCGAACGCCCAGGCGTCCGCCGACGCCGCCGAGGCCACCGCGATCTCGACCATCGAGGCGAAGGCCGCCGCCGCCGACGAGGCCGCCCGGCTCGCCGAGGAGGCCGCCGCGGCACAGGCCGCCGCCGAGGAGGCGGAGGCCGC
Source organism: Actinomycetales bacterium (assembly GCA_038213835.1). Taxonomy (GTDB): domain Bacteria; phylum Actinomycetota; class Actinomycetes; order Actinomycetales; family CAWJMD01; genus JBBQSN01. Next base: position 5,569 of record JBBQSN010000089.1, read on the forward strand.
CCGCGCCGCTGAGGTCCAGGCCGAGCGCGAGGCCGCCGCCGAGCAGGCCTCCCGCGACGCCCAGCGCGATCCCAAGCCCGTCGCCCGCATCCTGGTCTCCGAGATGGGCTGGAGCAGCGAGCAGTTCTCCTGCCTCGACAGCCTCTGGACCAAGGAGAGCAACTGGCGGTACACCGCCGACAACCCCACGTCCAGCGCCTACGGCATCCCCCAGGCGCTGCCCGGGTCGAAGATGTCCAGCGCCGGCTCGGACTGGGCGACCAACCCTGTCACCCAGATCACCTGGGGCCTGGGCTACATCGAGCGCACCTACGGCACGCCGTGCTCGGCCTGGTCGCACAGCCAGGCGAACAACTGGTACTGAGCCGTCGCCCGTCAGGGCCCGGGTCGGTCCCGTCCCGTCATCGAGTCGACGTCGAGCGCGGCGTCCAGCTGCTCCTCGGTGAGGTCGCCCCGCTCGACGTGACCCAGCGCGATCGTGGCCTCGCGGACGGTGACCCCTTCTGCCACAGCGTGCTTGGCGATCCTGGCCGCAGCCTCGTACCCGATCAGCCGGTTCAGGGGCGTCACCACCGACGGTGAGGAACGGGCGTACCGGCGCATCCACTCGGCGTCCGGCTGGAGGCCGGCGACGCAGCGGTCGGCCAGCAGCCGGCCGGCGTTCGCCAGCAGCCGTACCGACTCCAGCACGTTGCGGGCCATCACCGGCACCTGGACGTTGAGCTCGAAGGACCCCGATGCGCCGGCCCACGCCACGGCCGCGTCGTTGCCGACCACCTGGGTGCACACCTGCAGCACCGCCTCGGGCACCACCGGGTTCACCTTGCCCGGCATGATCGAGGACCCCGGCTGCAGGTCCGGCAGCCGGATCTCCGCGAGCCCGGCGGTGGGGCCGGACCCCATCCAGCGCAGGTCGTTGCAGATCTTCGTCAGCGAGACCGCGACGACGCGCAGCGCACCGCTGGTCTCGACCAACGCGTCGCGGGCGCCCTGGGCCTCGAAGTGGTCGCGGGCCTCGGTGACGGGCAGGCCGGTGCGCTCGGCCAGCAGGTCCACGACGCGGGCCGCGAACCCGTCCGGGGTGTTGATGCCCGTCCCGACGGCGGTGCCGCCGAGTGGCACCTCGGCCAGCCGCGGCAGGGCGGCCTCCAGCCGCTCCATCCCGCGCCTCAGCTGGGACGCGTACCCGCCCAGCTCCTGCCCGAGCGTGACCGGGGTGGCGTCCATGAGGTGGGTGCGACCGGCCTTGACCAGGTCGGCGGTCTCGGTGGCTCGGGCCTCGAACGTGCCGGCCAGGTGGTCGAGGGCGGGCAGCAGCCGGTCGACCACCTCCTGCGCGCAGGCCAGGTGCACGGCCGTGGGAAAGGTGTCGTTGCTGGACTGCGAGGCGTTCACCTCGTCGTTGGGGTGCACCTCCCGGCCGAGAGCGCGGCCCGCGAGGGCGCCCACGACCTCGTTGACGTTCATGTTGGACGAGGTGCCCGAGCCGGTCTGGAACACGTCGACGGGGAACTGGTCGGCGTGGTCGCCGTCGGCCACCTCGAGCGCCGCCCGCTCTATCGCCGTCGCGACGTCGTCGTCGAGCACCCCGAGCTCGGCGTTGGCTCGGGCCGCGGCCGCCTTCACGCGTCCCATCGCCCGGACGAGGGCGGGGTCGAGCCCCTGGCCGCTGATGGGGAAGTTCTCGACGGCGCGCTGGGTCTGCGCGCCGTAGAGGGCGTCGACCGGCACCCGGACCTCGCCCATCGTGTCGTGCTCGACCCGGTACCCGCGCTCGCTGTCGGTGTGGCTCATGCTGGCAGGCTACGGCGGGTGCACACTCCCCGCCCGGGCCGGCTCGAGCGCTCCGACCTGCTGGTCGCTGCGCAGCTGACGGCCCTGGCCGGGCTGGCTCGGCCGGGACGCCCGCGCTGGCCGCTGCCGGCCCTCGTGCGGCTGGGCGCCTCGGCCGCCGTGGCGGTCGGCGCCGCACTCGCCGTCGCCTCCGGGGCGCGGCTCGGCGGGGACCTCACCCCGCGGGTCGACCCGCCGGCGGGGGCGAGGCTGCGCACCGACGGGCCCTACGCGCTGGTGCGGCACCCGCTCTACGCAGGGCTGCTCGCCGCCGCGGCCGGGGTGGCGGTGCTGCGCCGCCGGCCCGAGCCGCTCGTGGCGCTCGGCGTGCTGTCCGGCGTGCTGCACCTCAAGGCGGGTACGGAGGAGCGGCGGCTGGAGGCCCGCTTCGGTGCCGCCTACCGCGACTACGCCGCCCGCACGCCCCGGCTGGTACCGGTCGGGTCGCTGCTCAGATCGATGCCCCTCAGATGGACGGGGACCCGACGTCGCCGATGACGTCGATGGGGTTCACCCGGCCGTCGGCGAGGTCGTAGACCGTCCCGACGATCGCCAGCTTCCCCTGCCGCACGGCCTCGGAGACGAGCGTGGACCGGTCGTGCAGCAGCCGGCCGGTCTGCCGGACGTGCTCGGCCTCGATCGCGTCCAGGTCGTCGGCCCCCCGTGAGCGGGCGGAGACGACGGACGGCGTGACCCGCTCGACGAGGTCGCGCAGGTACCCGCCCGGCAGCACGCCGCTGTCGAGGGCCTCGATGGTCGCCTGGACGGCGCCGCACCGGTCGTGCCCCAGCACGACGACGAGCGGGACCGCGAGCCGGCTGAGCGCGAACTCGACCGACCCCATCACGCTGGTGTCGACCACGTGGCCCGCGGTGCGGACGACGAACAGGTCGCCGAGGCCGCGGTCGAAGATGATCTCGGCCGCGACCCGGGAGTCGCCGCAGCCGAACAGCAGCGCGAACGGCTTCTGGTCGGCCGCCAGCTCGGCACGTCGGGCGGCGTCCTGCTCGGGGTGCTCGACGGCGCCGCGCACGAACCGGTCGTTGCCGGCCTGCATCGCCTGCCAGGCCTCGGCGGGGGTGGAGGGGCGCGTCCCGGGTGTCAGCACGGCTGCATCCTGCCAGCGCACGGCCGGTCGTGGCGTGGCAGGGTGGCGGGATGGACGTGGTGAACCGGCGCGACGACGGCGTGTTCGACTCGTTCGTGACCCAGGTGGTGCGGGCGGCGATCGAGGGGGTCGGGCCGTTCAAGGGGGCCCGTGAGCTCGTCGACCCCTGGCACCGCAAGGGCCTCACCACCACCGCCCTGGTCGACCGCGTGGTGCGCACGCAGGTGACGCAGGCCGCGGTGCAGGGTGCGGTCTCCGGCCTCGGCGGCCTGGTGACGATGCTCGCCGGGCTCGCCCCGGCCACCGCGGCGTCGATGTTCGTGCAGGCCCGGCTCTGCGCCGCCATCGCCCACGCCCACGGGCACGACCTCGACGACGCCCTCGTACGCGACCGGGTCGGCAGGCTGGTGATGGGTACCTCGATGTCCACCGGTGTGCAGAAGGCCGGCCGCGAGGCGGGGGAGCGGGCCGCCAAGGCGCTCGTCCCCCGCGTCCAGGCGAGGGCAGCATCGCGGGTGGCGTCCCGGGCCGCGGTCGGCAAGGCCGGCGGGAGGATCGCGACCCGGGTCGCGGGGTCGTCCGCGGGCAAGGCGATCCCCGTGGTCGGCGCCGTCGTCGGCGGCGCGGTGGACCTCGCGATCACCCGCCGGGTGGCCGAGCAGGCCCGCCGCGAGTTCGGGCAGCCCCGCTACCCGGGGTAGGTGTCCTCGGCGGATCAGGCGTCGGCGTCGGCCCGGCGCTGGATCGTCATCGCGACCGGCTTGGCCGTGGCGGCGAAGAAGTCCTCGCCCTTGTCGTCGACCACGACGAACGCCGGGAAGTCCTCCACCTCGATCTTCCAGACCGCCTCCATGCCGAGCTCGGGGTACTCCAGCACCTCGACCTTGCGGATGCAGTCCTGCGCCAGCCGGGCGGCCGGGCCGCCGATCGAGCCGAGGTAGAAGCCGCCGTGCGCCTTGCACGCGTCGGTGACCTGCTGCGAGCGGTTTCCCTTGGCCAGCATCACCTTCGAGCCGCCCGCGGCCTGGAACTGCTCGACGTAGGAGTCCATCCGTCCGGCGGTGGTGGGCCCGAACGAGCCGGACGCGTAGCCCTCGGGCGTCTTGGCCGGTCCGGCGTAGTAGACCGCGTGGTCCTTGAGGTACTGCGGCATCTCCTCGCCGGCCTCGAGGCGCTCCTTGATCTTCGCGTGCGCGATGTCGCGCGCGACGACGAGCGGGCCGGTGAGCGAGAGCCGGGTCCTGACCGGGTGCCGGGTCAGCTCGGCCAGCACCTCGTCCATCGGGCGGTTGAGGTCGATCCGGACGACGTCGTCCTCACCCGCGACGAGGTGGTCGTCGGTCGTGTCGGGCAGGTACTGGGCCGGGTCGCGCTCGAGCTGCTCGAGGAAGACGCCCTCGGCGGTGATCTTCGCCCTGGCCTGGCGGTCGGCCGAGCAGGACACCGCGATCGCGACCGGGCAGGAGGCGCCGTGACGGGGCAGCCGCACGACGCGGACGTCGTGGCAGAAGTACTTGCCCCCGAACTGCGCGCCGATCCCGAACCGTCGGGTCAGCTCGAGCACCTCGAGCTCCAGGTCGAGGTCGCGGAAGGCATGGCCGGACGGCGACCCCTGGGTCGGCAGCGTGTCGAGGTACTTGGCGGAGGCGTACTTGGCCGTCTTCAGGGCGAACTCGGCGCTGGTTCCGCTGACGACGACGGCCAGGTGGTACGGCGGGCAGGCCGAGGTGCCGAGCGAGCGCAGCTTCTCGTCCAGGAAGGCGAGCATCCGCTCGGGGTTCAGGACCGCCTTGGTCTTCTGGTAAAGGAACGACTTGTTCGCCGAGCCGCCGCCCTTGGCCATGAACAGCAGCTCGTAGTGCGCCTCGTGGCCGGGCTTGGTGTCGGCGTAGAGCTCCAGCTGCGCAGGCAGGTTGGTGCCGGTGTTCGTCTCGTCCCACATCGACAGCGGGGCCAGCTGGGAGTACCGCAGGTTCAGCCGGGTGTAGGCGTCGAAGACGCCGCGCGACAGGGCCTCCTCGTCGGTGCCGTAGGGGTCCTCGAGCGGTCGCAGCACCTGCCCGCCCCGCTTGCCCATGACGATCGCGGTGCCGGTGTCCTGGCACATCGGCAGCACTCCGGCCGCGGCGATGTTGGCGTTCTTCAGCAGGTCCAGCGCCACGAACGTGTCGTTGGCCGAGGCCTCGGGGTCCTCGACGATCCGCCGCAGCTGGGTCAGGTGGGCGGGCCGCAGGTAGTGCGCGACGTCGTGCATCGCCTCGTCGGCGAGCAGCCGCAGCGCCTCGCCGGAGACCTCCAGGAAGGTGCGGCCCCCAGGTCCCTCGACCGTGCGCACGCCCTCGGTGGTGAGCAGCCGGTACGCGGTGCCGTCCTCCCCGGTCGGCAGCATGTCGGTGTAGTCGAACGAGGGGTCGGTCACGGCTGTCTCCACTGACGTCGGGACGGGATCGGCTCACAGTAGGCCGGACCGGCTCGCTCCCGGTCTGTCCCCGGCCTCTGCCCGGGTCAGGGTGCGCCCATCGGCATCAGCAGGCAGGTGGACGTCGCGTGCGCCACGAGTCGGTCGCGGTGGTCGAACAGCTGCGCCTGGCCGAGCGCTGTGCGCTGCCCGCGGGACAGCACCGTGCCGACCAGCGTCAGCTCGCCCTGGCCGGGACGCACGGCACGCAGGAACGTGCTGGTCAGGTCGACGGTCGTGTACCCGGTGCCGACCGGGAGGGTGGAGTGCACGGCGCAGGCGGCGCCGGTGTCGAGCAGGGTGCAGATGACCCCGCCGTGCACCGTGCCGAGCGGGTTGAGGTGGAACTCCTGCGGGGTCAGGCGGAACACGATGCGACCCTCGACGACCTCGCCGGGCTCGATGCCCAGCGTCTGCATGATCGGCGGACGGGGGAGCCGGCCGTCGCCGATCGCCTGCAGCATGGCCAGGCCGCTCATGACGCCGAGGGCGGGGGCGCTCGCCGCCGGGTCGTCCCAGCCGTAGGTGCGCTCGCGGTGGACCTGGGCGGGGGCGTCGTGCTGCATCTGCGACATGGACCCAGCCTGCGGGTGGTTGCCTGAGTCTGTCAAGAAGACTTAGCCTGGACCGATGACCCCCGAGGCGCTGCAGTGGTCCACCGAGAACTGCTCCATCGGTCGGACCCTGGACGTCGTCGGAGAGAAGTGGACCTTCCTGGTGCTGCGCGAGCTGTTCCAGGGCGTGCGCCGTTTCGACGACCTGCGGGTGCGCACCGCGGTGCCGCGCCAGGTGCTGAGCGACCGCCTGGCGACCCTCGTCGAGGCCGGTCTGCTGCGGCGCGAGCCCTACCGCGAGCCCGGCGCGCGCGAGCGGCACGAGTACCGGCTCACCGACAAGGGCCTCGACCTGTACCCCGTCCTGGTGGGCCTGATGCGCTGGGGCGACGTCTACCTGGCCGACCCGCAGGGGCCGGCCGCCGAGTTCGTCCACCGCGGGTGCGGAGAGTCGTTGGAACTCGAGATGCGCTGCGCCGCAGGGCACCTGGTGAGCAGGCGCGAGGTCGGCGGGCGTCCGGGTCCCGGTGCCGTGCGGAGGATCGGCTGAGTCCGGCCGGCCGAGGTCAGTCGCCCGGCGTGGCGTCGAGCTCGTGCCGCCACGGCGGGTCGGCCCCGGGACGCGAGACCGTGATGGCCGCGACCCGGACCGCCAGCTCCAGCACGTCGTTGGTTCCCGCGAGGTCGATCGCGCGCAAGGCCTCGCGCCGGTCCGCACCGAGCAGGCCCAGGCCGTCGAGGGCGTGCACGAGGGCGGCGCTGAACGAGTCGCCGGCGCCCACCGTGTCGGCGACGGCGGCCTTCGGCGAGGCCACCTCGACGGTGCCGGCGGCGGTGAGGGCCACGGCACCCTCAGCACCGCGGGTCACGATCACGAGGGCGGCACCGTAGGACTGCCACAGCCGGGCCAGCTCCAGCGGGTGGACGCCGGGCGCGAGCCAGTGCGCGTCCTCGTCGCTGAGCTTGATCACATCGGCCTGACGCACCAGGCCCTCGATCGCCGGGATGACCCGGTCCGGGGCCCCGAGCACGCCGGGCCGGATGTTCGGGTCGAAGGAGACCGTGGCGGTCGCGCGGGCACGGACGAGCAGCTCCAGCACGTGCCCCGCGTTCGGCTCCAGCACCGCGGCGAAGGACCCGGTGTGCACGCACGTGCTGCCCGGGGCCGGTGGCGGCACCGGGTCCGGCAGGTCGCAGTTCAGCTGGAACTCGTAACCGGCGGCGCCGTCCGCGCCGATCGTGGCGATCGCCGTCGACGTGGGTCCGGCGGCGAGCGACTCCGGCATCAGGCGCACGTGCGAGGCGGCGAGGTGCTCGGCCACCCGCAGACCGCGCTCGTCCTCGCCGAGGCGGGTGAGCAGGCTGACGTCGTGGCCGAGCCGGCCCAGGGCGAGGGCGACGTTGGCCGGGCTGCCGCCCGGGTGCTCGGTGATGCTCCCGTCGCGGGCGACGACGACGTCGACGAGGGCCTCGCCGACCACGGTGACGGTTCCCATCGGCGCTGCGGCTCCGTTCGGGTCGGTGAGCAGGACTCTGACTGGGAGGTGGTGCGGCGAGATCGTATCGGCGAGCGCCTGAGAGGATGCCCGGGTGAGCGAGCAGACCGCGGCGCCGGCAGCCGGGGACCCCACGCCCGCACCGCCGGTGCGCCCCTCTCACGGTCGCAAGAACGTCATGGACATGGTGCGATCCCTGGCGCTGATCGGCGGCATGGTCGCGGTGATCGTCCTGCTGGTCCCGCAGTCCGACCAGGCGGTGGTCCAGCCTGTCGACCTCCAGGGGGCGGTCAAGGCGGCCGAGTTCGCCGCCGACGTCCCCGTCGTCGTCCCGGAGCTGGGCGAGCAGTGGCGGGTCACCAGCGCCCGTCGCGACCGTCCCGTCGACGGCCAGCCGGCCACCTGGCACATCGGGTACCTCACGCCGTCCGAGGGCTACGCCGGGCTCGAGGTGGCCGACGCCGTCGACAGGACCTGGGTCGAGCGCGTCACCAGCGCCGGCACCGAGGCCGGGACCCAAGACGTCGACGGCACTCCCTGGAGGGTCTTCGAGTCGCAGGAGCCACGTCGCACCAGCCTGCTGCTCGAGCAGGACGGCCGCACCACCGTGGTCACCGGCTCGGCCGTGCTCGACGAGCTGGTCGAGGTCGCCGCGGCCGCGAGCAGGCCGTGACGGCCGAGCTCTCGCTCGCCGACGTGCGGCGCGCGCACGAGCGGATCGCGCCGCACGTGCGGCGCACCCCGGTGCTGCGACCGGACGTGCTCACCGAGGTCGTGGGCCGACCGACGTCGGTCAAGCTCGAGCTGCTGCAGCACAGCGGGTCGTTCAAGGCCCGGGGCGCCTTCGCGCGGATGCTCTCGCTCGATCCCGCAGCCCGGGCAGCGGGCGTGGTGGCGGTGTCGGGCGGGAACCACGCGCTCGCCGTGGCGCACGCGGCGCGGGTGCTCGGGGTCAGGGCGACGGTCGTGCTTCCCTCCGCCGCGCCCCGGGCCACGTTCGCGGAGGCGGAGCGGCGCAACGGCCGGCGAGACGTTCGTGCACCCCTTCGACAAGTCGAGGTCGTCGCCGGTCAGGGCACGGTCGCGCTCGAGCTGGTGGAGCAGCTCGACGACGTCACCGACGTAGTGGTCCCGATCGGCGGTGGCGGGCTGCTGCTGGGGACGGGCATGGTGCTGGACGCGCTGCGACCGGCCACGCGGCTGTCGGGCGTCGGTACGCCACCGAGGTCCTGATCGTGCCGGACGCCGAGGCCGTCGCTGCCATCGGCGAGCTCGCCGACGTGCTGCACGTGGTCACCGAGCCCGCGGCCGCGTCCTCCTCACCCGGTGCCGGACGGTTCACTCGTCGGTGTCGTCGCCGGTGTCGCCACCGCCGCGGGCGGCCTCGAGTCGCTCGCGGGCGCCGTCGAGCCACCGCTGGCAGCGGTCGGCGAGCGCCTCGCCGCGCTCCCAGAGGGCCAACGACTCCTCCAGCGACACGCCGCCGGACTCGAGCCGTTGCACGACCAGCAGGAGGTCGTCGCGGGCCTGCTCGTAACCGAGGGTGGCCGGGTCGAGGCCGGCGGCTGCGTCGGGAGGAGGTCCGGGGGTGGAGGCGGGGGTCACGGGCGCCAGCCTAGGCACCCTCGCCGACGG
>JBBQSN010000090.1:0-14433 GCA_038213835.1 Actinomycetales bacterium
TCCAGCTCCAGGCCGTGCTCGATCAGCCACCAATCGGGCACGCCGCGCCACGTCGCGGTCACGTTGTAGAGGCCGATCAGGGTGCCGCGCGGGTGCCGCCGCAGTACGCCGAGAACGCTGCGGTCCGGCGTCGGGACGGCCTCGGACGCCACCGACGCGTGCAGGTGCGGCAGTCCGGCGCGAGTCCGGGCCAGCCGCCGGATGCCGTCGAGCACCCGTCCGGCAGGCGACCCCGGGTCCGACTCCGCGCTGCGCAGCGCCTCGTCGTCCAGCCGCGGTCGGTGCGCCCAGCGGTTGTCCTCGTCGTGCCCGGGCTGCTCGCGCCAGTGCTCGTCGTTGAGCGCGGCGATCTCGTCGCCCGACCACAGCACCGGGACGCCGCCCCAGCCCATCACCAGCGCGTGCGCGAGCAGCAGGCGGGCGACGGCGTCGTCGACGGCGGCTGCGTCGTCCGCCGCGAGCGCTCGTCCGAGACCGGCCAGGCTGGCGGCGGTGCCGCTGATCCGGCGGTCGCCCGTCTCCGGGTTGGCCTGGAACACCAGCCCGTCGGAGAAGGAGCCCGGGTGGACGCCGGAGAAGAAGTCCGACAGGAACGAACGGTGCTCGGAACCGCCCAGCCCCACCGCCGCGGCGTCGGTGTCGTCGATCGCCCAGCCGATGTCGTCGTGGCAGCGCACATACGTGATCCACGCCGTGCTGCTCGGCACCGGCGGCACCGCACCGAGGGCCTCGGCCGCGAGGGAGGCGTCGCGGGAGGCCAGCATCGACCAGAGCTGGACCATGAGGCTGTTGTGGTAGGCCAGGTCGCTGACCCGTCCGGCGTGCCGGCCCTGGCCGAGGTAGGCGACCAGGTCGCCGGGGCTCACGATCGCCTCGGCCTTGAGCAGGGTCGCCGGCGCCGCGATCCGGGTGACGGCCTTGAGCGCCTGCGTGATCCCGTGCACCTCGGGTTGGTTCTGGCTGTTGGTGCCGAGCCGCTTCCAGATGAACGCGATGGCGTCCAGCCGGAGCACCTCGACGCCGAGGTTGGCGAGGAACAGCACGACGTCGGCCATCTCGGCCAGCACGTCGGGGTTCGACCAGTCGAGGTCCCACTGCCAGGTGTTGAACGTCGTCCAGACCCAGCCGTCCAGGTGGGGGTCGTGGGCGAAGCTGCCCGGGGCGAAGTCGGGGAAGACCTCGGGCAGCGTCTGCTCGTAGGCGTCCGGGAGCTCGCGGTCCGCGAAGACGTGGAAGTAGCGGCGGTACCGCTCGTCGCCCTCCCGCGCGGCCCTGGCCCACTCGTGCTCGCGCGCCACGTGGTTCAGGACGAGGTCGAGGCACAGGCTGATGCCTGCGTCGCGCAGCCGGGTGGCGAGGGCACGCAGGTCCCCGACGGTGCCGAGATCGGCTCGCACGGAGCGGTAGTCGGCGACGGCGTAACCACCGTCGTTGGGCGCGGGCCGGGGCTCGAGCAGCGGCATGAGGTGCAGGTACCGCACCTGCAGGCTGCGCAGGTGCTCGATCCGCTCGCCCACGCCCGCGAGACCTGAGCCGGCGGGGGCGAACCGTTCCGCGTAGGCGGCGTAGCCGACGACGTCGGGACGCTGGAACCAGTCCGGTTCGAGCGAGCGCTGCAGGTCGAGCACGTGCAGGTCGTCCGGGCGTGCGGCGTACGCGCGGGCGGCGAGCCCCAGCAACCGGCGCGCCACGCCCTCGGGGTCGTCGTAGACGCCCTGCAGGCCGTCGAGCAGGTCGGGCCACCAGCGGCGGGTGCGCAGGGCGAACAGCTGCACCCGGTGGGGCGGGAGGGCGGCCAGCTCCGGGAGGGCGGCGGCGAGGGGGTCGTCCACGCCGCCATCCCACCAGAGAACCGGCCCGGGCGGACGTCCCCCGGTCCCCGTCCGTCATTCTCCCCGGTCGGTCGGGCCGCGGCGGGTTTGCGAGGATGGGGCGGTGACAGACAGCCAGCCGGGTAGCCAGCCGTCCTTCTACGAGCAGGTGGGTGGGCACGAGACGTTCGACCGCCTGGTGCACCGCTTCTACGACGGGGTCGCGCGAGACGCCGAGCTGAAGGCGATGTACCCGGAGGATGACCTCGGCCCGGCCGAGGACCGGCTGCGGATGTTCCTCGAGCAGTACTGGGGCGGACCCACGACCTACAGCGAGCAGCGGGGCCACCCGCGACTGCGGATGCGCCACCACCCCTATGCCGTCACGCCGCACATGCGCGACCGCTGGCTGCACCACATGCGCGAGGCGGTCGAGGAGCTCTCCCTCGCGCCGCTGCACGCCTCGCTGCTGTGGGACTACCTCGAGCGGGCCGCGCACTCGATGGTCAACGCGATGCAGGACCCGGCCCAGCGCCTCTCCTGAGGGTCGTGCACGCTCAGCGAAACGATTCGACAGGGTCGCGCGGGACGTCCTAGCATCGACGGTGTGACCACGACGCACCTACAGACCTCCCCGATCGGCGACCTCGTCGCCGCCGACCCGTCGAGCACCCCCTGGTGGCGCAGCGCCGTCATCTACCAGGTGTATCCGCGCTCGTACGCCGACGCGGACGGCGACGGCATCGGCGACCTGCCGGGCATCACCGCGAAGCTCCCGTACCTGCGCGACCTGGGGGTCGACGCCGTCTGGCTGTCCCCCTTCTACGTGTCCCCGCAGGCCGATGCCGGCTACGACGTCGCCGACTACCGCGACATCGACCCGGTCTTCGGCAGCCTGGACGATGCCGACACCCTCATCGCCACGGCGCACGAGGCCGGCATCAAGGTCGTCGTCGACCTGGTCCCGAACCACTCCAGCGACGAGCACGTGTGGTTCCAGGCAGCGCTCGCCGCGGGGCCGGGCAGCCCCGAGCGCGACATGTACATGTTCCGTGACGGCAAGGGCCCGGACGGCGCCGAGCCGCCGACCGACTGGCGCTCCGTCTTCGGGGGCCCCGCGTGGGAGCGCGTCACCGAGCCCGACGGCACGCCGGGCCAGTGGTACCTGCACCTGTTCGACGTCAAGCAGCCCGACCTCAACTGGTCGAGCTCGCGCGTGCACACCGAGTTCCACGACATCCTGCGGTTCTGGCTCGACCGCGGGGTCGACGGCTTCCGGGTCGACGTCGCGCACGGGCTGGTCAAGGAGGAGGGCATGCCCGACTGGGCCAGCGACCAGCACCTGCTCGACCACTCCGCCCAGGGCGGTCGGCGGGCGCCCATGTGGGACCAGGACGGCGTGCACGAGGTCTACCGGGAGTGGCGCAAGATCCTGGACGAGTACCCCGGTGACCGGATGATGGTCGCGGAGGCCTGGGTCGAGCCGGCCGAACGGCGCGCGCTCTACGTCCGCCCGGACGAGTTCCAGCAGGCCTTCAACTTCGGCTACATGGAGGCCCCGTGGAGGGCCGCCGACCAGCTGCGCGTGATCGAGGGCTCGCTGGCCGCCGACCACGTCGTCGGCGCGACCACCACCTGGGTGCTGAGCAACCACGACATCCTGCGGCACGCGACCCGGCTGGCGCTGCCGGTCGGCGAGAAGCGCCCCAACGGCATCGGGGCGGACGACCCCCAGCCCGACGCCGAGCTCGGCCTGCGCCGCGCGCGGGCGGCGACGCTGCTGATGCTCTCGCTGCCCGGTTCCGCCTACCTCTACCAGGGCGAGGAGCTCGGACTGCCGGACCACACCACGCTGCCGGACCACGTGCGCCAGGACCCGACGTTCCTGCGCACCGGCAACGAGGTGCTCGGCCGCGACGGCTGCCGCGTGCCCGTGCCGTGGACGGCTGACGGTCCCTCCTTCGGTTTCGGCAGCACCGCCGACACCTGGCTGCCCCAGCCGGCGGTCTACGGCGAGCTCGCGGTCGACCAGCAGGATGGTGTGCCGGGCTCCACGCTGGAGATGTACCGCGCCGCGCTGCGACTGCGCCGCGAGCACCGACTCGGCCTCGGCCAGCTCGTGGTCGACGGCGCGTTCGGAGCGGACACCGTGGCCGTGCGCAACGGCGGCCTGCTCGTAGTGACGAACTTCGGCGAGCAGCCGGTGGCCTTGCCCGCAGGCAGCGAGGTGCTGCTCACCAGCGGGGAGCTCGTGACCGCCGACGGCGTCCCCGACTCGCGGGCCGTCCCCACCGACACCACGGTCTGGGTGCACAGCCCGGTCGCCTGACCGTCCCGCAGCCCACCGGCACGCACGCAGCGACGCCGTCAGCCGAGCAGCGCCCGTCGGGTCAGCACATGACCCCGGGCGCTGCTCAGCCGGGTCCACGGCCCGGTGGCCCAGACGTCCACGGGAGGGTCGCTCTCCCGCACGAACGCGAGGGCGTGCGCGACGAAGGCGGCGCCCGACGGCAGCGGCGTCCCCGTGAGCTCGCGGCCCCAGACCCCGGCCCGCAGCGCGGCGACGGCCGGGGCGCCCGAGGTGGACGGCGTCCCCGCCGCGACCTCGGCGATGCCCTGCTCAGCAGCGCCCACCAGCGCGACCGCCGCGACCTGGCCCAGCTGCTCCCAGCCGCTGCGGGGCGGCGCGATTCCCGCCCACGCGGCCACCACCTCCCCGGGTGGCACCGGCAGGTCGGTGCCGTTCCGGGAACGCGACAACCGGTCGGCCAGCGCCGCCAGGGGAACGACGACGTCGACCACCTCGGTCTCGGCCAGAGCCGTGGTGCGCAGGCCGAGGACCGTGGGCCCTCCCCCGCCGCTCAGGGGGCAGACGTACACCGCGAGCACCGTGCCGTGCGCCTGCAACCGTGCCGCGCCCCCGGGGTCGGCGCGGTGGGCGCGGTTCACGAAGGTGGACAGGTCGGCGAGGCTGGCGACGTCGTCGAGGCGCAGGACGGGCTGGGGCACAGGGATCCTCAGGCCCGCCGGCGCTGCTCGCGCACGCGCCGCCGGAGTGCCACCGGTCCGTCGTGCAGCTCGCCCAGTCGCCGCCTCTCGTCGTCGGTGAACCGGCGCGGGCGCCCCGCGGACAGGTCGTACGCGACCATGGTCGACTCGGCCCGGGCGTAGACGACGGGGCGGTCGGCGCGCTCGCCCTCGTCGTCGAGCACCTCGTAGCCCATCTCGAAGGTCGCGCCTGACAGCGAGCTGACCCAGAGGTCGATGGCGACCGGGTGCGGCCGGTAGTGCAGCGGCGTCACGTAGTCGATCTCGTGCCGGGCCACGAGCAGCCCGGTGGCCACCATGTCGCCGCCGTCGTCGGAGCCGTGCCCGTGGAACGCGATCACCCGGGCGTCCTCGAGCAGACGCAGGAACTGGACGTTGTTCACGTGGCCGAAGGCGTCCATGTCGGACCACCGCAGCGGGGTCATGATCCGGCGTCGTCCCATCCGGACAGTCTGGCCCATCCCGGCACCCACCAGCACCTCGCGACGCGGGCCACCGCTACCGATCGGACACCGAGCCGACCGACGACCGCGCGGTAGGTTCGCGGGGTGCCTGCCGAGACCGTCGCCGACCTCCCCGGCCTCCCCGGCCTCGAGGTCTCCCGGCTGCAGAGCTGGCTCGACGAGCAGGGCCTGCCCGCCGTGGTCGAGCACGCCGAGCTGATCGAGGGGGGCCGCTCGAACCTCACCTACCGGCTCGTGGTGGGCACCGGGTCGCCCGCGGACGACGGCACCTCCGACCGGTGGGTGCTGCGCCGTCCGCCGCTCGGCCACGTGCTCGCCACGGCGCACGACATGGTCCGCGAGCACACCGTCCAGGCCGCCCTCGAGGGCATCGTCCCGGTGCCGCGGATGGTCGCGCTGTGCCCGGACCTCGAGGTGCTGGGAGCGCCGTTCTACCTGATGCAGGACGTCGACGGCGTGGTCGTGCGGTCGCGGGCCGATGCGGAGTCGCTGGGGCCGGAGGCGATGGCCCGAGCCGGTCGCGCGCTGGTGGGCACCCTCGCCGCGCTGCACCGGGTCGACCCCGCCGCGGTCGGGTTGCAGGGCTTCGGGCGGCCCGAGGGGTTCCTGTCCCGGCAGGTGCGGCGCTGGTCGGGCCAGCTCGACGCCAGCCGCAGCCGCGAGGTCGCCGGGGCCGACGAGCTGCGCGACCGGCTGGCCGCCGCCGTCCCCGCCGAGCGCGACCTTCCGCACCGGCGTGGGGTGGTGCACGGGGACTTCCGGCTCGACAACGTGGTGCTCGACCCGACCGGGCCGTCCGTGGCCGCCGTCCTGGACTGGGAGATGGCCACCCTCGGCGACCCGCTCGCCGACCTCGGCCTGCTGCTCACCTACGCGGGCGCGCTGGCGGAGGTCGACAACCCGATCGCGGAGGCGATGTCGTCGCACCTCGGGTGGCCGAGCAACGACGAGCTGGTCGCACAGTACGAAGAGCTCGTACCGCTGGACGACGAGGACCGTGCAGCGCTGCGCTGGTGCACCGCGTTCGGCCACTTCAAGCTCGCGGTCATCTGCGAGGGCATCCACTTCCGTTTCACCCAGGGCCAGACCGTCGGCCAGGGGTTCGACCTCATCGGGGCGCTCGTCGAGCCGCTCTGCGCACAGGGCCTGGCGGTGCTGGGCCAGCCGGACGCACCGAAGGAGAACTGATCTCGTGGACTTCACCCCAGACGCCACCACCCTGGCGACGGCGGCGCGGCTCGAGGAGTTCATGGCCGAGCGGGTCTACCCGGCCGAGAGCGTGCTCGAGCAGCAGGTCGAGCAGGCCCGTCGCGCCGGCGACCCCTGGCACCGTCCGGCCGTCGTCGAGGAGCTGAAGTCCGAGGCCCGCTCCCGGGGGCTGTGGAACCTGTTCCTGCCCGGGGTGCACGGCGCCGGCCTCACGAACCTGCAGTACGCGCCGCTCGCCGAGATCACCGGACGCTCGCCTCACCTGGCGCCCGAGGCGCTGAACTGCGCCGCCCCGGACACCGGCAACATGGAGGTGCTCACGGAGTTCGGCACCCCGGAGCAGCGGCGGCGGTGGCTGGAACCGTTGCTCGACGGGCGGATCCGTTCCGCGTTCTGCATGACCGAGCCCGACGTCGCCTCCTCCGACGCCACCAACATCGCCACCCGGATCCGTCGTGACGGCGACGAGTACGTGGTCTCCGGCCGCAAGTGGTGGTCCACGGGCGCGATGGATCCCCGCGCCGAGATCTTCGTCGTGATGGGCATGTCCGCCGAGCCCGGTGACGAGTCGGTGTCCCGGCACGAACGGCAGTCGATGGTGCTGGTCCCGCGCGACACCCCCGGCGTCACCGTCGTCCGTGGGCTCACCGCGTTCGGCTACGACGACGCCGCCCACGGCGGCCACGCCGAGGTCGCCTTCGACGACGCCCGGGTGCCGGCGAAGAACATCCTGCTGGGCGAGGGCAAGGGCTTCGCGATCGCCCAGGCCCGCCTCGGCCCCGGCCGCATCCACCACTGCATGCGCCTCATCGGCATGGGCGAGCGCGCGCTCGAGCTGATGTGCCGCCGCTCGCTCCAGCGGGTGGCCTTCGGGCAGCCGCTGGCCAAGCAGGGGGTGGTCCGCGAACAGATCGCTTCTGCCCGTGTGGCTCTCGAGCAGGCACGGCTGCTGGTGCTCAAGACCGCCTGGCTGATGGACACGGTGGGCAACAAGGGCGCGCACACCGAGATCCAGTCGATCAAGATCGGCGTCCCGCTCGCGGTGCAGCGCATCGTCGACGACGCCATCCAGGTGCACGGCGGTGCCGGCGTCTCGCAGGACACGATCCTGCCGCAGCTCTGGACGGCGGCGCGCACCCTGCGACTGGCCGACGGCCCGGACGAGGTGCATCGGATGTCACTGGCTCGGCGGGAGCTGGCGAAGTACTCCTGATCCCGAGATCGCCTGATGCCTGACGCCTCAGGCCGGGGCGGTGGCCGCTGCGATCGCCTTGCGGATGCGTTGCGGCGACACCGGTCTCGGCGTGCCGATCGACTGCGCGAACAACGACACGCGCAGCTCCTCCACCATCCAGCGCACCTCGGCCAGTGCCTCCCGGCCGGTGCTGTCGGGCGCCACCGCGGCCAGGGCCGTCTCGAGCTCCCGCTGGAGGTCCTGGACCTGCCAGAGGTGCTGCGCGTCCTTCTGCGGGTCGGTGGCCAGCACCTCGAGCCGCCGCACCAGCGCCCGCAGGTAGCGCTGGACGTCGGGCAGCCGGGTCAGCCCGGTGTCAGTGACGAACCCGGGCCGGACCAGGCGACCGAGGTGCTCCTTGACGTCGGTCAGCGACGCGAGCACCTGGAGCGACGTCACCACCGCGACGGCCTGCTCCACCTGGCGCGTGCTGGACAGGATGCGGGCGACCAGGCGCAGGTGCTGCTCGACGAGGGCAGGGAGCTCGGCCTTGACCGCCGCCACCAGCCGCGCGAAACCGGCCGCGTCCCAGGCGGGCCCACCGTGCCGGCGCACGACGTCGTCGACGACCGCGCCGGCGACGTCGAGCACGAGGGCGCCGAGCGAGCCGTGTGGCGCCCGGGTGAGGGCCAGCCGGTCGGCGCTGTTCCAGTCGTCGGTGAGCGATGCGGTCGAGGGCACCGGCGCACCCGAGAGCAGCAGCCGCCGGGTCCCCTTCCGCATCGCCCGCTCCTGCTCGACCTGGGAGGGCAGCACCCTGACGTCGATCCGGCCCCGGACGTCGACCAGCGCGGGGAACCCGGTGACCGGACCACCCGGACCGGCCGTGGAGAACTCGCGCGGCAGGTCGCCGATCGTCCACGCCTGCAGACCCTCGACCTCGAGGCCGGCCCGCTTCGCCGCGGCCGAGATCGCCTCCTGGACGGGGATCGCCGCCTCGCGCCCCACCTCCTGGACGTCCTTGCCGGCCGCGACCTGCTTGCCCCGCCGGCCGGTCACCCGAACCCGTACCCGCAGGTGCTGTGGCACCTTGTCCCAGTCGAGGTCGGTGGCAGGCACCGGGACGCCGGCGATCCGCGACAGCTCCCGGCTGAGCGCCGTCAGCAGCGGCTCCTCGTGCGGCTCGAGCCGCTCCAGCGCGCGACGCGCGTTGTCGGGAGCCGGGGCGAGGTGCCGACGTACCGGCTTGGGCAGCGACCGGATCAGCTCGGTGACCAGCTCGAGCCGCAGACCCGGCACCTGCCAGTCGAACGCCCCGTCCGGCAGCTGGTTGAGCACCGCCGCAGGGACCGTGACGGTCACGCCGTCCTCGACCGACCCGGGTTCGAACCGGTAGTTGACCGCGAGGTCGAGCCCGGCCACCAGCCAACGGTCGGGGAAGTCGTCCTGGCTGACCTGCTCGGCCGCCTCGTCGACGACGTCGGCCTCGGTGAAGGTCAGCAGGTCGGGCGTCTCCCGGCGGGACTTCTTCCACCAGTTGTCGAAGTGCGCCCCGGAGACCACCTCGGCCGGGATCCGCCTGTCGTAGAAGCCGAACAGCGCCTCGTCGTCGACGACGATGTCGCGCCGGCGGGTGCGGTGCTCGAGCTCGCCGACGTCGTCGAGCAGCCGCCTGTTGTCGTGGAAGAACTCGTGCCGGGTGCGCCAGTCACCCTCGACCAGTGCGTGCCTGATGAACAGCTCGCGGCTCGTCTCGGGGTCGATCCGGCCGTACTGGACGTCACGGTCGGCCACCAGCGGCATCCCGTACAGCGTCACCCGCTCGCGGGCCACCACGCTGCCCCGTCGAGCCGACCAGTGCGGTTCGGCGTAGGTGCGCCTCACCAGGTGAGCGGCGGCCTTCTCCACCCACTCAGGCTCGACCTGGGCGACCGTGCGCGCCCACATCCGTGAGGTCT
Organism: Actinomycetales bacterium; assembly: GCA_038213835.1. Taxonomy (GTDB): domain Bacteria; phylum Actinomycetota; class Actinomycetes; order Actinomycetales; family CAWJMD01; genus JBBQSN01. Next base: position 9,665 of record JBBQSN010000090.1, read on the forward strand.
CCACGAGCTCGCCTGCCACGACGCAGTCGGGGGGCTTTCGGGCCAGCGCTGACCCGGGGAAGACGGCGAACTTGATCCCCCGCGCACCCTGGTACTCGGTGAGCGGGCGCCGTCCCCGTTGCGGCTTCCCCCCGCGAGCAGCAGCGACCGCCGCCCTCTCGTCCTGGACCCCGACGTGCGAGAGCAACCCGGCGAGCAGCGCCTGGTGCACCCGGTCGGCGTCGACGGCGTCGCGCTCGGCGCCCTTGGCGGCGGTGCGGGTCAGGTCGATCTTGAGGTCCTTGCACACCCGACGCAGCTGCGAGTACAGATCCTGCCACTCGCGGATCCGCAGGTAGTGCAGGAACTCTCGCCGGCAGAGCCGCCGGAACGCACTGGAGGACAGCTCCTCCTGCTGCTGGCGCAGGTACTCCCAGAGGTTGAGGTGGGCCAGGAAGTCGGACCGGTCGTCGGCGAACCGGCCGTGCTGCTCGTCGGCCGCCTGCTGGGCCTCGCTCGGGCGCTCGCGCGCGTCCTGGATCGACAACGCCGCTGCGATGACGAGCACCTCGTGCACGCAGCCGAGGCGGTCGGCCTCCAGCACCATCCGGGCCATCCGCGGGTCGACGGGCAGCCGGACCAGGCGGCGTCCCACCCGGGTGAGGCGCGGGCTCGCGCCGCCACCGACCTCGATGGCGTGCAGCTCCTCGAGCAGCGCGACGCCGTCGCGGACCGCGCGGATGTCGGGGGGCTCGACGAACGGGAACGCGGTGACGTCGCCCAGCCCGATCGCGGTCATCTGCAGGATGACCGAAGCGAGGTTGGTCCGCAGGATCTCGGGGTCGGTGTACTCGGGACGCCCGTCGAAGTCCTCCTCGGTGTACAGCCGGATCGCGATGCCGTCGGCCACGCGGCCGCACCGGCCGGCCCGCTGCCTTGCCGAGGCCTGGGAGACCGGCTCGATCGGCAGCCGCTGCACCTTGGTGCGCAACGAGTACCGCGAGATGCGCGCGGTGCCGGGGTCGACGACGTAGCGGATGCCGGGCACCGTCAGCGAGGTCTCGGCCACGTTCGTGGCAAGCACCACGCGCTGGCCGGTGTGCGAGGAGAAGACGCGGTGCTGCTCGGCGGCGGACAACCGGGCGTAGAGCGGCAGGACGTCCACGTCGCGGATCTGCTTGCGGCCCACGGCGTCCCGCAGACCGTCGGCGGTGTCGCGGATCTCCCGCTCCCCCGAGAGGAAGACCAGGACGTCGCCGTCGCCCTCGCGCTGCAACTCACCCACGGCGTCGACGATCGCGCTGATCTGGTCGCGGTCCGGGTCCGCCTCCGGTGATCCCTTCGGCGCGTCCGGGTCGTGCACAGGCCGGTAGCGCACCTCCACCGGGTAGGTGCGGCCCGAGACCTCGACGACGGGAGCACCGCCGAAGTGCTCGCTGAACCGGGCGGAGTCGATGGTGGCGGAGGTGATCACGACCTTGAGGTCGCGCCGGCGCGGGAGCAGCTGGTGCAGGTAGCCGAGGATGAAGTCGATGTTGAGCGAACGCTCGTGCGCCTCGTCGACGATGATCGTGTCGTAGCGCCGCAGCATGGGGTCGCGCTGGATCTCGGCCAGCAGGATGCCGTCGGTCATCAGCTTGACCCGGCTCCGCTTGGACGTCCGGTCGGTGAACCGCACCTGGTAGCCGACGAGGTCGCCGAGCTCGGTGCCCAGCTCGGAGGCGATCCGCTCGGCCACCGAGCGCGCGGCGATCCGCCGTGGCTGGGTGTGCCCGATCAGGCCGGCGCGGCCGCGACCGAGCTCGAGGCAGATCTTGGGGATCTGGGTCGTCTTCCCCGACCCCGTCTCGCCGGCGACGATGACGACCTGGTGATCGCGGATCGCCGCGGCGATCTCGTCCTTGCGCTGGGAGACGGGCAGCTGGGGCGGGTACCGGATGCCGTGGGACGACGCGGCGCTCTCGACGTCCGGGTCCACGCTCATGACCAGGCCAGTCTAGGTCGACGGCGTCCGAACGCTCGACCCCGTTACCCGCAGCGGGCGGTCAGCCCTGGCAGACGATCCCGTCCGAGTCGGCGTCCCTGTACCAGGGATACTCCGGGTCGAGCCCGGCGGCGTAGTGCCCGTGACCCTGCGCCAGCGCCGCCGTGCACGTGTCGAAGCGCGGGTCGAGCGCGGCGTCCTGCTCGGCCTGACGGGTGTGCTCCTCCTCGGCTCCCGCCTCCGCGGCCTCCTGCGCCGCCGCGGCTGCTGCCGCCTGCCCCGCGGCCGCGGCGTCCGCGACGGACTGTGCCGACGCCTCGTCCGCTGCGGCCTTGTCCGCTGCCACCTCCTGCGCCAGCTCGGTGACGGTGGCCTCCTCGGCGGCCTCGGCAGCGGCGTGCCCGGCGGCCGCGTCATCAGGCCCGCGACCACTCTCGGTGACGCCACGGGCCAGACTGAGCTGCTGCTCGGCGGCACCGCCGCCGGAGCCGGGTCCGAGCGCCGCACCGACCCCGAGGAGCACCACGGCCCCCGTGGCGCCGGCCAGCAGCGCCTGCTGCCAGCGGGCCACGCGCCGGTGGCGACGGCGTGGAACGACCTCGACGACGAGCTCCCATCCCGGCGGCGCCGGACCGCAGGCAGGATCCGGGGTCCAGTCGGCGGGCGGCGTCCACCCGGGCGGCGGCACGGGCCAGCCCGGAGGCGGGTTGTACAGACGCGTCGTGGGCACGCCGCGGTGTCGGCACGAACGCGGGTCGGCTGGAGCGCGCCGCGGGAGCCCTCGTCCGGGACCGGCCAGGTCGCAGCCGACGCCGTCGCGGTCCCCGTCCCACCAGTCCTGGGACCGGCTCAGGACCCGAGGCGCTGCTGCAAGCGGTTCATGGCGGCGAGCCAGCCGTCAGGGTCGTCAGCCCTGTGCCGCGCGTACTGCTCCACCTCGGGGTGCGGCAGCACGAGGAAGCGCTCGTCCTGCAACGACTCGAGCACCGTCCGGACGAGGTCGTCGACATCGATCGCCGACGGCGCCAGCAGCGCCTGGCCGGCGGCGCCGGCGCCCTCCAGCAGCGGCGTGCGCACGCCCTGCGGGCACAGCGCCTGGACGGTGATGCCGCGGTGCAGGTAGGTGGCCCGCATCCACTCGGCGAACGCCACGGCTGCGTGCTTGGTCACGGCGTACGGCGCGCTCCCGAGCATGGTCAGCAGCCCGGCCGCCGAGGCCGTGACCAGCAGCCGCCCGGTGCCGCGCTCGAGCCAGTGCGGGACGAGGGCCTGAGCGGCCCACACGTGCGACATGACGTTGACGTCCCAGGTGCCCTGCCAGGCGTCGTCGTCCGCGAGATCGGGAGCCTGCACCCCGCCGGTCGTGGGGACGCCCGCGTTGGCGCAGAACAGGTCGACGCCGCCGAGGTGCTCGATCGCCGCGGCCACCAGGTCGTGGTTGGCCTGCCGAGTGCCGACATCGGTCACCAGCAGCTGCGCCCCCGGCACGGCCACCGCCTCGAGCCGTGCGGCGTCGCGGTCGGCCATCATCACCTGGGCGCCCTCGGCCGCGAACTGCGTGGCCAGGCCCAGGCCGATGCCGGACGCCGCGCCCGTCACGACGACCCTGGCGCCGGCGAGCGTGAGGCCGTTCACGTCTCGACCGCGCCGGGACGGACGACGACCCGGCCCGTGGTGCGTCCGGCAGCGACATCCACGAGCGCGTCGCGTGCACCGGACAAGGCGACCCGGGCAGACACCAGCGGTCGCACCTCGCCCGACACGGCGAGCGCGCAGAGCCGGTCGTGGCAGTCGCGCACCGCCTGCGGGTCGCGCTCCTGGTACACCCCCCAGTGCAGGCCCAGCACCGAGTAGTTCTTCACCAGGACGTGGTTCGTGGCCGCCTGGGCGATCCGGCCGGACGTGAACCCCACCACCACGATCCGGCCCTCGAACGCCACGACCTTGGTGGAGCCCTCGTACGCCACGCCCCCGACCGGGTCCACGACGACGTCGGCCCCGTCCCGGCCGACCACCTCGCGCAGCACCGGGACGAGGTCTTCGTGCGCGTGCCGGTCGACGACCTCGTCGCATCCGAGACCTTGTGCGACGGCCACCTTCTCGGCGCCCCCGACGACGCCGACGACCCGGGCGCCCGCGGCCTTCGCCAGCTGGACGGTGGCCGAGCCAACGCCCCCGGCGGCGGCGTGCACCAGCACCGTCTCGCCGGAACGCAGGACGGCCCGCCGGTGCAGCGCGAACCACGCGGTCTGGAAGCCGACGTACAGCGAGGCCGCGGCGTCGTCGTCGAGGGCGTCGGGGGCAGGGTGCACGCAGTGCGCCGGTGCGAGCGCGTACTCGGCGAGCCCGCCGTCGGTCAGCGCGAGCATGCCGAGCACGCGGTGCCCGACCTGGGCGCGGTCGACGCCCTCGCCCACGGCCACGACCTCGCCGCACGCCTCGATGCCCGGGGTGAACGGCAGCGGGGGGCGCACCTGGTACGTGCCCGCGGCCAGCAGCACGTCCGGGAAGTTCAGCGCGGTGGCCGCCACGCGCAGCAGCACCTGGCCGGGCCCGGGTCTGGGCACGGGGACCTCGACCAGCCGCAGCGCGTCCGCCGGCGAGCCGTGCACCAGCACCTGCCAGGCCCGCATCTGCTCCGGGAGGCTCACCCGAGCCCTCCGGCCAGGGTGATCCCGCCGTCGACGACGAGGGTCTGGCCCGTGGTCCAGGCGGCGTCGTCGCTCAGCAGGTACACCACGGCACCGGCCACGTCCTGCGGCTCGCCGAGCCGTTTCATCGGGTACGCCGCGCTCACCTCGGCCTC
>JBBQSN010000091.1:0-14429 GCA_038213835.1 Actinomycetales bacterium
TTGTCCTGCCCGTCCTGCCCGTCCTGCCCGTCCTGCCCGTCCTGCCCGTCCTGCCCGTCCTGCCCGTCCTGCCCGTCCTGCCCGTCCTGCCCGTCCTGCCCGTCCTGCCCGTCCTGCCCGTCCTGCCCGTCCTGCCCGTCCCGCCGCTAGACCGACCCGATGCCACCGACACCCAGGAGGACGTGCTGTGAACCGGATCCTGATCGCCGAGGACGAGACGAGGATCGCGTCCTTCGTCGAGAAGGGCCTGCGCTCCAACGGGTTCGCGACGTCGGTCGTCGGTGACGGACGGTCGGCCTACGACTACGCGTCCTCCGGCGAGTTCGACCTCGTCGTGCTCGACCTCGGGCTCCCCGTCATGGACGGGTACACGGTGCTGCGTCGGCTGCGCGAGGACCGCAACACCGTCCCCGTCGTGGTGCTGACGGCCCGGGACACCCTCGACGACACCCTGGCCGCGCTCGAGGGCGGGGCCGACGACTACATGGCCAAGCCCTTCCGGTTCGACGAGCTGCTCGCACGGATCCGGTTGCGGCTCAAGGCGGAGCGGATGCCCGAGTCCACGGTGCTCGAGGTCAACGGGCTGCGGCTCGACCTGAGGACCCGTCGGGTCGACGTCGACGGCACCACGGTCGACCTCTCTGCGCGCGAGTTCGCGCTGGCGGAGACGTTCCTGCGCAACGCCGACCAGGTGCTGTCCCGCGAGCAGCTCCTGAGCCACGTCTGGGGCTACGACTTCGACCCCGGCTCGAACGTCGTCGACGTCTACGTCCGCTACCTGCGGCGCAAGGTCGGGGCCGATCGGATCGAGACCGTCCGGGGGATGGGGTACCGGCTGCGCGGCTCGAGCCAGCGTCCCGGCGGATGACAGGGCTCTCATCGCACTCTCCTGGTGCCCTCATCCCGGACCGGGAACGTAGGGGTCATGCAGGAGCGGCGCCCCCGCCGCGAGGACCTACCCGAGGAGAGAGCCATGAACATCCGTAGGCAGTGGATGACCGTGGGCGCCGTCGCGGCGCTCGGGGTGAGCGGCGCCGTGACCAGCCTCGCCCTGTCACTGAATGACGCCGACTCCCGGGATGCCGGTGCAGCGATCGTCCTGGCGTCGGCCACCGACGACCCCGGCGCCGTCGACGACAGCCCCGAGAGCGCCGACTCCCCGAACGAGTCCGCGGCCGACTGGCCGGTGGCGGCCCCGGCACCCGCCCCGGCTCCTGCCCCGGCACCCGCCTCGGCCGCCGACTCCCCGCGCTCGGCCGCCTCGGCGGCGTCCGCCCCCTTCGCTCCCTCGGCCGCCTCCGCTCCCTCGGCCGCCTCCGCTCCCTCGGCGCCCTCGGCGCCCTCGGCCGACCGCGCGTCGGCGGACTCCGGCGACAGCGCGTCGGCGGACTCTGGCGACTGAGCGGGTCCCATCCCCTGACCGGCGGTGCCGGCCGACCCCCGACGGCCGGCGCCGCCTTCCCAGCGAGGAACCAACCGAAGGGAAGCGATCATGAAGCCACCACCCGGCTGGGTCGTGGTGTCCGCGACGGCCACGCTGGGGCTGGGCGCCACCATGGCGGCAACGAGCGTCGCGCGCTCCCTGGTCGACGACCAGCCCGTGCGCACCGAGCTCGGCCCGGTGCTGCTCGACCCGGCCCTGGTGGGATCGGCCGGGCCCCCCGGCGGCCAGACCCTCGCGTCACCCACCGCGATGCCCTCCCCCACCGCGATGCCCGCCCCCGCCCCGGCTCCCGCCGTCGAGCCGGCCCCCGCCGTCGAGCCTGCTCCCGCCCCCGCCCCGGCTCCCGCCTCGGCGCGGACCACCCGGCCGGCTCCCCAGCCGGCTCCGCCCCAGGCGCCGGTGATCGTCGACGACTCCGCGGACGACCACTCGCCCGACGACGATGACGACGACGGCGACGAGGACGACTGACCGCCGTGCCGTGACCTGCAGTCAGGCGAGGCTACCGGCGCACATGACGTCCACCACGGAGTCCGTGCCAGGGTCGAGCCGTGGCGGCTCTTCGGCGTCCGGGTGGGTGCCGTGCACCGGCTCAGTCCGTCGTTCGTTCGGGTCACCTTCACCGGCCCGGACCTGGAGCCCTTCGCCGACGCCGGTCTGGACCAGCGGATCAAGATGGCGCTCCCGGACCCCGGCCGCGACGGCTCCGAGGTCGTCCCCCTCGACCGCGGCTGGGCCGGGATCTACGAGCTCGCGGACGAGGTGCGCCCGCGGGTGCGCACCTGCACGGTGCGGTGCGTGCGCCAGGACGTTGCGCGAGATGGACGTCGACCTCGTCCTGCACGGTGACGGGGGACCTGCCTCGCGGTTCGCGCGACGGGCGCGCTCAGCGCGTGGTCGTGGCCCCCTCAGGGCGAGCCGCCCATGAACCCACCCAGACGGTGGTCCGGCGGCTGGACCTCGGACTGCCACGCACCCTGCCTGTCCGGCGCCCCGCCCCGGTGCTCGTCGCTGCGCTCGGGGCCGCAGAGCCGTGCCGCCCGGCGTCGCCGCTCCAGCACCACCCCGACGGCTGCCGCCACCACGACCAGGACGAACGCCCACCCGATCCAGTCCATCTCGCACCCCGTTCAGCCGTCCAGCACCCAGGTCCGTCGGGTCCTGGCATCCCAGCGTCGCACGGCGGCGCCGTCGCCGGGAAGGTCCGCGACCGTGCCGAGCGCCGCCACGGCGGCGCCGACCTGGTCCGGCGACAGCGCGCGCGCGAGGGTGACGTGGGGCGTCCAGGTGCCGGGGGACAGGTACCGCGCCGAGGGGCCGGTGGCCGGGTCGTCGTCCAGCGCGGCGTGCAGCCGGGCGTGCAGGTCGAGCAGGGCGGACGACGGCACGACCACCCGCGCCAGGACGCACCGGCGCCGCGCGAACACCAGCAGGCCACCGAGGACGAGGTCGATCGGCACCCGGGCGGCTGCCCCGAGCGCGGAGTCGAGGTGGTCCGGGATCGCCTCTCGCACAGCGAGGGTGACGTGAGGTGCGTTGCTCTCACCGGTGTGCTGCGCCTGGCTGGGCAGGCCTGCGGCGGCCAGCAGGTCCCACTGCTGCCGGACCGCTGCGTCGAGGTCGTCGTCCAGCAGCAGCTCGACGGACTGGACCGGCGAGCCGGTCAGGACGCGGCCGCTCGCGCCGCCGCCTTCACCTGCTTCTTGGTGTCGCGCACCTTCAGCCGCGAGGCGTCGTCCACGACATCGGCGATCGAGCGGTACCCGTCCAGCCCGTAGTCGCCGGCGGCCGACTCCCAGCCCTCGGGACGCACGCCGAACTGCTTGCCCAGCAGGGCGGTGAAGATCTTGGCCTTCTGCGCGCCGAAGCCGGGCAGCGAGCCCATCCGCCGGACGATCTCGGCACCGGACGTCACGTCCTGCCAGACGGCTTCGGCGGACCCGTCGTAGCGGTCGACCAGGGCCTGGCACATCGCCTGGGTGCGCTCGGCCATCGAGCCCGGGAACCGGTGCAGCGCCGGCGGCGTGCGGAAGATCTCGATCATGGCCTCGGGGTCGTGACCCGCGATCGCGGCGGCGTCGAGCCGGTCGACCCCCATCCGGTCGGCGAGCACGCGCGGCGAGGTGAACGCCTTCTCCATCGGGATCTGCTGGTCGAGCAGCATCCCGAGCAGCAGCGCGAGCGGGTCGCGCGCCAGCAGCTCGTTGGCGTCCGGGGTCGAGGCGAGGTGGACCATGCCCCCAGTGTCGTACGGGCGGCGTCTGCTGGATAGCGCCGGTCCGTCCGGACCGGTGCTGTCGGTGGGGCAGGGCAGGATGGTCTCGTGAGCACCCTCGTCTTCGTCCACGCCCACCCCGACGACGAGGCCAGCCAGACCTCCGGGTCGATGGCCCGGGCCGCGTCCGAGGGGCACCGGGTGGTCGTGGTCTACGGCACGAACGGGGACCACGGCGAGGCGCCCGAGGACCTCGCGCCGGGTGAGACCGTGGTGCAGCGGCGCCGGCTCGAGGCGCAGGCGTCCGCTCGCGCGCTGGGCACCGCCAGGGTGGAGTGGCTCGGGTACGCCGACTCGGGCATGACCGGCTGGGAGCAGAACGGCGTGGTCGGGTCGTTCCACTCGGCGGACCTCGACGAGGCGGCCGGTCGGCTCGCGGCCCTGCTCGACGAGGAGGACGCCGACGTCGTGGTGGGCTACGACTGGCACGGCGGGTACGGGCACCCCGACCACGTCAAGGTCCACCACGTCGTGCACCGGGCCGCCGAGCTGGCCGCACGCCGTCCGCGGCTGCTGGAGTCGACGATGAACCGCGATGCCATGCGCCGGATGTACGAGGGAGCCAAGGCGGTCGGGCAGTCCGACGACTCCTGGGACCCGGACGGTTCGGCCGACGACGGCAACCCGCTGGGCATGCCCGAGGCCGAGATCCACTGGCAGGTCGACGTCGTGCCCCAGCTGGCGCAGCGGCGGGCCGCGCTCGAGGCGCACCGGAGCCAGACCACCGACGTCGGCATGATGCTCGCGATGCCCGAGGAGGTGTTCGCGATGATGTTCGGCGCCGAGCACTACGTCGAGCCCGGGCGTCCCGCCGGCATGCGGGCGGGCTGGTTCCTCGAGCCGTGAGCCGACGGGCGCGACCCGTGCGGGCCTACGCTCGGGGACGTGCCCACCGACCGTGCTGACCGGAACCCGCGCGTCGGGGTCTACATCGACTTCGACAACGTGGTGATCTCCCGCTACGACCAGGTGCACTCCGCCACCCGCGACGCCTGGCGCGCCGACCGCGTCCGCGACCTCGGCGGACGCGGCGAGCCGGAGAGCCCGCTGGCGGCCCGGCTCGAGGCCGCCCGCGTCGACGTGGGTGCGCTGCTCGACTACGCCGCCTCCTTCGGTCGGGTGTCGTTCGCGCGCGCCTACGCCGACTGGTCGGTCCCCGCCAACGCGGCGTACCGGCACCAGCTCGTCGACCGCGCGGTCGACCTCACCCAGCTGTTCCCGGTCAGCCGCACCAAGAACGGCGCCGACATCCGGCTCGCCGTCGACGCCGTCACCGACCTGACCGAGGATGACGGGATCACCCATGTCGTGCTCGTGGCCGGCGACTCCGACTACATCGCGCTGGCGCAGCGCTGCAAGAAGCTCGGCCGGTACGTCATCGGCATCGGCGTGACCGGTTCGACCAGCCGGGCCCTGGTGGCGGCGTGCGACGAGTTCTCCTCCTACGACGACCTTCCCGGCGTGCTGCCTCCGGCCGTCCCGGTCCCTGCTGCGTCCCCCGTCGACGAGACCCCTGCGACGGTCCCGGACGTCGAGGCCGCGCCGTCCACCGCTCCGCGCCAGCGGTCCCGGACCAAGAAGGCGCTGCCCTCGGTGGACGGACCGACGGAGACGGCCTCGGTCCCGCTCACGACGAGGAAGACGGCCGCGGCCACCAAGGCCGCCACGAAGAAGGCGGCCGCCAAGACGACCGTCGCGAAGAAGACCGCGACCAAGAAGGCGGTCGCGAAGAAGGCCGTCGCCGCGCCCGAGCCGACACCCCAGCCGGCGGTCACGAAGGTGGCGGCGCCGAGGCGGGCGACGAGGGCGGCCACGACGACGGCCGCTGCTCCGGCGACGGCCGCCGACCCCGAGACCCTTCGCCAGGGCGAGGCGACCGACCTGCTCGTCCGCGCCCTGCGGGTGGCGCGCGACCGGGCCGAGACGCCCGACGAGTGGCTCCACGGCGGGGGAGTGAAGAGCCAGATGCAGCGGATGGACGGCAGCTTCAAGGAGAAGTCGCTCGGCTACAAGACTTTCTCGGCCTTCGTGGAGTCCCGCGGCGACGCCGTCGAGTCGCGCACCGACGCCGGCGACGGCCACCTGCGGCTGCGACTGCGTCCCTGAGGTCGTTCAGCGCGCGTGCGCGAGGACGGCCTCGATGTGCGGGGCGGCCGCACCGACGTTGTCGACGAGCAGCCGCTCCTCGGTGAACGGCTCCCAGCCGGCGGCGCGGAGCTGCACCTGCTCCCAGCTGGGGTTGCCCTGCCCGGGCCAGTCGCTGTCGCGGTCGGCCAGCCGACGACGGTGCTCGACGGGGTCGGAGCAGACCACTTCGACCCACGCGAGGCGCGCTCCCGTGCGCTCGGCCAGGTCCCGCCAGCCCTCGCGAGCGATCTCGACGTCGTTGCAGCCGTCGACCACGACGTCGCGTCCGGAGGTGAGCTGGTCCTGCGCCACCCACTCCGCCGCCACATACCCCACCGGGCTGTCCTCGATCGGCATCAGGGTGGAGGCCACGGCGGACTCGATCGTGTCGATCCGCAGGAACGTGGCACCCAGCCGGTCTGCGACCGCCCGGGCGAGGTGGGTCTTGCCTGCACCGGGCAGGCCGGCGAACACCAGGAGGAGGGCCATCGCCCCATCCTGGCCCCCACGCGCGACGTGAGGGAGCGCCGAGAGCGGTCGGCCTGGCGGCAGCGCCGTCGAGCTGTCAGCCGGGAACAGGCGCGTGCGACCTGGCGACGGCGTCGTCCCCGTCGCTGTCGGTGTCGCTGAGAGCCTCGTGCAGCACCTGGTCCATCTCGGTGGCTGCCTGCGCCGGGCTCAGGGCGCCGGTGAGAACGCGTTGACCCAAGCCCTCGCTCAACGCCGTCAGACGACACGCGTGGGCGGGATCGGCGCCGGCCTCGCCGAGCAGCCGCGCGATCTCCCGCTCGAGGCCGACCTGCGCGTCGACGACGATCTCGGCGATCACGGGGTCGACGACGGCGTGCGCGACGTACGCCGTCCACACCCGTGCGCCCATCCGGTAATGGAGGGTGTCATCGAAGCGGTGGTTCAGCAGGGCGTGGAGCCCCGCGCGAGGGTCGCGAGGGTCAGGCGCGACGGCCTGCTGATCGACGGCGAGGTCGACCATCGCTCGGCAGGAGAAGCGCAGCAGCTCTTCCCGGCTGGCGAAGTAGTGCTGGATGCGCCCGATCGAGGTGTCCCCGGCAGCAGCCACCTTGCGCAACGTGGTCCCCGCGATGCCGTCCTGGTTGATCGCCGCCCAGGCAGCCGCTGCGATCACCCGCCGCTCTGCGCCGTGATCGGTCGGGGCTGGCACCGGCTCAAAGTAGCAGTACAGGTGACTTGCACCAGTCGCGGTCGCGCCGTACGGTACAAGTGTATTGCACCAGGAGGGAGGCGTCGAGATGGGCCGGGATTCCACCAGGACGGACGAACCGCGCCGCCTGCGCCGCCTGCTGCGGGTCGTCGTCGGCGTCGGGGTCTGCGCGCTGGCGGTCATCGGGCTGGTGCACCTGGTCGCCCCCGCCCCGGCTCAGGTCGGCAGCTTCCGCACCGTCCAGGGTCGCCTCGACTACCTGGACGCCTACCAGCGCACGCTCGCCCAGATGCCTGAGCCGACGACGGTCGGCGACGTCCGCACCCGGTTCGGCACCGTGCGGGTCTACGAGTGGTCCACGGCCGCCAACCGCGCCGAACGCCCGGTGGTTCTCCTGCCGGGTCGCACCAGCGGGGCGCCGATGTGGCGCGAGAACCTCCCCGGCCTGATCGGTCAGCGGCGCGTGATCGCCCTGGACGCCCTCGGCGACGCAGGCCTGTCCGCGCAGTCGGTGCCGCTGACGAGCATGGACGACCAGACGGATTGGCTCGACGACGTCCTGGCCGACGTGTCTCCCGAGGCCGCGGTGCACCTCGTCGGGCACTCCTTCGGAGGCGCCACCGCAGCGGCGTACGCGCGCACCCATCCTGAACGGGTGGCCACGCTGACCCTGCTCGAGCCTGTCTTCACCCTGGGCTCGCCACCAGCCAGCATCTACCTCTGGTCGACGATCCTCCTGCTGCCCACCCCGCAGTCCTGGCGAGAGACCGCGATGCGCGAGATCGGCGGCGACGACGCCTCCGAGGACGACCTCGACGACCCCTTGGTCGACATGATCGACATCGGGGCACGGCAGTACTCGGCCCACCTGCCCACCCCGACGGTGCTGACCGCCGACCAGCTCGCCGAGCTGACCATGCCCGTCTACGTCGGACTCGGGGAGCTCTCGAGGATGGCCGGAGGGACCGCAGCCGAGGACGCCGCCCGCACGCACCTGCCCGACGCGACGACGCGGGTCTGGCCGGACACCACCCACTCCCTGCCGATGCAGGTACCCGAGGCACTCGACGCCGAGCTCACCGCCTTCTGGGCGGCAGCCGATCGCGACTGAGCTCACCTGCCGCAGGTCGCCCGGTCGTCACGCTGGTGCAGCTCGGGACCGGTCGGTGTCCTGATCCTCCCTCGCGGCCAGGTGCCCGCGCACGCGCTGACCCTCAGGCCCGTGCCGTCCAGTCCAGCACGTCGTCGACGTCCCAGGTGGTGAGGATCCGGTCCCACGGGACGCCGAGCCGCGCGGCCCGCTCGGCACCGTAGGCCTTCATCTCCAGCTGGCCGGGCGCGTGGGCGTCGGAGTCGATCGTGAAGGTGCAGCCGAGCTCGAGCGCCAGCTCGATCAGCTCGTCGGGCGGGTCGCACCTCTCGGGGCGCGAGTTGATCTCGACCGCGGTGCCGTGCTCGGCGCAGGCCTCGAAGACGGCGTGGGCGTCGAACTGGCTCTGCGGCCGCTGGCCCCGCCCGCCGGTGACCAGCCGGCCGGTGCAGTGCCCGAGGACGTCGACCCGCGGGTTGCGCGCCGCGGCCACCATCCTGCGGGTCATCGCGTTCCGCTCCATCTTCAGCTTCGAGTGCACGCTGGCGGTGACGACGTCCAGCTGGTCCAGCATCTCCTCGGTCTGGTCGAGCGAGCCGTCGTCGAGGATGTCGACCTCGATGCCCTTGAGCATCCGGAAGCGGCCGTCGAGGCGGCCGTTCAGCCGATCGACCAGGGCGAGCTGCTTCTTCAGGCGGGCCGCCGTCAGACCGTTCGCGATGGTGAGGCGCGGCGAGTGATCGGTCAGCGCGGTCCAGGTCTGGCCGACCTCCATCGCGGTCACGAGCATCTCCTCGACGGGGGAGCCGCCGTCGGACCAGTCCGAGTGCATGTGCAGGTCGCCCTGGATCGCGGCGAACAGGTCCTCGCCGCCCTCGACCAGCGGGCCCGCCGAGTCCTGCAGCTCGGCCAGCTTCTTCGGCAGCCTCCCGGCGACGGCCTGCTCGACGACACCGGCGGTGGACGTCCCGATGCCGGACAGCTCGGTGAGCGACCTCCGCTCGGCCCGGGCGCGCACCTCCTCGGAGGGCAGCCCCGCCAGGGTCGCGCAGGCCTTGCGGTACGCCTCGACCTTGTAGCTGCTCTCCCGGGCGCGCTCCAGCAGGAACCCGATCCGGCGCAGCGCCGCCAGCGGCGGGACGGGGGCCTCCAGCGGCTCGAGCGCGTGCACCCCGCGACCCTGCCACACGTGCCACCCCCGACCCAGAGTGTCAACGTGTGTTGACGTCACCGGACTGTCAACGTATGTTGACAGCGTGGAGGAGGACGAGCTGATGACCCTGGTGCAGAACGCGTCCGACGACGACCCCTGGGCGGGCCTGCGGGCCGCCGCCCGACTGCGGTCCGAGGCCGACCGGCTGGAGGCGGTGCAGGTACGCCGGGCGCGGGTGCGCGGGCTGTCGTGGGCCGAGATCGCGACCCAGCTCGGCGTCAGCCGGCAGGCGGTGCACCGCAGGTACCGCGAGTCCCGCACGCGCCGGTGACCCCGACCGTCCCCCGGCGATGAGAGGCCTGCCCACCATGGCGAACCGCCGCACCGGCTCCACCCTCGTTGACCTGCGCCGGTTCGCCGAGCGCCTGCCCGAGGTCACCACCGGCACCATGTGGGACGCCGAGGCGTACACCGTCCGGGGCAAGGCGTTCGTCGTCTTCCGCACCCCGCGACCCGACGCCCTGGACGAGGCCGGTGAGCGGCTGACCGACGTGATCGTGCTCTGCACGCCGGACCTCGAGGCCAAGGAGGCGCTGGTCGCGGACCCGGGCACGCCGTTCTTCACCACCCCGCACTTCGATGGGTACAAGGGCGTGCTGGTCCGCGCGGCCCACCTCGACCAGATGCCGCCCGACGAGCTCGAGGAGGTCGTCGTCGAGGCGTGGCTGGCTCGCGCACCCAAGCGGGTGGCCAAGGCCTGGCTCGTGGAGCAGGAGTCCGAGGGCTGAACGCGAGCACCTACCCTTGACCGGTGCCAGACCCGTCCCTGCAGTCCCAGCCCGTGCCCGTCCCGCTCGTCGAGGGCCGGATCGCTCCCGACGCCCTCGCGTATGCCCTCGCCGTCCTCGCCCGGGTCGAGGACCTCCCGCCGGAGCACCCGGACGCGGTGACGGTGCGCCGCAGCACGGCCGGCATCTACAAGTCCTACAAGAGGAACCGCCGGGACGAGCGACGGATCGCGCTGCGCGAGGCCGACGCCGCCGTCGTGGCCGCGACGGCCACCGGGTCGCCGCAGCGGATCGACGACGAGACGGCCGGCATCCCGCTCGTCTCGAACGTCCGAGGGGCCACCGCCGGGGAGTACCTGCAGCCGCGCCCCTGCTACGTCTGCAAGCAGCCCTACACCGTGGTCGACGCCTTCTACCACCAGCTCTGCCCGTCCTGCGCGGCCTCCAGCCACGAGAAGCGTGGTGCCAGAACCGATCTCACCGGACGCCGGGCGTTGCTCACCGGCGGTCGCGCCAAGATCGGCATGTACATCGCGCTGCGGCTGCTGCGCGACGGCGCCCACACCACGATCACGACGCGGTTCCCGCGCGACGCCGCGCGACGGTTCTGCGAGGTCGAGGACAGCGCCGACTGGATCGACCGGCTGCACATCGTGGGCATCGACCTGCGCGACCCCGCGCAGGTGGTGGCGCTCGCCGACTCCGTGGCCGCGAACGGCCCGCTCGACGTCCTGATCAACAACGCGGCGCAGACCGTCCGGCGCTCACCGGGGTCGTACGCGCCGCTGGTGGCCGCCGAGTCCCAGGCGCTGCCCTCCGGCCGGCTGCCGGAGATCCTCACCTTCGACCGGATCAGCGAGGCGCACCCGGCCTCGCTCGCCGGCTCGCTCGCCGAGCACCCCGTGCCGCACCTGCCCACGACTGTTCCCGGTGAGCGGCCCGGCACCGAGATCAGCCGGATGTCGCTGGTAGCCGGGCACGCGTCTCTGGAGCGGCACCAGGACGGCACCGCGATCGACGCCGGTGGGCTGCTGCCCGACGTCACCACGATCAACTCCTGGACCCAGGTGGTCGACCAGGTCGACCCGATGGAGCTGCTCGAGGTGCAGCTGTGCAACCAGACGGCGCCGTTCATCCTGATCAGCCGGCTGCGCCCGTCGATGGCGGCGAGCCCGCACCGGCGCACCTACGTGGTGAACGTGTCGGCGATGGAGGGCGTGTTCGGCCGCGGCTACAAGGGTCCGGGACACCCGCACACCAACATGGCCAAGGCCGCGCTGAACATGCTGACCCGCACCAGCGCCGCCGAGATGTTCCAGACCGACGGCATCCTGATGACCGCGGTCGACACCGGATGGATCACCGACGAGCGCCCGCACAGCACCAAGGTGCGGCTTGCGGAGGAGGGCTTCCACGCACCGCTCGACCTGGTCGACGGCGCCGCCCGGGTCTACGACCCGATCGTCCAGGGCGAGGCCGGCACCGACCTGTACGGCGTCTTCCTCAAGGACTTCGAGCCCTACCGCTGGTGACGGGGGCCATCACGGGGCGACCGGCTCAGAGGTCGACCGAGCCCTCGACGCAGGTGCGGGTCGCGCCGCCGACCCAGACGGCGCCGTCGTCGTCCCGGGTCAGGTGCACGCGGCCGGCCCGTCCGATCGCGGTGCCCTGGCTCGCGACGTAGGGCGCCTCGACCCGTCCCGACCCCGTGAGCCACTGGGCGACAGAGGCGTTCAGGCTCCCCGTCACCGGGTCCTCGACCGTGGCGCCGGCGACGCCGAAGAAGCCGCGCACCTCGAGGGCGCACGGCGACCCGGGCGGGTACGGCCCGACGACGCCGATGTCCAGGTTACCGATCGGGCCGGGGCGGACGGCGAGCGCGGCCTCGGCGTCGGCGAGGAGCACCGCCACCCAGCCGGGCCCGTTGTCGACCCACTGCGCCTCGACCACGGCGGCACGGTCCAGCCGCAGGACCTCGAGCACCCGGTCGAGGTCGGCGTCCTCGACCGGCCCCGAGCGCACCTGCGGCGGCGCGGCGAAGGCGAGGCCGGCGGCGGCGCGACGGATCTGGATCAGCCCGGCGGCGCACTCCTGCACCAGGACCGCGTCGTCGCAGTCGTTCTCACCGAGCCAGGCGTGACAGCTGCCGAGCGTGGGGTGGCCGGCGAACGGCAGCTCCACGGTCGGCGTGAAGATCCGCACCCGGTAGTGCGCCCCCTGCTGCGTGGGCGGCAGCAGGAACGTGGTCTCTGACAGGTTCGTCCAGGTCGCGAACGCCTGCATCTGCTCGGTCCTGAGTCCGTCCGCGTCGGCGACGACCGCCACCGGGTTGCCGCGGTAGGCGCGCTCGCCGAAGACGTCGACCTGCAGGAAGCGCCTCACGGATCGGTGCATGGTCGTCCCAGGGTAGGCCGCGCACCTAGGGCGACGGACCCTCGCACCGGCGTCGAACAGGCGTACGATCCAAGCATGTCCGTCGCGTCCGTGAGCTGGCAGGGGTCCTTGCTCGACGACCTCGCCGCAGGGGGGTCCCCGGTGCCGGACCTGGTCGGTCGGGTCGAGCGCACGGGGCTGCGGCACGGCGCCTGGGTCGACCACGCGCCAGGCTGGCTGCGCGGCGCCGACGACCTGTTCGACCGCCTGGCCGGGTCCGTGCCCTGGCGCGCCGAGCGGCGCGAGATGTACGACCGCGAGGTGCAGGTCCCCCGGCTGCTGTGCTTCTACGGCGAGCAGGACACCCTGCCGGACCCCCTCCTGGACGACGTCCACGCCGCCCTCGACGCCCACTACGCCGAGGAGCTGGGGGAGCGGTTCGCCACCGCCGGCCTGTGCTTCTACCGCGACGGCCGCGACTCGGTGGCCTGGCACGGCGACCGGATCGGGCGCTCGCGCACCCAGGACACGATGGTCGCGATCCTGTCCCTGGGAGCGCCGCGGGCTCTGCTCCTGCGTCCGAACGGCGGCGGCGACCCGGCGGTGCGGCACCACCTCGGCCACGGCGACCTGCTGGTGATGGGGGGTTCGTGCCAGCGCACCTGGGAGCACGCGGTCCCCAAGACCGCTCGACCGGTCGGGCCGCGGATCAGCGTCCAGTTCCGTCCGCGCGGGGTGCTCTGACCTGGGCGTGACGCCCCGTCGACCGGAGGTCCCCCTTCTGGACCCTGGTCGTCGGGGTCCGTCCGTGCTGTGATGGTGCTGCGCCTCGGCGCCGCCGAGGCGATCCCGCACGTCGACGGAGGGACGCAGATGAGCGCGAGCGAGGTCGAGCCCGGGCCGGACCACGAGGGCGTCCAGGTCAGGCGCACCGTGGACGCACCGGTGGCCGAGGTCTGGCAGACCCTGATCAGTCCGATCGGTGCCGAGGCGCTGCTCGGCCGCGGGGCTGCCTTCGGCACCAAGGGCGAGCCGTGGCACAGCGAGGACGGCCCGAGCGGCGTGCTGCGCAGCTACCACCCGCAGCAGCAGCTGCGGCTGTCGTGGCACGAGACCCTCGACGCCCCTGCCTCGGTGGTCGAGCTCGATCTCACCGACGACGCCGGCGCGACCGTGCTGGACCTGCGGCACGACCGGATCGCGGGCGACCCCGGACCGCACGTGGACCGCTGGCACGGCGCGCTGGAGCGGCTCGACCAGGCGGTGCGCAGCTAGGTCAGCGAGTGCTCGCCGAACCTGGAGGTCGTGAACACGAGCTCGCCTCGGACCAGGCGGCGAGCGTCGGTCAGCGCAGGGTGCCCGGCGCGAGGTGCGAGAGCACCCGGCCCCACAGCGGGAGCAGAACGAGATGGCCCTGGGCGGGAGCCATCTCGATCCTTGCGTCCGGCAGCCCGTCCTCCCACCAGCGCGCGTGCTCCGGGCCGACGGCAGGGTCCTGCGCGCCGTAGAGCAGGAGCGTGCGGGCCGCGACCTCGGCGCGGTCGAAGCCCCACGGCCGCAGCCCGTACCCGGCGATGTCCTGCGCCATCCCCAGCGCCCCCTGCCGGACGGACGCCGCCAGCATGGTGGTCAGCCGTTCGCGCGCCCCAGGCATCGCGAGCGCTCCTTGGTCCGACGGGCTCGCGCCGAGCAGCGGGAGCAGCTCGGAGGCATCGCCGGGCAGGTCCGCACCGAGCATCCCGGACAGTGCGGCGTGCACGTGGTCCGGCGGGAGGTCGCGCAGCGCCTCCAGTCCGGCCTGGTGCTCGTCCGGGACCCAGGGCACCTCCTCGTGCGGAGCGGGGGTCGCGACCACCGCCACCCGGTCGACGCGGTGCGGGTGCCGGGCGGCGAGCGCCGCCGCCACCCGTCCGCCGCCGGACCAGCCGGCCACGCCGACCGGGTCGGTGACGCCGAGGTGGTCCAGGGCGGCTGCGACGTCGTCGGCCGCGGCGGCCAC
>JBBQSN010000092.1:0-14253 GCA_038213835.1 Actinomycetales bacterium
ATCGAGCCGCCGACCAAGGACGTGAACCGGGCTCCCGAGGCGTGCGAGACCATCGACATCGCCGGGATCGGGGAGAAGCCCGCCACCCGGTCCGGGCGCCACTTCCGGATCGTGTGCACGTAGGCGGCGGCCACCATCTCGGTCGCCTCGTCCCAGGTGGCCCGCACCAGACCACCCTTGCCGCGCGCGGACTTGTACACCTTCGCGCGCTGAGGGTCGTCGACGACGTGGGCCCACGCCGCGACGGGGTCCCCGCCGTACTGGGCCTTGGCCGCCCGGTACATCTGCAGCAGCACGCCGCGGACGTACGGGTAGCGCACCCGCGTCGGGGAGTAGGTGTACCAGGAGAAGGCCGCCCCGCGTGGGCAGCCGCGGGGCTCGTACTCCGGTGAGTCCGGGCCGACCGACGGGTAGTCGGTCTGCTGCGTCTCCCAGGTGATGATCCCGTCCTTGACGTAGACCTTCCACGAGCACGACCCGGTGCAGTTCACCCCGTGCGTCGAGCGCACGACCTTGTCGTGGCTCCACCGGTCCCGGTAGAAGTCGTCCGCCTCCCGGCCTCCCGCGCGGGTGAGGGTGCGCAGGTCGTCCGACAGGACCCCCTTGGTGAAGTACCGCCGGGAGCGCACCAGCGCGTCGCTGATCCGTCCGTCCATGCCGGGTGTGCCGTTCACGAGGTGACCCTTTCCTCGGCGGACTGCGCGCGCAGGTGGTTCCGGACGGTCGTGCGGACGACGGTGTGCGTGACGACCAACGTCAGGGCCGCCGCGACGGCGAGCAGCCACAGCCCGATCGCGTAGGACTCGGTGCGGCCGTAGACGTAACCCATGATCAGCGGCGGGACGAACCCACCAAGGCCGCCGGCGGCGCCCACCAGACCGGTGACCCCACCGACCCGGGACGGTTCCGTCACCTGCGCGATCAGCGCGAAGGTCGCGCCGCTGCCGCTGCCCAGCGCGGCGGCCATCGCCAGGAAGGCGATCGTCCCCACCCCGGCCAGCGCAGGCGTGCCGGCCGAGATCGCCGCTCCCGCGACGACGACCGCGAAGCCGCCGATCAGCACCGGTACTGAGCCCACCTTGTCCGAGAGCCACCCGCCGACAGGGCGCATGATCACGGCGACGACGACGAAGCCCGCCATCCGGTTGGCGGCGTCGGCGGGACTGAGGTCGTGGGCCGTCTTGAGGTAGGCGGGCAGGTAGACCGAGAAGGCGACGTACCCGCCGAAGGCGACCGCGTAGAGCAGGCTCGCCTGCCAGGTGATGGGGAGCCTGGCGTTGGCGGCCAGACGCGTCATCAACGACGTCGTGGGCGGGGTCCGGCCGGGAGCATCGCGCAGCAGCAGCCACGAGACCACCGCGTAGACCGCCAACGCTGCCGCCGTGATCAGGAACGGCGTCCTGGCACCGAGGCCGTCGTAGAGCCTCACGGTGGTCAGCGCGCTGACGGCGGTCCCGCCCATGCCCGCTCCGAACACGCCGATGGCCAGCCCGCGCTTCTGCGGCGGGAACCACGAGTTCACGAACGGGACGCCCACGGCGAACGAGGTCCCGGCGATGCCGAGGAAGAAGCCGCCGACCAGGATCAGCACGTAGCTGTCGAGCGCGAAGAACGCCAGGAACAGGACCGGGACGATGGTCGCTGCGGACACCGCCGGGAACATCACGCGTCCGCCCAGCTTGTCCGTGAGCGAACCGACCACGATCCGGCCGAGCGAGCCCACCACCACCGGGACCGCGACCATCAGGGCCACGTCGGACTCGCTCAGCGGGCCGAGCGCCCCGTTGTCGCGGAACAACGGGCCGAGGGGACTGATCAGGGCCCAGGCCCAGAAGTTCACCGCGAACCCGATCGTGGCCAGGACCAGCATCGACCACGGTGACCCCGGCGATCTCGAGGTCGCGTGCGCCCGCGGCACGCTCATGAGTCGCGGCTCGTACCAGGCCCGCTCGGACCACCCTGCGCCGAAGCCGTGACGGTCATGCGCGACTCCCCTGGGAACGGCCGCCCCGACGGTGGCCACGGACCAATCATTACTACAGTCCATCCCGTGGAAAATGTCTACATCACGGGGCGGCTCGTCGGTCCGCGCGGTTCTGCGTCCAGGAAGACGCCGTCGCCCGCGCAGGCGGTGGTCGTGGACCGGCTGCGGGAGCAGCCCGAACCGCTGTCCCTGGCGAGCCTGGTGAGCCTCACGGGCCAGCACGAGAACACCCTGCGCGAGCACCTGGCGGCACTGGTCCGCCGCGGTCTCGTCCACCGCCACCGGGCCGAGCCGCGCGGCCGGGGACGGCCCGCGTGGCTGTACGAGCTGGTCGAGGACGGACCGGCCCGCACCGAGTACGCGGGCCTGGCCGCCGCCCTGGCAGGCGCCATCGCCCGCATCAGCCAGGACCCTCGCCGGGACGCCGCCGAGGCCGGCGAGATCTGGGGCCGGGAGATCGCCCGTCAGCACGACGCGACTCCTCTGTCCCCGGCAGCGGCCCGCGATCGAGCCATCCAGGTGCTGGACGAGCTCGGCTTCGCACCAGAGACGAGCGCCGCGGCACCGCAGACCACGCGGCTGACCCGCTGCCCGTTGCTCGAGGCGGCCTACCGGCACCAGGACGTCGTGTGCGAGGTCCACCTCGGCATCGTCCGCAGCCTGCTGACCGAGCACGGCGCCGACCCGGCCGGGACGACGCTCGTCCCGTTCGCCGAGCCGGGTGCGTGCCTGCTCACCGTCCCACCGGTGGACGGGAGCGGGCCGCACGCGTGACGCCGGCCGCACCGAACGGGCCCGGGCACCTGTCGGACCCGAGGCGCCGAGCGGGCCCGAGGCACAGACCGATTCAGATCAGCGCAACGGATCGAACGGCGCCAGCGCGGCGGGCGCGACGCCGGTCACGACCTGCGCGGCCAGCAGCCTGCCGGTGACCGGTCCGACGGCCATCGAGGTCGCCGTCGACAGCGTGGGCTCGAGACGGCGCGCCTCCTCCCCGTCGAGGATCTCGAACTCGACATCGTGCCCTGCGACCTGGGCCTGCCGGAGCTCCTCGACCGGCGTGGTGCTGTCCTGGCTGCGGCCGAAGCAGGCCCGGAACGGGTCAGCCGCGCGGGTCGTCGACGGGACACCACCGGCCTCGAGCTCGCCGAAGGCGTTCAGCGCCAGCGCGCTCACGGGCGCGTACGCCTTCATCCCCTCGACCCACCGACGGTGCGCGTGCTGTGCCGCGCGAGCCCGAGCATGAACCGGAGCAGGCCGGCGTCCAGCCGCAGCGGGACGTACACGGGGGAGGACGGCTGAGCAGGGCGCGCAGGCCGTACGCCAGCACCGCGCCGCACAGACACCCGACGCCTCGACATGCTCTGCGCCGTAGCAGTTCTCACCGGAACAGCAAACTGGCTCCGGTGGGATCCTCACGAACCACTGCTTCGGTGATCGGCGCTGCGCAGCCGATGTGTGGCGGTCGGCGCGGTGGGGGCCCAGGGTGGTCGGGTGGACCCCGCGAGCGCACCACCCGTCGACGACCCCCCGGACGCATCCCCGTCCGGACCTGGTCCCTTCCTGCCCGGCCTGGCCCTGGCCGCGGGCGGCGTCGCTCTGGCGTGGGTGGTGTCGGCGGTCGTGCCGGGCGTCAGCGTGCTGCTGGTGGCGATCGTCCTGGGCGTCGTGGTCGGCAACACGATGACGATGCCCACCGCGTGGGGGCCGGGGCTGGGCTTCGCCGCCAAGCACCTCCTGCGCGCCGGGGTGGTGCTGCTCGGGCTGCAGCTGGTCCTGTCCCAGGTCGCCTCCCTCGGACCACAGCTGCTGGCGGTGGTCGTCGTGGTGGTCGCGGTGGGGTTGCTCGCGACGCTCGCGCTCGGCCGGCTGCTGCGGACGGGACGCGAGCTGACGATCCTGGTGGCCTGCGGGTTCTCGATCTGCGGGGCCGCTGCGGTCGCAGCCGCGGACACGGTGGTCGAGGCCGAGGAGGAGGACGTCGTCACGGCCATCGCCCTCGTGGTCCTGTTCGGCACGCTGATGATCCCCGCCCTGCCGGCCGTGGTCCTCGTCCTCGGCCTGGGGGCGGAGCAGGGAGCCACCTGGGCGGGGGCGGCGATCCACGAGGTGGCCCAGGTGGTGGCTGCCGGTGAGGCGATCGGCAGCACCGCGGACGGTGCTGCGGACGGTGCTGCAGGCGGTGCTGCAGGCGGTGCCACCCTGCTGGCCCTGGCGGTGACGGTCAAGCTGGCCCGCGTGCTGATGCTCGCGCCCGTGGTGGCCACGTTGCGGCTGCAGGCGCGCCGCAGCGGTCCTGTCGCCGGGTCCGGATCTCGTCCGCCGATCGTCCCGGCCTTCGTGCTCGGGTTCGTCGCCCTCGCCCTGGTGCGGTCCACCGGCGTGCTGCCGGACGTCGTCGTCGACGTCGGGCAGCTGGTCCAGGTGGCACTGCTCGCTGCCGCGATGTTCGCCCTCGGGACCGGCGTCCAGATCAGGTCGCTGACACGGACCGGGCCGCGCCCGTTCGTCCTCGCCGGGTTGTCGACCCTCGTGGTCAGCACGACCGCGCTGGTCGGCGTCCTGCTGACGAGCTGACGGGACCGTCTCTCCCGGTGCAGACCCCACGGTCGACGGTGTCGGCGTACCCTGGGCGATATCGGTCGGGGCTCCGTCGCTTCCGTCCCTCGGGCGTCCACACCTCCCAGACCTGGAGCACCGCTGATGGGCTCCATCCAGCGCACGCCCCGCGCCAGAGCGTCCGCGGCATCCTGGGTGACCCCCGGCCGGGAGGGTCCGGTGGCGTTCGTGGTGGTGGGCGCGGGTTACCTCACCACGACCCAGCTCGTGCTGTGGTTGAACGAGCCGGCCCCCGGGGGGTCCGGGCTCTGGCCGGCGGCCGGGTTGACGTTGGCCGCTCTCCTGTTCCTTCCCACGCGGTCGTGGGGATGGGTCCTGGCCGCGATCGCAGTCGCCGAGCTGGGCGGAGACCTGGCCCACGGACACCCCCTGGGAACGAGCCTGGGGTGGACGCTGGGCAACTGCGTCGAGCCGCTGGTGGGGGCGGTCCTGCTTCGACGGTTCGGCAACGCCCGCGGTGCCCTGGCCCCCCTGCGTCAGCTGCTCCTCTTCCTCCTGCTGGCTGTCCTGGTGGCGCCGGTCGTCGGTGCCAGCATCGGCAGCGCGACGACCGTGATCAGCTTCGGGGCACCCATCCTCGAGGTGTGGCCGCCGTACTTCGTCGGTGACGCACTCGGCGTGCTGATCGTCGCGCCGGCTCTTCTCGCGCTGCGAACCAGACCCCGGCGCCGACGGCTGGGAGAGACGACCGCCCTGGTCCTCGCGTCGCTGCTCGTGACCGCTGCCATCTTCCTGGCCGACGGCAGCTGGTGGACGACGAGCACGCCGTACCTGCTCATTCCGTTCTTCACCTGGGCGGCCCTGCGGTTCGGACTGCACGGCACGGCCTGGATGTCGTTGGCCATCACCGTGATCGCGAACACCGCCACTGCGGCCGGGTACGGCCCCTTCGCTGCAGCGGGAGCCCCCGGCGGGCACGCAGTGACGCTGCTGCAGACCTACCTCGCCATCACCGTGGCCTCCGCCCTGATCCTGGCCGCCATGGTCAGCGACCTGAGCGATCGCGAGCAGGTCGAACGGGCTCTGCACCACCAAGCCACCCACGACCACCTGACCGGCCTGCCGAACCGGGCCTACCTGTCCACGGCTCTGGACGCGGCACTGACGCGGTGCGCCGTCGTCGGTGGTCGCGTCGGGGTGCTGCTGTGCGACGTCGACCGCCTGAAGCGCATCAACGACAGCCTGGGACACGCCGCCGGGGACCTCTACCTCGCCGAGGTCGCCAGCCGTCTCGGTGGGGCCCTGCGCCGCGGAGAGGTGGTCGCTCGGGTCGGCGGCGACGAGTTCATCGTGCTCATCGAGGACGCCGATGCCGGCGCCGTGGATGCGGTGGCCCGCCGGCTGATGGCTGCGGTGAACGTGCCGGTGCTCCTGCCCCCGAACAAGGAGGTCACGCCGTCCCTGTCGATCGGCGTCGCCCTGGGCGACGCCGACAGCAGCAGCGAGACGGTGATCAGCGGTGCGGACCACGCGCTCTACGAAGCCAAGAAGCGTGGCCGGGGCCGGATCGAGCACTTCGGCGACCGGCTCCGCTCGCAGCTGCGCGAACGCACCCAGATCGAGGAGGACCTGCCGCAGGCCCTGGGCAACGGGGACATCTTCTGCGTCCACCAGCCCGAGATCGAGATCGCGACCGGTGCCCTGTTCTCGTTCGAGACCCTCGCCCGTTGGCAGCACGCAGAACGCGGTCTGATCCCGCCGGACCGGTTCGTCCCCGTGGTCGAGGCGACCGGTCACGCCGACCGCCTCTTCTCGACTGTGCTGCACCAGTCGTTGGCCAGCCAGGGCCTGTGGGCCGAGCAGCTGGGGTTCCGACCGGCCGTGGCCGTCAACGTCTCCGCCCTGCAGCTCGGCGACCTCGAGCTCGTCGACACGGTCGGGTCGGCCCTCGCGCTGGCCGGCGCGTCGAGCGGGTCCCTGTGGCTGGAGGTCACCGAGACCGCCACGGCGGACACGGCCGCGCTGACGGTCCTGTCTGCGCTGCACGACCTGGGGGTGCGGCTGGCCATCGACGACTTCGGCACCGGGTGGTCGTCCATGGCCCGCCTGGCGGGCCACCCCTGGGACGTGGTCAAGCTCGACCGCGCGTTCATCGCCCCCCTGGGCCAGGAGCCCGACGCGGAGCACCTGGTGCGCGCCATGATCGTGATGGCCCACGCCCTCGGCATGCGCACCGTCGCCGAGGGCGTGGAGACGCCGCTGCAGCTCGAGTGGCTGACCGAGATGGGGTGCGACGTCGCACAGGGCTACCTCTTCAGCCGCCCTGTGTCCGCCTCCGAGGCACCTCGACTCGTCGACACGAACGGTCTCTGGATCGGGTCCTCGTCCACGCCCGACCGCCCCCGGCCGGAGCACGTGAGGACACGCTTGTCGGACGAACAGGGTCAGACATCGAGCCGGTGACAGGAATCGAACCCGCGACCCTTCGCTTACAAGGCGAACGCTCTACCAACTGAGCTACACCGGCACTGGACACCGACGACGATGCTAGTCGTCACGCCGGCCCGTACCGGCTCGACCACGAGGTCGGGCCGCGGTCAGTTCCTGGCGTTGATCATGTCGACCAGACCCTGCTTGGACAGGTCGTCGAGGACCGTGCCGTCCACCTCCACCGTCGGGGTCCCCTGCAGCCCCTCCTGCGATGCCTTCTCGGTCACCGCCGCCGCGTACCCGTCGAAGGTGCCGTCGGTGATGCACCGCACCCCCTCCTCGCTCACCCCCAGCGCCTGCGCGATCGTCACCAGCTGACCGGTGTCCAGGCCGGTGGAGTTCTCCTCCGGCTGGTTCTCGTACAGGTTCGAGACGAAGTCCGGCACCAGCTCAGGGTCGCTGCCCACCACGCAGTACGCCGCACCCGCCGACCGGGTCGAGTACCTCGTCCCCTGCGAGAACCGGTCCAGGATCGCCACCGGCACGTACTCGACCTTGATCTCGCCCTTGCCGCGCAGCTCGTCCAGCAGGGCACCGTTCTCGGTCTCGAACGCCTTGCACGCCGGGCACATGAAGTCGACGTACGTCGTCACCGTCACGGGCGCGTCGTCCTCGCCGAGGACCAGGCCGCCGTTGGTCGACAGCCCCGAGGGACCCGCGGCGTCCTGGGCTGCCTGGCTGCGCGAGCGCTGCACCGCGATCCCGACCCCCACCACCAGCACCACGACGACCGCGGCCGTGATCGCGACGATCAGCGTCCGCTGCCGTCGGGCCCTGCGCTCCGCGTCCATCCGCATCGCCTCGGCCCGTGCCCGCACCTCGTCCCGCTTGTCGTTACCGGACCTCTTCTGCGACGCACTCATCGGCGTGCTCCTCCCACGGGCTCGTGCAGCGGACTGACGTTCGTCGGACCGGCCAGCCAGCCGTCGACGGAGAACCGGGACCGGGGCCAGCGGGCCAGCGCGACCGCCCCGACGAGCAGGGCGAGGTCACGGACGATCTCCTGCGTGTACCGGGTGTCGCCCGCGGCGACCTCGCCACCGCCGCCGAAGCAGCCGCAGTCGATCGACAGGCCGCGGGCGGCCGCCGACCCCACGCCGACGACGAAGATCACGAGCAGCGCACCGGAGACGAGCGCCGAGACCCGGGTCAGCGCGCCCAGCAGCAGGGCCAGGGCCAGCAGCACCTCGAACACCGGCAGCCCGTACCCAACCACCGGGACGGCGGCTTCCGGCAGCAGGCGGTACGCCCGCACGGCGCGCACGCTCTCGTCCGGATCGGGCAGCTTCAGCGCCCCTGCCACCCCGAACACCCCGGCCAGGACGAGCCGCAGCACCGTGGAGACCCACGGCTGCGCCACCGTCCAGCGCTCGATCACTCGTGCCCACCGGGCCGGCGTCCCCGGCGCAGCACGACGAGGGCGACCGCGAGAGCGGCGAGCAGGGCGACCCCGGCGCCCGCCCAGACCGGCACGTCGGACGAGATGTCCATCGGGCCGCCGGTGGCCTCTGTCGTGGCGGACGACCCGGTGGTCGTCGGCTCCACCGTCGCGCTCGACGAGGTGCTGGCCGGCGACGAGGGCGCGGCCGACGAGGTCGGCAGCGCCGCCGTCGAGGTGAACGCGAGCTCGCCCTCGATCGGGTGGCCGTCGCCCGAGGCCGCGCGCCACTGCACCGTGTACTCCCCGGGGGGCAGGTCGGCCGGGAGCGGCTGCACGAGCGAGCGGTCCACGACCTGGAGCGGTTCGAGCTCGAGGGGACCTGCGGGTCCGGTCACGGACACCGCGTTGCCGACCTCGAGCAGCGTGTCGCTGTAGGTGAGCTCGACCGAGGTGGGGGCTGTGTCGACCGACGATCCCGCCGCGGGGGTGGTGCCGGTGAGCGACACGTGCGCGCTGGCCGGTGCAGCCACCAGGCCCCCGGCCCCGAGGGCGATGAGGAGGGCGAGCAGGAGGCGGGTCGGCGCCCGAGGACCGGACCTGGCAGGACGCAGCACGCCCACCACCCTACGAACGGTTCCTGGGAGGTTCCTGGACGGGTCAGGGCACCAGCACAGGCTGCTCGACGAGCGGGGCCCACTGCGGCATCCACCCACCCGCGACCAGGACGATGACCGCCGCGACCGCCAGCGACAGGAGCACGACGACCGCGAGCGCCGCCCCTGCCCTTCCCGGCGCCAGGCCACGGGACAGCTGGCGCGACCCCCGGCGCAGCGC
This sequence comes from Actinomycetales bacterium, assembly GCA_038213835.1. Classification (GTDB taxonomy): domain Bacteria; phylum Actinomycetota; class Actinomycetes; order Actinomycetales; family CAWJMD01; genus JBBQSN01. The sequence goes on from JBBQSN010000092.1 coordinate 9,249, forward strand.
ACCGCCTCCCGGGCCCCACCACGCGGTCATCCCGCCCGCGACGGCCGCCGTGGCGAGGGTGAGGGCCGTGCCCCACCGCCAGTCGGAGATCGACACGAACAGGCCGGGGATGAACGCTGCGCTCGCGCCGACCAGCGCGGGCAGCAGCAGCACAGGGACCGCGAGCAGCAGCTGCACGAGCAGGTGCCACGGCGAGGAGAGCACCGCCATCGCGGAGTCCCCGCGCCGCACGCCGCGCTCGTACCGGCGGCGCAGGAGCGTCCCGCTGGCGCCGTCGACGGTGCGGGCCAGCAGCATCCAGACCACCGCGAGCGCGAGCGCCCCGAGCGGGAGCACCGTCGCGAGGCAGACGAGCAGCGCGAAGCCGGCGACCGTCGTCCCGGTGCGGTGGGCCTTGGGGGGCGGCGGGGGCGGCGGGAGCTGTTCGCCCTCGAACGGCAGGAGCCCGCCGAACGGCTCGGACGGCGCAGCCGCCGGCCGGGCCGGCACCGGTACGGGAGGGAACGGGTGCCTCACGGGCCGACGGACCGGCGCCGGGGTGCCCTGCCAGCCACCCTGCGGCCACGGCGCCTGCCGCAACGACGGGGTCGCTCGTGTGGCACTCGCAGACGGTTCGGCGGACACCACCTGGGTCGGCCCGGCGAGCGGGAGGGCGCGGGTGGGCGGGACGAACGGGACGACCCGGGTCGCGCGCTCCGGCGGCCCGGGCGGGGGCACCACGTGCGTGACCGGCTCGGTGGCCGATGCACGGGGGTCGGAGGCGGCGACCGCGACGGCGGGGATCACCTGGGTCGTGGCCTCGCGGGGCGGTGACGGCGGGTGGGCGACCGCGTCCGAACGCAGCTGCTCGACCGCACGTCTCAACGCTCCCGGCGTGGGACGGTCGTCCGGGCTGGGCGACAACGCCGCCGCGAGCACGGGCACGAGCACGGCCGGGACGCCGTCGAGGTCGGGAGCGCCGCGGCGCACGCGGTCCAGCACCACCTCGAGCGGGCCGCGGCCGAACGGCGGACGTCCGGTCGCCGCGAAGGTCATCGTGGCGGCCCAGCCCCACCAGTCCGCGGCCTGGCGCACGGGCGCGCCCTCGACCAGCTCGGGCGAGAGGTAGCCGGGGGTACCCATCACGAGCCCCATGCTGGTGAGCCGGATGTCGTCGGCCACGTGCGCTATCCCGAAGTCGATGACGACCGGGTCGCCCTCCAGCATCAGGACGTTCCCGGGCTTCAGGTCCCGGTGCACGACGTCGACGGCGTGGATCGCCGCCAGCGCCTCCCCCAGCCCGAGGCCGAGCCGGGCCAGCTGCTCGCCCACCAGCGGGCCGCGCTCGGCGACGTGGTGGTCCAGCGCCGAGGCCGGCACGTACCGGGTGACCACGTACGGGGTCTCGCAGTCGACGTCGGCGTCGAGCACCTCCGCCACGCGCGGGCTGCGGACCCGGGTCAGGGTGTCGACCTCGCGGGCCAGCCGTTCGCGGGCGTCGGGGTCGCCGGCCACGTGCGGACGGAGCACCTTGATCGCGACGGCGGTCCCCCGGTCGTCCAGGGCCAGGTGCACCACGCCCATGCCGCCCTGACCGATCACCTGGGCCAGGCGGTACCGGCCGAGGCGCCCGCCGGTGGACACGGTCTCGCTCACGCGGGTCACGGTACGTGAGGCCGCCCCGAGGTCACGTGCTCAGCGGGTCACGAGTCGGTCGCGTCTGGCCCCCGTCCCGCGTGCGAGCGGGCAGAGGGGTCAGCTCTGGATGTAGGCGGAGAGCTGGTCGCGCTCGCTGGTGAGCTCGTCGATGCGGAACTTGACCAGGTCGCCGATGCTGACGATGCCGTGCAGGGCGCCGTCGACCAGCACGGGGATGTGGCGCACGCGGCGGTCGGTCATCTGCCGCATCAGGTCGTCGATGGCGTCGTCGGGGCCGCAGGTGTGCACCTCGGCGGTCATGATGTCGCCGACCGTCCGGTCCAGCAGGGCGGGGCCGTGCTCCTGGAGGTGGCGCACCACGTCGCGCTCGCTGACGATGCCCTGCACGCCGGTGCCGTCGGACGAGACCACCATCGCGCCGATCCGGTGCTCGGAGAGCAGGTCGAGGAGCGTGGCGACGGTCTCCTCCGGGTTCACGGTGACGACAGTGTCGCCCTTGCTGCGCAGCACGTCGTGGATCCGCATCGAGCACCTCCGAGGCATCGGCGTCCGGGGGTTCGACGGTATCGCCACCAGGCTCGCGCCGGAACCCCTGCGGCGAGCCACCGCTGTCCCTCGCCGATAGGGTCGGTGCCAGCACGAGGACCCCGAGAGCCCCGACCCGGGGTCGCCGACCAGGAGCTGAGCCGCACAGTGCCGAGCACGTCCCTGCGCAGCAGGACCACGGGCCACGACTTCGTGGTCGTCGCCAACCGGTTGCCCGTCGACCTCCTGTCCGGCCCCGGCGAGGAACCCCGCTGGACCCGCTCCCCCGGCGGACTCGTCACCGCACTGGAGCCGGTGATGCAGGCGCACGGCGGGGCGTGGGTGGGCTGGAACGGCTCCACGGGCGAGGCGCCCCAGCCGTTCGACGCGGACGGCATGCACCTCGTCCCGGTGCCCCTGAGCGCCGAGGAGGTCGCCGACTACTACGAGGGCTTCTCCAACGGGACGCTCTGGCCCCTGTACCACGACGTCATCGCCACCCCGGAGTACCACCGGGAGTGGTGGGACGCCTACGTCGAGGTGAACGAGCGGTTCGCCGAGGCCGCGGCGGGCGAGGCCTCCGCGGGGGCCACGGTGTGGGTGCACGACTACCAGCTGCAGCTGGTGCCGGCCATGCTGCGCCGCCGCCGGGCCGACCTGCGGATCGGCTTCTTCAACCACATCCCGTTCCCCCCGTACGAGATCTTCGCCCAGCTCCCCTGGCGCAAGCAGGTCGTCGAGGGGCTGCTCGGGGCGGACCTGCTGGGCTTCCAGCGCGAGCAGGACGCCGGCAACCTGCTGCGCGCGGCCCGCCGGGCCGTGCGCCTCGGCTCGGTGCGCAACCAGATCACGCTGCAGGACCCCCCCGGGAGGGAGGCGGCGCGGCGCCCGGCCGGGCGCACCGTCACCGCCCGCGCGTACCCGATCTCGATCGACTCCTCGGGCCTGCACGACCTGGCCCGCAGCGACGACGTTCAGGCGCGGGCCCGCGAGGTCCGCACCGAGCTCGGCTCACCCCGCACCGTGCTGCTCGGCGTCGACCGGCTCGACTACACCAAGGGCATCATGCACCGGCTCAAGGCCTACGCCGAGCTGCTCGACGACGGTCGGCTCGACCCGGCCGAGACCGTGCTGGTGATGGTGGCGACCCCCAGCCGCGAGCGGGTCGAGCAGTACCGCCTGCTCAAGGACGAGATCGAGCTCGCGGTGGGTCGCATCAACGGCCAGCACGGCACCCTCGGCCGGATGCCGATCGTCTACCTGCACCACTCCTACCCGCGGCCGGAGATGGCTGCCATGTTCCAGGCCGCCGACGTCATGCTGGTCACCTCGCTGCGTGACGGCATGAACCTGGTGGCCAAGGAGTACGTGGCCTGCCGCGGCGACAACCGGGGCGTGCTCGTGCTCAGCGAGTTCACCGGTGCCGCCGGCGAGCTCGGTCAGGCCGTGCAGGTCAACCCGCACGACATCGAAGGGCTCAAGGACGCGATCGTGCAGGCCGTGACGATGGGCTCGAAGGAGCAGTCGCGTCGGATGCGGCTGCTGCGGCGGCGCGTCCTGGAGCACGACGTCAACGCCTGGGCGAAGAAGTTCCTCGACGACCTGGAGGACCCGTCATGAACGAGCCGAGCGAGCGAACGATCCAGCACAGTGCCTGGGGCATGACGAGGAACGAGGCATGACCCCCCGCCGACCCGGCGCCGACCCGTCCAAGAAGCTGGCGGTCGACCCGTCCTCGCTCGAGGCCGCGCTGCGCCGCTTCGCCGAGACCCGGCCCCGTCTGGTCGTCCTCGACTTCGACGGCGTGCTGGCGCCGCTGGTCGACGACCCCGCCGACAGCCGGATGACACCCCTGGCCCGCACCGCGCTGCGCAGCCTGGTCGCCACGCCCGACGTCACGGTGGCACTGCTCAGCGGACGGGCCATGGCCGACCTGCGCACCGTTGCCCAGCCGCCGCCGGGCACGGTGCTGGTCGCCAGCCACGGCGCCGAGGTGGAGGGCGCCGCCGACGCCGTCGAGGGGCCCACGATGGAGCTGCTCTCCCGCGTGCACGGAGAGCTCGAGCAGCTCGCGACCGAGCACCCCGGCACCCGGGTCGAGGTCAAGCCCACCGGTGTCGTCCTGCACACCCGGCAGGCGCGTGGCGGCACCGCCGCCCGGGCCACGTCGTCGGCGCTCAAGGGGCCGGGCAGCCACGAGGGCGTCACGGTGACGCGCGGCAAGGACGTCGTCGAGCTCAGCGTCGTCGACGCCGACAAGGGCTCGGCCATCGAGCTGCTGCGCGAGCAGACCGGTTCCGCCGCAGTGCTCTTCGCCGGCGACGACGTCACCGACGAGAACGCGTTCGCCAAGCTGTGGCCCGCCAACGGTGACGTCGGCATCAAGGTCGGCGAGGGCCGGACCGCCGCGGAGTTCCGGGTCGGCTCGTGCGACGAGATGGCGTCCCTGCTGGACGACCTGGCCGACCTGCTGTCCCGTCCCTGACGGCACGCCCGGTCTGGCTCACTGTCGCAGCGTGACCTCGATCGAGCTGATGCCGCCCTCCTGCGACGCCGCGCGGAACGCCAGCACCAGCAGCCGGCGCGCGCAGTCACGGCACGGCGTCCTGCCGTCGTCGCCGCGCGAGGTCCCGCTCACCGACTTGCCGCAGATCGACTCCTGCGAGCCGGCCGCCATGAACAGGTGGACGTCGTCGTCCTCACCCGTGCGGCACGGGACGTAGTTGCTCGGCACTCAGGAAGTCTCCTCGGGCGGTCCGGCGCTGTCCAGGCCCGACGCCAGGGCCTTTCGGGCAGCCTCGGTGCGGTTCGCGACCCCGAGCTTGGCCAGGATGTTGCTCAC
>JBBQSN010000093.1:0-13974 GCA_038213835.1 Actinomycetales bacterium
TCACGACCGTGCCCTCACGACCGCGTCTCACGATTGCCGCGGGCATGGCACCCAGCGAGGTGGTCGTCGACCAGGCCGCACGCCTGCATCCCGGCGTACGCGGTGGTGGGGCCGACGAACACGAACCCGTGCTGCTTCAGCGCCTTCGCCATCGCGGTGGACTCCGGCGTCACGGCGGGCACGTCCGCGAAGATCTGCGGCACCGGGCGTCCGGGCGCCTCCGGGGCGAAGGACCAGAAGAAGGCGTCCAGGCCCGGGCCGTCGCGCAGGTCGAGCACGGCCCGGGCGTTCGTGACGGCGGCCCGCACCTTGGCCCGGTTCCGGACGATCCCGGCATCGGCCATCAACCGGTCGTGGTCGGCGTCGTCGAACCGGGCCACGACCTCCGGGTCGAACCCCGCGAAGGCGCCGCGGAACCCCTCGCGCTTGCGCAGGATGGTGATCCAGGACAGGCCGGACTGGAACGCCTCCAGCGTGATCCGCTCGTACAGCGCGTGCTCGCCGTGGACCGGGCGGCCCCACTCGTCGTCGTGGTAGCCCACGTACTCGGGCGCGCTGGTCCCCCACCGGCAGCGGGACAGCCCGTCCGGCCCCGTGACGAGGTCGGTGACGAGGTCGGGGCCGAGGTCGGGGACGTCCTCAGCCACGCGGGCGCTCGGCGTCGCGCAGCATCTGCCGGGCGACCCGGCCGAACACCACCTTGCCGGGCAGCGCCACGAGGCGGGACACGACCGGGTCGAGCCACCGCGGGCCGACGGCGACGCCCTCGGTCCAGCTCACCCGTGAGCCGGCGCCCTCCGCGTGCACCTCGATGCTCGCAGCGCCGCGCACCCGTCCGCGCTTCTCGATCACGCAGAGCCCGGATCGACCGCCGGAGGGGGGCTCCCAGCGGACCACCTCCATCGGGTCGTCGAACGCCACCCGTCCGACGCCGGTGGTGCCCGTGAACCGGGTGCCGACGCCGTCGGTGCTGCGCTCGACCCGCACCGTCGTCAGCGGGACGTGCCGACCGTGGGCGGGCCAGTCGGTCATCGCGGCGAACGCGGCGGCGGGGGCCAGCGTGGTGTGGACGACCGCTGTGAAGGTCTGCACGGGTCAGCGCCCCGCAGGATCGGTAGCGGGGTCGGTGGCGGGGTCGGCGGCGAGGCGCTTGTCGGTGGCCCGGTCGCGCAGGGCACCGCGCAGGGTCGCCACCTCCGCGTCGCGCTCGGCCAGCTCGGCCTGCACCCGGTCGAGGGCGGCGTCGACCTCGTCCATCCGGTAGCCGCGCAGCCCGACCGAGAACCGGGCCCGGCCGAGGTCGGCCGGCTCCAGCCGACCCGCCGGCAGCGCGTTGTCGCGGCGGGAGCGCACCGGCTCCTCCAACCCCCCACGGAGCCGCCCGACGGCCACGGCGGCGACGACGCCGACGAGGGCGACGGCCACCAGGAGCAGGATGAGGTCCACGCGAGGCATCGTGCCATGCTGCTGACGTGCCAGAGCCTGTGCCCGATCGAGTGCCCGATCAAGTGCCCGATCGAGTGCCCGATCGGGTGCCCGATCGATCGGCCCCCCTGCGGCTCGGACGGAACGAGTACGGCCGCGAGCGCCGCCTCGTGATGGCGATCGTGAACCGCACGCCGGACTCCTTCTACGACCGCGGAGCGACCTTCACCGAGCAGGCAGCCCTCGATCGCGTGGACCTCGTCGTCGAGCAGGGCGCCGACGTCCTGGACGTCGGTGGCGTCAAGGCCGCGCCGGGTCAGGAGGTCACGGTGGCCGAGGAGATCGCTCGCACGGCACCGTTCGTCGCCACGGTCCGCGAGCGCTACCCCGACCTGGTGATCAGCGTCGACACCTACCGCGAGCCGGTGGCCCGCGCGGTCTGCGAGGCCGGCGCCGACCTGCTCAACGACACCTGGGGCGGGGCCGACCCCGGCGTCGCGCGCGTGGCCGCCGAGTTCGGCGTGAGCCTGGTCTGCGCGCACGCAGGCGGGGCCGTCCCGCGCACCCGTCCCCATCGGGTCGGGTACGACGACGTCGTCGCCGACGTGCTCGCCCGCACCACCACCCTGGCCCGCACCGCCGTCGCCGAGGGGGTCGACCCCACCCGCCTGGTCATCGACCCCGCGCACGACTTCGGCAAGAACACCTGGCACTCCCTCGAGGTCACGCGCCGCCTCGACGAGATGGTCGCCACCGGCTGGCCGGTGCTGGTCTCGTTGTCCAACAAGGACTTCGTGGGCGAGGCGCTCGGTCGTCCCCTCACCGAGCGGCTGGTCGGCACCCTGGCCACGACCGCGATCAGCGCGTGGCACGGGGCGATGGTGTTCCGCGTGCACGAGGTGGCCGAGACCCGCCAGGTGCTCGACATGGTGTCGGTGATCGCCGGCGGGCAGCCGCCCGCCCTGACCGTGCGGGGCCTGGCGTAGCCGGACCGGCTCGATCCTGCACTGGCGGGTCCGTCCACGCGTGGACCGCTCAGCGCGGCGGGATCACGGTTCCCGGGGCCGCGTCCCGGACGGCGCGGGTGATCGACTCGACGTCGTGCTCCGAGTGATCCGCGGCCGCGAAGGCCTCCACGAGGAGCTGGAGCTCGCGCCGCAGGGCGGCGTGGACGTCCACGCTGTCGGTGGCGCCCCCGACCCGCCGGGCGAGATTGACCGCGCGTCGGACGACAGCCGGTGACCCGGTCGCGTACCACCGCACCGCCTCGAGGACGGACGCCACCGCCCGGGCCCTGTCGACCGACGGTGCGTACACCCGCGCGCGCCCGTCGGGACCGCGCCGCCAGGTCGAGGGTCGTTCGCGGCCGACGAGGCGGACCAGCCCGACGGTCAGGTCGTCGAGGGCGGTGATCGCCGTGTAGGGGTCGTTCGTGCCGGGCGACAGAGCGCGAACGGCCATCTCGGTGAGTTGCTGCACAGCGAAATCGATGTCCTGCACCGGTGTTCGAGCACTCCCGATATCGACCGCGGAACGCAGCGATCCCCGCAGCTCGTCGTCGGACGCCTCGGCCCCGTGCACCGTCAGCAGGAGGTCACCGGCCAGGACGTGCTCGCCGGGCGACACCACCAGCGCGACGACGACGTCATGGCTCGAGGCGACCTCCACCAGGTCGTCGCCGTCCACGGCGAGCACGTAGCCGGACCGCTCGGCCAGGACGCCCTCTCCGGAGGCCGGATCTGGAGGGTCGGGATCCTCCTCCGGGCGGCGCGAGCCCTCGCCCACCGGGAGGGGGTACAGCCGGTCCACCGCCCCGACCAGCTCGGAGCGGACCCGGCCCGCCATCGTGGGCACCTGGATCGAGTCGCTGATGTGGTGGATGAAGTAGACGAGCACGCCGACGTCCAGCACGGCCAGGAGGAAGGCCACGTTGACCGCGAGGTGCGGGACGAACGTCTCGTCCCCCGCGTCGCCCAGCACCCGGATCGACCGGAGCACGAGCAGGCTGTACAGGAACGTCGCGACGAACACGCCGAGGACCACCTGGTTGCCCCGGTCGGTCATGAAGTTGCGCACCAACCGCGGGCCGTAGGTCGACGAGGTCAGCGCCAGGACGGCCATCGTGATCGAGAAGGTCGTGCCGGCCACCGCGAGGCTCGAGGACGCGATCGCCCCGAGCAGGTCCCGACTGCCGCTCTCACCCACCCGGTAGATCACCACACCCAGCCAGTCGGGGACCAGCACCTGCTCGAGGTACTGGTCCAGGGCCATCAGCCCCTCGGCGAGCGCCGCCGCGACCACGCAGAGGACGGCGGGCACGAACCAGAAGCGCTCACCCAGTCGCTCGATCACGGTCATGGGGCGAGCCTGACAGGCTCACGGCTGACGTGCCCGGCGGCGACGGCTGCGGTCCCTCCTGGCGAGGACCGATGACGTCAGGGATCCTCGGTGCCCAGGTGTGCGGCCGCCACCACGTAGAGCACGCCGGACGGGTCGCCGGTCCAGCGCCGCTCCAGCGCCGCACCCGGACCCATCGCGCCGGCGAGCGCCTGCCACGCCGCCAGCCCGTGCACCCACAGCTCGGCGCCGAGGGCGGGGTCCAGGCCGAGGACGCCGTCGAGGTCGGCGTCCGCCGCCGCGAGCAGGACGTCGTCGAAGGCCGCGGCGCGCGGGTCGAGGTGGCCGGGGGCCTTCTCGGTGCGGCACGCCGTCCCCTCGGCGAGGACGAGGTAGCCCGTCCCGGGACCGGCGACGGTGGCGGCACCCGCCCGAGCGGCCTCGGCGGGCGGCGTGCCCGGGGCGACGGCGACGAACCGGCGGGGGCCGTCCCACCCGGCCGTGTCGAGCAGCACGCTCGCGACCGCGAACGGCAGCGGGACGTCCGCGCCGCCCCGGCGTGGCGCCGTGCCGGAACCCAGGCCCCAGCGGTGCAGCCCGAGGTCGGCCCCGACCCGGTGCTGGCCGGCCGGCTCGGCCTCGGCGAGGACGACCACCTCGCCCGGACGGGTGGCCACCAGGTCGCGGACGACCCCGGCCACCGCCGCACGCAGCTCGGGCACCGGGTCGCCGCGCCCGGTCAGACCGGGCAGCAGCAGGGGGCTCGCCGGCACCAGGGCGACCGAGAGGATCGAGCCCATCACTCCACCACCTCGGCGCCCGGCACGAGGTGCGGCTCGCGCCCGAGGTGCTGCTCCACCAGGTCGAGGGCCTCGGCCGCCGAGCGGGCCCAGAGCAGCACGTCGCGGGCCTCGCCGCGGACGAAGCCCTCGGTCTCGAGGTGGTCCACGAGCGACTCCAGCGGGGCGAACAGTCCCGTCGGGTCGCACACCACCACCGGCTTCTCGTGCATGCCGAGCGAGCGCGCGACCCAGATCTCCAGCAGCTCCTCGAGCGTGCCGAGGCCACCGGGCAGGACGACGAACGCGTCGGCCGCCTCGTCCATCCGGGCCTTGCGGTCACGCATCCCGGTCGTGACGACGAGCTCGTCGGCCCCGTCGTCGGCGACCTCGAGGCCGACCAGCCCCTGCGGGATGACGCCGAGGGTGTGCGCGCCGCCGACCCGAGCAGCCCGGGCCACCGCACCCATCATCGAGACCCGACCACCGCCGGAGACCAGCGAGTGACCGCGTCGGGCGATCAAGGCGCCGAGCTCGTCGGCGAGGGCGACGTGCGCCGGGGCGATGGCCTCGGAGCTGGAGCAGAACACGCAGACGGCGGCCACGCGGTCATCCTGCCAGCGGCCCGCTCCGGGACTCAGGCGGGCGGCAGGAACGGCGAGGTCGTCGGCGCCGTGGGCAGGGAGGGCACGGCGGTGAGGTGCGTGCCGGGCCCGGGGTCGGTCTCGTCCCGGACGAACGTGTCGTCGGCCGCCGCGGCCACGGCCGCGCCGGTCAGGGCGCGCACCATGTCGGGGACGTCGGACGGCGCGACCCGCAGCGTCCCGATGCAGCGATCGCCGTCCCACAGGCTCAGGACCACCCGGCCGAGCTCAGGGTGGGACGACACCCGCAGCGCGCGACCGGGGCGGTCGCGACCCAGCACGACACCACCGTTCGCGGGCGCTGGTCTCACCGACATCTGGTGATTGTGCGCGCGTGACCGGTCCCGCGTCTACGGGTCCGGTCCGGTCACCGGCCCTGCACCATCCAGGCCACGGCCTGCCCCGGGTCGTCGGTGAGCCGCAGCAGGTCGAGGTCGGCGGGCCCGATCGCGCCGCGCGTCAGCACGGTGCCGCGCAGCCAGTCGAGCAGGCCGGACCAGTAGTCGGTGCCCATCAGGACGATCGGGAACGAGGTGACCTTGCGGGTCTGCACCAGGGTCAGCGCCTCGAACAGCTCGTCGAAGGTGCCGAACCCGCCCGGCAGCACCACGAACCCCTGGGCGTACTTGACGAACATCGTCTTGCGGGCGAAGAAGTAGCGGAAGTCGACGCCGAGGTCGACGAACGCGTTCATCCCCTGCTCGAACGGCAGCTCGATGCCGAGACCGACCGAGACGCCGCCCGCGTCGCGGGCACCGCGGTTGGCCGCCTCCATGGCGCCGGGCCCGCCGCCGGTGATGACGGCCAGCCCGGCCTCGGCCAGCAGGCGCCCGACCTCGACGCCGAGCGCGTAGTCGGGGTGGTCGCGCGGCGTGCGCGCCGAGCCGAACACGCTGACCGCCGGCCCCAGCTCGGCCAGTGCGCCGAAGCCCTCGACGAACTCGCTCTGGATCCGCAGCACCCGCCACGGGTCGGTGTGTACCCAGTCGGCAGGCCCGTGGCTGTCGAGCAGGTGCTGGTCGGTCGTCTCGCCGGTCAGCTCCTGGCCGCGCAGCGTCACCGGGCCGCGGCGGTGCTCGGGCGGATGCGTCGGGACCTCGGGGTCGCTCATGGCGACAAGCCTAGGACCGTGGCGTGGCGACCACCGCTCTGGCGGCCAGCGTCCGATCCAGGCTCGCCACCGTCCGGACGTGGGGAAAGGTGAGGGCCAGCAGGACACCGAGTCCCGCGGCCAGCAGCGAGGTGCCCCTCGTCGACCACACGACCGCCATGGCGCCCAACGCCACCCCCGTCGGCAACGCCGCGCGCGCCACGTACACGCGCACTGCCCACGAGGTGGGCCGGCGGGCCGAGGCAGGTGCGACCGCCGACGCGACCTCGACCAGGCGGACCGTGTGCCTGAGCGCGTGCCACGCACCGAAGTAGACGCCGAAGGCAGCCAGGGGGGGCACAGCGGCGAAGACGGCCACGACCACGCCCAGCTCGGCGGCCTCGACGAACCTTCGGGCCCTCGCGAGCCGGACGACAGCCCAGAGGACGAGTGCACCCGTCACCGACACCAGAGCCGCGAGCACGGCCTCGGGCGGGTCGACCACCGCGGGTGCCAGCTCGACGAGCAGCACGCGCGCCTCCTCGTGCCAGACGGCGTACGGCAGCACGACCACGGCCGCACCGTGCGCCAGGACCGTCGGGGCATCTCGCACGGGTCCGGGCATCGGGCGTGAGGCACGCTCCGCGGCGAAGACCACCTCTCCTCGACCGAAGTGCAGCAACGAGATCCCGAAGAAGACCAGCAGGGACAGGGTCGGTGCCGCGAGGAAGGCCAGGGTGGCGACGGCCCCCACGGCGAGGTAGCTCGTCAGCACCGTGGCCATCCGCCGAGGGCTGGCGGGCGTGCGGTCGAGCCAGAACGGCACCATGTGGTCGACCGCCCCGTGAGGCACGCCCAGGACGATGCCGGCCACCGCCAGGAAGGGTGCCGCGGAGGCCAGGGCGTCCGGGGCCAGGACCTGGCAGACGAGGAGCGAGAGCAGGGACGCGATGGACACGGCGGTCGCGACGACGTCGGCTGAGCAGGACCCACGCGAGTGCGTGCCTGCCCCGTCCCGCCTCGCGGAGGAGGCGGGACGGGGAGCCGCTGCCAGGCCGGTCACCCGACCGGGGCCGCCTCGTCACGCACCGGGGCGTCGGGCTTCTCGCCGAGGCCGGTCAGCTCGTCGTCGTAGGCAGGATCCTCGAGGCGGCTCTTGACCCTGGCGATCTTGTAGATCGCCAGACCGTAGGCGGCCTTGGCGAGGATGTCCGCGATCGAGTAGGCGCTCTGCCGCAGCACGAAACCCGATTCACCACCGAAGAAGTCGCCGCCGATCATCGGGAAGAGGTACGCGATCGGGTAGACGCCCCAGAGCCCGACGAGCGAGATGCGCAGCATCCTGATCGTGTGCTGCACCTCCTTCGGCTGGCGGTCCAGGGACTTCGTCAGCTCGACGAACAGGACGTAGAGCAGGTAGATGAAGGGGATGGTCGACAGGAAGCCCCACAGCGCCCGCGTCCCGAAGTCGACGGTGAGCTCGCCGGGGTATCCCAGGATGATCATGAGGGCCGAGGCGGGAACCAGCTTGAAGAGCAGCCGCCGGGCCTCGCTGCGCGCGAGCGCCATCACCGCGACGGTCTCGATCAGCAGCAGGGGGACGGTGAGCAGCCAGTCCACGTACCGGTAGGCCTCGTTGAACTCGATGTTCGACAGGACGTGGTCGGCGCTCGTGGTGGCGCCGGCCGGATAGGACTCCTGGAAGTTCTCGACGATGCGGAAGTAGTGGTAGGCCGCGATACCGCAGACGATCGCCGAGACGACCAGGGCGTTGCGGTAGCGCGGCGCCACCCGGCCTTGGGAGGCCAGCAGGAAGATCGCCGTGAACAGCATGCTGGCGATGACCAGGGAGAAGAGGTTGTACACCGTCCCGAACTGGGACGACGTGAGGGTGTCGATCTCGATCGACTGCGCATAGATCATGACGGCTCCATCCGGCGCTGGGTCGGTGCAGGCGGGTGCCTGCTCGGGGTCCCACGTCCGAAGGCGTCATCGGAACCCTGGACCCAGGTGTACGACCGGAGATGCCCGTACGCAACTTGAACAAGTTATCTGCTCTGAACTTGTGCGGTCAGGGCCGCAGCGCGACCTCCGCGAGAGCGTCGACCGCACCGGCCATCGAGTCGCTCTGCAGCACCCGCGCGTCGAGCGCCAGCCCCTCCCAGCCAGGCCCGCCGACCACGATCCGCAACGGGGGGCGGGTGACCGGTATCACACTGAGATCGGTTCCGGCAGCGTTGATCTGGGACCACACGAAGACCGCCGCTGCGCCTGATCGGGACGCCGCGGACGCCAAGGACCGGATGGGGACCCTCGCACCCAGGACCCGGGTGGGTACCGCCCGCTCCGCCAGCGCGGCGGCGAGCGCGTGCAGCACCAGGCTGTGCTGCTCGTCCGGGGCGCAGGCCAGGAGCACGGGCCGAGCGGCTGCCCGGAGCCGACGCCCGACGACGGCGCGATGCTGGTGCAACGCCCCGGCCGCCGCCTCGGTCAGCAGGTGCTCCACCTCGATGCCGGCACCGGTGTTCGCCCAGTGCTCGCCCGCTGCGACCAGCACCGGTCGCAACAGGCCGTCCCACGTCCGCACCGCACCGTCGCGGTCGAGTGCCGCGCGCAGGTGCCGATCGACCTCCTCTGCGTCCAGCCGCATGGCCGCACGCGCCAGGCCCGTCACAGCGCGCCCGCCGCCGGGGACGGCGAGCACGTGCCCTCCAGGACCCCCCGGGACGGTCCGAGGACCCGCCTCGACGGTCGCACCGGGGGCGGCTCTGGACAGCTCGGCCGCTCGAGCCGGCGTCTCGCCGCGCAGGACCAGTGCGTGCATGCGCTCGAGGACGGCCACGTCGTCCGCCCCGTACCGACGGTGACCACCGGCGGAGCGCGAGCCGGGGCCCAGCCCGTAGCGGCGCTCCCACGACCTGACCGTGGAGGACGAGACGCCGAGCCGGCGCGCGACCGCACCCACCGACACACCGTCCACGTCGCCGTCCTGCCTGTCGACTCGGTAGCGCCACCCGCCCTGGCCCCGGGTGACGAGGACCAGGGTAGGCGGACGAGCCCGCGACGGCAGGATGGGCGGGTGCGCCGGCTCAGCCGAACGGGCGCGGACCGTCACCGTCCCCGCTGCAGTGCTCGCCGATCTGCCGCACGGTGACGATCAGCTGCTGAGCCACGCAGCCAGCACCTCGCGGCAGCGCGTGATCGCGGCGGCAGGGCAGTGCTCGTCGTCGGTGTGCGACAGCGAGGGGTCGGCCGGGCCGAAGTTGACGGCAGGGACGCCCATCTCGCTGAACCGGGCGACGTCGGTCCAGCCGTACTTGGGTTTCGGCTCGCCGCCCACGGCGGCGACGAACGCGGCCGCGGCGGGGTGGTCCAGGCCCGGACGCGCACCGCCGGCCGCGTCGGTCACGACGACCTCGAAGCCCTCGAAGAGGGTGCGCAGGTGCTGCTCAGCCTCGTCGACCGAGCGCGACGGCGCGAACCGGTAGTTGACGGTGACGACGCACTCGTCGGGGATGACGTTGCCGGCCACTCCCCCGCGCACTCCCACGGCGTTGAGGCACTCGCGGTAGATCAGGCCGTCGACCTCGACCGCGGCCGGCTCGTAGGCATTGAGCCGTGAGATCACCTCTCCCGCAACGTGGATCGCGTTAACGCCTGTCCACGCGCGAGCTGAGTGCGCCCGCAGGCCGGGGACGAGGACCTCGACCCGCAGCGTGCCGTTGCAGCCGCCCTCGACCGTCCCGGACGACGGCTCGCAGAGCACCGCGAACGATCCCTCGAGCCAGTCAGGGTGGTTCCGCGCGATCCGGCCGAGACCGTTGAGCGAGGACTCGACCTCCTCGTTGTCGTAGAAGACCCAGGTGACGTCGTGCACCGGGTCGGTGACGGCCGCGGCCACCGAGAGCTGAACTGCCGCACCGGACTTCATGTCGGCGGTGCCACGACCGAACAGGACGCGGTCGTCCTCGCCGCCGGAGACGCGGTGGTCCTCGCCCTCGACCCAGGTCGGCAGGTTCGGCTCCGGGTGCCGCAGCGGCACGGTGTCGACGTGCCCGGCGATCACCACCCGCTCGGGCCGACCGAGGGTCGTGCGGGCGATCACGGCGTCGCCGTCGCGCAGCACCTCGAGGTGGGGGTGGACGCGCAGGGCCTGCTCGATCGCGTCGGTGATCGCGCTCTCGTCGCCGCTCACGGACTCGATGTCGCAGAGGTCGCGCGTGAGCTGGACGACGTCGCCGGTGAGGTCGAGGGTCACGGCTACGACCCTACGGGGCGCAGCCTGTGGCGCTGCGCCGACTACCCTGGCCCGCATGTCCTCCGGAACCGCCGCCGAGCACCAGCACGAGGTCGAGCACCGCCCCGCGTGGGGCCACGGCCTCGCCACCGTGACCCCTGACGGCACGGTGCTCGACACCTGGTTCCCGTCCCCGGCGCTGGGCGTGCGCCCGGCCGACGCCGCCGCGCCTGCCGGGCTCGAGGCGCTCGTCGGTGACGACACGGCCAGGGGCGTGCGCACCGAGGTACGGCTGGTCGAGATCGACCTCGATGCCGCCCCACACGGCGCCAGCGACGCGTACCTGCGGCTGCACCTGCTCTCGCACCGGCTCGCCCGCCCGCACGAGCTGAACCTCGACGGCGTGTTCGGCGCCCTCGCGAACGTGGTGTGGACCAGTGCCGGCCCCTGCGCGGTCGAGGGCTTCGAGCAGACCCGGCTCCGGCTGCGCGCCCACGGCCCGGTGCAGGTGCACGGCGTCGACAAGTTCCCCCGGATGACCGACTACGTGCTGCCCTCGGGCGTGCGGATCGCTGACGCGGACCGCGTGCGGCTCGGCGCGCACCTCGCTGAGGGCACCACCGTCATGCACGAGGGCTTCGTGAACTTCAACGCCGGCACGCTCGGCACCGCGATGGTCGAGGGCCGCATCTCGGCCGGCGTCGTGGTCGGCGACGGCTCCGACGTCGGGGGCGGCGCCTCGATCATGGGGACCCTCTCCGGCGGCGGCAGGGAGCGGATCAGCATCGGGACGGGCTGCCTGCTCGGCGCCAACGCCGGCATCGGCATCAGCCTCGGCGACGACTGCGTGGTGGAGGCGGGTCTGTACGTCACGGCCGGTACCAAGGTGACCGTCGTGGGCGGTGGCGACGGCTCTGCGGACCACAGCGTGGTCAAGGCCGCCGAGCTCTCGGGCCGCAGCGGCCTGCTGCTGCGTCGCAACTCCCGTACCGGCGCCGTCGAGGTGCTGGCGCGCTCGGGGACCGCCGGCGCCGTGGAGCTGAACGCCGCGCTGCACGCGAACTGACGTGGCCCGCCCTCCCCGGAGCCGCCGCGACGCCTGGCGTCGCCGCGCGATCGCCGGAGCAGTCGTCCTCGGTCTCGTGGGTGCCGGCGTGGTGGCCGGTCAGGCGCTGTTCGCGAACCGCTACGTCCCGCCTCTGCGCGAGACGTGCGTCGCCACGGTCGACGGCGCCGACCACGAGCTCGACCCCGACCAGGCCGCCAACGCCGCCCTGATCACCGCGATCGCGGTGCGGCGGGGCATGCCGGCACGGGCCGCGACGATCGGCATCGCCACCGCGATCCAGGAGTCGAGGCTGCGCAACATCGACTACGGCGACCGCGACTCCCTCGGCCTGTTCCAGCAGCGTCCCTCGCAGGGGTGGGGCTCCGAGGCCGAGGTGATGGACCCGGTCTACGCCACCAACGCCTTCTACGACGCCCTGGCGAAGGTCGAGGGCTACGAGACGATGGAGATCACCGTCGCCGCGCAGGAGGTGCAGCGCTCCGGCTTCCCTCAGGCCTATGCCGACCACGAACCGGAGGGCCGCGCGTTCGCCTCGGCCCTCACCGGCTACTCCCAGGCCAGCCTGTCGTGCCGGCTGCGCGGCGCCGACACCGCCGGGAGCGCCCCGGCCGAGCGGTCCGGCGCCGTCCGGGCCGCCCTGGACGCCCAGCTGGGGGCGATGCCCTGGGACGAGGCCGCCGACCCGGCCACGGTCACCGTCCCGGTGGGCACCGACGAGGTGGGCCTGCGCCGCACCTGGGCCGCCGCCCACTGGGCGGTGGCCAGCTCCGAGGAGTACGGCGTGGTCCGGGTGCAGGTCGGTGACCGGGTCTGGGACCGCACCTCGCCGGACGACGGCTGGACCACGGTCGAGGACGCCGCCCCCGACGCCGGCCTCAGCATCACCGTCGCCGCGCCGCCGACCTGAAGGGCCTGCGGGACGCCTGGGTCAGCGCTGGTCGAACGGCGTGTACTCGCGCTCGGTGTGCCCGGTGTACACCTGGCGCGGACGGCCGATCTTGGTCTGCGGGTCCTCGATCATCTCGCGCCACTGGGCGATCCAGCCGGGCAGCCGGCCGAGCGCGAACAGCACCGTGAACATCCGGGTCGGGAAGCCCATCGCCTTGTAGATCAGGCCGGTGTAGAAGTCGACGTTCGGGTAGAGCTTGCGCTCGACGAAGTAGTCGTCGGCCAGGGCGATCTCCTCGAGCCGCAGCGCGATCTCCAGCCGCTCGTCGACGGCGCCCATCTTGCTGAGCAGCTCGTCGGCGGTCTTCTTGATGATCGCGGCGCGCGGGTCGTAGTTCTTGTAGACCCGGTGGCCGAAGCCCATCAGGCGGACGCCGTCCTCCTTGTTCTTGACCTTGTTCATGTACGTGTCGACGTCGTCGCCGCTGGCCTGGATCTGGTCCAGCATCTCCAGCACGGCCTGGTTGGCGCCGCCGTGCAGCGGGCCGAACAGGGCGTTGATGCCGGCCGAGACCGAGGCGAACAGGTTGGCCTGGCTGGAGCCGACGAGCCGGACCGTCGAGGTGGAGCAGTTCTGCTCGTGGTCGGCGTGCAGGATCAGCAGCTGGTCCAGCGCCTTGGCCATCACCGGGTCGACCTCGTAGGTCTCGGCCGGGAAGCCGAAGGTCATCCGCAGGAAGTTCTCGCCGAGGCCGAGGTCGTTGTCCGGGTACAGGAACGGCTGGCCCACGGACTTCTTGTAGGCGTAGGCCGCGTTCGTGGGCAGCTTGGCCAGGAGCCGGACGGTGGAGATCTCCACCTGCTCGGAGTCGAACGGGTTGAGGCTGTCCTGGTAGAAGGTCGACAGCGCCGAGACCGCGGACGACAGCACCGGCATCGGGTGCGCATCGCGCGGGAAGCCGTTGAAGAACGCCTTGAGGTCCTCGTGCAGCAGCGTGTGCCGGCTGATCCGGTTGGCGAAGTCCTCGAGCTGGGTGGCGGTGGGCAGCTCGCCGTAGATCAGCAGGTAGCTGACCTCGGTGAAGCTGGAGCGCGCAGCGAGCTGCTCGATGGGGTACCCGCGGTAGCGCAGGATGCCGGCGTCGCCGTCGATGTAGGTGATCGCCGAGCTGCAGGAGGCGGTGTTGACGAAGCCGACGTCGAGGGTCACGTGGTCGGTCGTCTTCAGCAGCTTCGAGACGTCGACGCCGTTCTGGCCGTCGGTCGCGGGCACCACGGGGAGCTCGAGCTCGCCGCCCTCGTAGCGCAGGCTCATCGGGGCACCGCTGGCAGTGGTCGTCGTGTCGTTCTCGGGCACGGGGATCCTCCTCGGACGGTGCGGCGCGCTCAGGTGTCGCGTGGTCGACCGCGGGCCTGGTTCGGCCGCAGAGCGCGGTCCTTCCCGCCCGAAACTACCGGGCGGTACCCGTCCACGGCGAGCGGGGACCTGTCGAGACCCTCCGGTC
>JBBQSN010000094.1:0-13444 GCA_038213835.1 Actinomycetales bacterium
AACCACCAGCGCAGGGTGCCGCGCGAGGGCTGCCCGGCGCTGTCGTGCGATGGCGTGGTCACCCCAGGAGTCTCGCCCAGGCCGCGGTGACTTGCCCCGGCAGGCTGGCCAGCGCGCTCGCGACCACGACCACCCCGAGCCCGACCAGCTGGACGACCTGCAGCGGCTGGGACAGCAGGGCCCACCCGGCGAGCGCGGCGGCGGCGGGCTCCAGGCTCATCAGGACGCCGAAGGTGGCGGCGGACAGGGTGGGCAGCGCGCGCAGCTCCAGTGCGTACGGCACGGCGGACGACAGCAGGCCCAGGACCACCCCGAGGGCCAGCACGCGGGGCGACAGCAGGCGTGCCTCGGCGGTGACGACCTCGGCGGTGACGACCCCGGCGGGGAGGGCCACGAGGGCAGCCAGGGCCGTGGCCGCCCCCAGCGCGGCGCGTCTGAGGACAGCAAGCCGGCCGCCTGGCCGGCCAGGATGCACAGCGCCCAGAAGGCCGCCCGCGGCGAGCGCGAGGAGGACACCGACCGGGTCGAGCCAGGAGCCGGCGCCTCCGGTGACACCGGTGAGAGGGGCGGGTTGGCCGCCCTGCCGCGCGGGCACCTGCTCGCCGGGCGCACCGAGCTCACCCTCGACGACCTGGCGGACGAGCCGATCACGGTCAACCGCGTGGGAGGCATCACCCACGCGGTCACGCGGAGGCCGAGCGGTTCCCCTCCTGGCTGAAGACCGACCGCGGACGCTCTCGCCGCACCCCGTCGACCTCGACGTCGACCAGCTCGTCGTAGAAGGCCACCCGACCGGCGACGGCCGCCACGGCCGGCAGCGGGTCGGCGTACGACCAGGCGATGCCGGTCACGGCGTCCTGGTCGGCGGCGGGCAGGTCCCAGTAGTCGTTCGCGAAACCCTTGTATGGGCAGTGGCTGGACCCCGCGCCGGGCGTCAGCAGGTCCAGACGGACGTCCTCGCGCGGCAGGTAGAAGCGGGTCGGCAGGTCGGTCTCGAACAGCAGGACGGGGTGTCGGGAGTCGGCCAGGACCACCCCGTCCCGCCGGACCACCACGTGCCGTGAGCTCGGCAGCGCGTCGATGCGCTTGCGGGGGTCGCGCGGGTGGCTGCGGACCTCTTCGTCCTCCTCGAGCCAGCGGTCCAGCACGCCCGGCCGCCAGCTCAGCACGATCCGTCCCGCCAGGGCCGGGTCGTCGCGCACCCAGGCGGCGTGCGGCACTGTCCGGTCGCCCACCCGGAGGTCGAACCACTGCGAGACAGGCCCCTTGGGCTGGAAGAAGAAGGGATCGGCCGGGCCGGGGGTGGCGCTGGGGTGCAGCAGGTCGGTGCGCACGTCGGCGGGATCGAAGGCGTAGGCCGGGACGGGGAAGACGTCCTCCCAGAACAGCAGGGGTGCCAGGCTGTCGACCACGACGACGCCCGCGCACTCGGCCCTGACCCACCGCTGGCTCGGCTCGGTCCTCACGACGCACCTGCTTCCTGTGGCCCTTGCGCCATGGTGCTCCTGGCCGCCGCCGGCGACAAGGGTCGTGGCCGCACGGGGTGCGGGCCACGCAGAGGCGTCCTACCGTCGTGACGAAACGTCAACCACACCGATGCGAAGGAGCACCACCGTGTCCACGACCGTCACGTCCACTGCCGGCTCGTCCCCCGTCTCGCTGCACGTCGAGGACTCCGGCGGCGACGGACGTCCCGTCGTCCTGATCCACGGGTGGCCGCTCGACGCCGACTCCTGGGCCCACCAGGTGCCGGCCCTGACGGGTGCCGGGTACCGCGTGGTGTCCTACGACCGCCGCGGGTTCGGCCGCTCGGACAAGCCCGAGGACGGCTACGACTACGACACCTTCGCCGCTGACCTCGACGCCGTCCTCGACACGCTCGACCTGCGGGACGCGACGCTCGTGGGCTTCTCGATGGGTGGTGGAGAGGTGGCCCGCTACATCGGCACCCGCGGCACGGACCGGGTGCGCGCGGTCGCCTTCCTGTCGTCCGTGCCGCCGTACCTGTTCAAGACCGAGGACAACCCCGACGGTGGCGTCGAGGAGGACCTGGTCCAGGGCATGCAGGGCGGGATCCGCGAGGACCGCCGCGCCTTCTTCGACAGCTTCGCCACGAGCTTCTACAGCGCGGGCGACGACCTCAAGGTCGACCAGGCCGAGCTGGACGGGTTCCAACGGATGCAGGCTCCTGCCACGGACGAGGCCGTCCTCGCGTGCATCGACGCCTTCGCCCGCACCGACTTCCGCGCCGACCTGGAGAAGGTCGACGTGCCCGTCCTGGTCGTGCACGGCGACTCCGACGGCATCGTGCCGTTCGAGGTGAGCGGCAAGCGCACCGCCGAGGGCGCCTCCGGCAGCACGCTCGTCGTGGTGGAGGAGGGCCCGCACGGAATCACCGCGAGCCACAGCGACCTGGTCAACGAGGCCCTGGTGGACTTCCTCGCCGCGAACTGACGAGGGTCCGGGCCCACACCTCGGTCCCGGCGGTGACGTACCCGAACACGGTCGTGGCCTGCTCGGCGTCGTCGAGCCGCCACGGCCGCAGGACCAGACGGCCCGGTCGGATCCATCCCTGAACACCTACTTTCGGACCCTTGTGCGTCCGACGGGACGGCCCTACCGTCCTCGGTGACGTCGACCCGTCCAACCGGGTGCGGGGGCGTCCTCGGGGTGGAGGTCGGATGTCACGGACGCGGTGGATCGCTGTGCTGGCTGCGGGGGCGTTGGCCCTCCCGATGGCGCTGGCGTCCGCCGCGTCGGGGGTGCCCTCGGACGGCGGGGGGACCGGCCGCGCGACCGTCCCCGTCCTCGACTGGTCCGAGTGCGGCGACGACTTCGGCGGCGGCGAGGGGCCGAAGGGCACGACCTTCTCGTGCACCTGGGCGACCGTCCCGCTCGACTACGACAAGCCGCGCGGCGCCACGATCCAGGTGGCCCTGAAGCGGTTGGAGGCGGCGCGGCCGGACCGCAAGATCGGCACGCTGTTCCTCAACCCCGGCGGCCCGGGCGGTTCCGGCGTCGACTTCGCCTCCTACGCCTGGGCGCTGTTCCCGAAGTCGGTGCTGAACCGCTTCGACGTCGTCGGGTTCGACCCGCGGGGCGTCGCGCGCAGCAACCCGCTGGTCTGCTTCGAGTCGTTCCAGCAGCTCGAACGCACCTTCGCCGGCGTGCCCGGCTTCCCGATCGACCGGCAGGAGTACCGGCTGATCGACAGGGCGCAGAACCGCTACACCCAGATCTGCGACAAGAACGCCGGCGCGATCATCGACCACATGTCGACCGCCGACGTGGCGCGTGACCTCGACCTGCTGCGCCAGGCGGTCGGCGACGAGGGCCTCACGTACGCGGGCTACTCCTACGGCAGCCAGCTGGGCAGCACCTACGCGAACCTGTTCCCGGACAACGTCCGCGCGCTGGTCGTCGACGGCGTGCTCGACCCGGTGGCGTGGACCACCGGCCGCACCAGGGCCGACGCGAAGCAGCCGTTCTCGTCCCGGCTGGGCAGCGACGTCGGTGCCTCCGACTCGCTCCAGCAGTTCTTCGCGCTCTGCGAGCAGGCCGGTCCCGAGTCCTGCTCGCTCGCGGAGCAGGGTGACCCCGAGACGGTGTACGACGACACCATGGCCGCGCTGCGCGAGGAGCCGGTGCGGATCGACCTCGGTGGCGGCTTCATCATCGAGCTCACCTACCAGGACGTCGTCGGCTTCAGTCTCGGCACCTTCTACTCCCCGTACGGCTGGGGCGGCCTCGCCTTCATCGTGAGCCTGGCGGCCGGGGCTGCCGGCGTCGCCCCGCCGGTCGAGCTGCCGGACCCGGCTGCCGCGTCCCGGGTCGCCGCCTTCGCCGGCGCGCCCATGCCGCAGACCTACGAGGGCTTCGACGGCGTGGCGTGCTCGGACTCGGTCAACCCCGCGGACCGCCAGGCCTGGTGGACGGCCGGGAAGGCCCGCGACCGGGTCGCGCCGTACTTCGGGAGCCTCTGGACCTGGGCCTCGGCCGCCTGCGCCACCTGGCCGGGGCAGGCCGCCGACCGGTACATGGGTCCGTGGACCGCCAAGACGTCGGCGCCGGTGCTCGTGGTCGGCAACACCTACGACCCGGCGACGCCCTACAGCGGTGCCCAGGCCGTGGCCGGGCTGCTGCCGGGCTCGCGGTTGCTGTCGGTGGTGGGCTGGGGCCACACCTCGCTCGGATTCAGCACCTGCGCCGACGCCGCGGTGGCGCGCTACCTGGTCTCGACCCGGCTGCCCGCCGCCGGCACCCGGTGCGCGTTCGACGTGACCCCGTTCGAGGACGGAGCGGCACAGCCGGAGGCGGCCCGGGCCGTTGCCGACGACCGGGCCGCGGCCCTGCGCGAGGCCCGCGAGATCATCACCGGCCCGCTGCCGGGCGGGGTCGGCTGACCCCTCCCGAGCGAGCTGATCGACGTCGGCGGCTGGCCCCCAGGACGAGCGGGGGGTCAGCCGCCGACTCGTCCGGATGCGCTGTCCAGGTGCTGCAGCACGGTGGCGCGTCGGTGAGCCCGAGGTGCCAAGCGGCGTCGTCGTCCCTGGCCATAGGGTCATCATGCTCCCGGCGCGCGCCGATGACACCTGGAGGACCGCTCGATGACGACGGCAGGCACGACCCGGATCGACGTCCCGGACGACTCGCTGTTCGGTCCGTGCAACCTGCCGTACGGCGTCGCCTCGGTGGCCGGTTCGGCCCCCCGGTGCGTCACCCGCCTCGGCGACCACGTCGTCGATCTCGCCTTCCTGCTGGGAGATGACGTCTTCGCCACCGGGTCGCTGAACGCCTTCATGGCGCAGGGGCACCAGCGCTGGGTCGCGGTGCGCGCGGCGGTCGCCGAGGCGCTGGCGGGGGACGTCCCGGTCGAGGCGGTGCACGACCTCGCCGACGTCACCCTGCACCTGCCGTTCGAGGTGGCCGACTACGTCGACTACTACGCCTCCGAGCACCACGCCTCGAACCTCGGCCGGCTCTTCCGTCCGGACAACCCGGACCCGTTGATGCCCAACTGGAAGCACCTCCCCGTCGGGTACCACGGTCGGGCCGGGACGGTCGTCGTCTCCGGCACCGAGATCGTGCGCCCCTGCGGCCAGCGCAAGGGCCCGAGCGACCCCGTGCCGCGGTTCGGCCCGTCCGTCCGGCTCGACGTCGAGGCCGAGCTCGGCTTCGTGGTCGGGACGGGAACCGTTCTGGGAGAGAGAATCCCGGCGGACCGGGCGGACCAGTACATCTTCGGCGTCGTGCTGTTCAACGACTGGTCGGCCCGCGACATCCAGGCCTGGGAGTACGTCCCGCTCGGGCCGAACCTCGGCAAGTCGTTCGCCTCCACCGTCTCGCCGTGGGTGGTGCCGCTGCTGGCGCTGGCCGACGCCCGAATGGTCATCCCGCGGCAGGACCCGCCGCCGCTGCCCTACCTGGCGATGCAGGAGGTCTGGGGCCTCGACGTCGAGATGGCGATCGAGTGGAACGGCCAGGTGGTCTCCCGGCCGCCGTACCGCGAGATGTACTGGTCCCCCGCGCAGATGCTCGCCCACATGACCGTCAACGGCGCCTCCGCGCGCACCGGCGACCTGTTCGCGTCGGGCACGGTGTCGGGCCCGGACAAGGACACCCGCGGCGCGTTCATCGAGCTCACCTGGGGCGGCGCCGAACCGGTCGAGGTGAACGGCGAGGAGCGCACCTTCCTGCTCGACGGCGACGAGGTCGTCATCACCGGCACCGCTCCGGGCGCGCAGGGCTCGCGGCTCGGCTTCGGCGAGGCGCGGGGGAAGGTCCTGCCGGCGCGCGGCTGAGGCGTCAGCGACGTCCCCACTCGACCGCCGGGCAGGTGTCCATCACCATCGGCACGCCCGCGGCGGTGGCCCGCCCGAAGGCCGCCTCGTCGACCACGCCCAGCTGGAACCAGATGCCCTTCGCAGCGATCGCCACGGCCTGGTCGGCGAACTCGCCGGCCGCCTCGGAGCGCCGGAACACGTCGACGACGTCGACCGGGAACGGCACGTCGGCCAGCGTCGCGTAGCCCTGCTCCCCGAGGACCGTCGGCGCGTCGGGGTGCACGGGGACGATCCGCTTCCCGCGCTGCTGCAGCAGCTCGGCGATCCGGTACGCCGTCCTGCTCGGGTCGCCGGACAGCCCGACGACCGCCCAGGTCCGCAGGTCGTCGAGCATCAGGTCGATCGCGGCTGTCTCCTGCCAGGACGAGGTGCTCACCCCAGGACGGTAGCCGCCGCGCGCGGAGCCTGCTGGTGGTGATCACCGCCACGACGTTCCGGCCCCGGCCCGGTGCGGTGCCTGCTGTCGGTGGGCACTGACAGACTCGCGGGGTGCTGACGGTCCACCGGTCCGAGTCCGGGCTCGCGCTGGTCGCTGGCCTGGCCGACCTGTTCGCCGTCCCGCCGGCCGACCCGTTCACCCCCGAGGTGGTCGCGGTGCCGGCCCCGGGCATCGAGCGGTGGCTGGCCCAGCGGCTCTCGCACGGCCTCGGCGCCGGCGTCGTGGGCGAGGACGGCGTGTGCGCGAACGTGCTGTTCCCGCGTCCCTCGGCGCTGCTCGACTGCGCGGTCTCGGCCATCAGCCCCGAGCACGCCCGCGCTGTCGAGGTGTGGGAGCCGGAGCACACCGTGTGGCCGCTGGTCGACCTGCTCGAGGAGGTTGCCGGGGCACTGGTGCCGCCCGAGGGGTTCGAGCTGGTCCACCGGCACCTGCAGCAGGCCAGCGAGGTGCCCACCGGCCGTCGCTACGCACTGGCCCGGCGGGTCGCCGCCCTGCTGCACCGGTACGAGGTCTCCCGGCCCGAGCTGCTCCGGGCCTGGGCGGCCGGCACCGTGGAGGTCCCCGCCGACCTGCGCTGGCAGCCCCTGCTCTGGCAGCAGCTGCGGGCGGGGATCGGGCCGTCGCCGGCCGAGCTGCTCGACGACGCGCGCGCCGGCCTGGTCGCCTCGCCCGAGCGGGTCGACCTGCCGGCCCGGGTGAGCGTCTTCGGCGCCAGCCGGGTCGATGCCTCCCGCCTCACGGTGCTCGCGGCCCTGGCCGAGCACCGCGAGGTGCACCTGTGGCTGAACCACGCCAGCCCTGCCCTCTGGGACCGGCTGGCGGTGCAGGGTGCGCCCGCCGACCTGCGCCGGCACCGCACCCGCAGCACTGCCCGCACCCCCCTGCTGGCCTCGCTCAGCCGTGACGTCCAGGAGCTCCAGCAGCGGCTGGCCGTCGCCGCCCCCGGGCACGCCGACGTGCACCACCCGGCTCCCGCGAGCCCGGACCCGACCCTGCTGGGCGTGCTGCAGCGCACGCTGCGCGACGACCCGGCTCCCGTCGAGGAGGGCGCGCGGTTCGTCCTGGCGCCGGACGACCGGTCGGTGCAGGTGCACTCCTGCCACGGCCGCACCCGCCAGGTCGAGGTGCTGCGCGACGTCGTCCTCGGGCTGCTGGCCGACGACCCGACCCTGCAGCCGCGCGACGTCCTGGTGATGTGCCCCGACGTCGAGACCTTCGCGCCGCTGGTGACCGCGGCGTTCGGCTCCGAGCCGGCCGCGTTCCTGCGGG
The DNA here is from genome assembly GCA_038213835.1 of Actinomycetales bacterium. Taxonomy (GTDB): domain Bacteria; phylum Actinomycetota; class Actinomycetes; order Actinomycetales; family CAWJMD01; genus JBBQSN01. The sequence goes on from JBBQSN010000094.1 coordinate 7,552, forward strand.
TCCGGCTGGCGGACCGCTCGCCACGGCAGATCAACCCGGTGCTGGCCGCCGTGGGCACGCTGCTCGACCTCGTCGCCGGACGGGTGAGCGCCACCGAGGTGCTCTCGCTGGCCGGCACGCCGCCGGTGCGGCGCCGCTTCCGGCTCGACGACGACGACCTCGAGCAGGTGCACGCCTGGGTGGTCGGCGCCCGGGCGCACTGGGGGCTGGACCCCGGTCACCGGGCGGCCTGGCGGATGCAGGGCATCGCCGAGGGCACCTGGCGGTCGGCGGTCGACCGCGTGCTCACCGGCGTGGCCCTCGGTGGCGCGGGCGAGGCGGTCGGCGGCGCGTTCCCCCTCGACGGCATCGACTCCGGCGACGTCGACCTCGCCGGCCGCTTCGCCGAGCTCGTCGACCGGATCGAGCACGCCGTCATCACCCTCGGTCGCGAGCAGCGGCTCGGCGAGTGGCTCGACGCCGTCGAGCTGGCCACCACCTCGCTGGTCGACGTCGTGGCCGATGACGCCTGGCAGCTGGTCCAGCTGCGCGAGGAGCTCGCCGCGGTCCGCTCGGAGGCCGAGGGGTCGACCTCCCCGCTCGCGCTCGCCGACGTCCGGACGATGCTCGAGGCACGGCTGACGGGCCGGCCCACGCGGTCCAGCTTCCGCTCCGGCGGGATCACCGTGTGCACGCTGGTCCCGATGCGCTCGGTGCCGCACCGCGTGATCTGCCTGCTCGGCATGGACGACGACGCCTTCCCGCGCCGCAGCCGCCCCGACGGCGACGACCTGCTCGCCCGCGACCCCCAGCTCGGCGAGCGCGACCCGCGCAGTGAGGACCGCCAGCTCTTCCTCGATGCCGTCACCGCGGCGCAGGAGCACCTGGTCGTGCTGCACCGCGGCGCGCACGAGCGCACCGGTGCCCTGCTGCCCGCTGCCGTGCCGGTCGGCGAGCTGCTCGACGCCGTCGACCTCGTCGCCGTGACGGCCGACGGCGGCCCGGCGTCGCGTGCGGTGGTCACCCGGCACCCGTTGCAGCCCACCGACCCCCGTAACTTCACGCCCGGCGAGCTGGGCCGGGCCAGGGCGGCGTCGTTCGACGCCGCGGCCCTGGCGGGCGCGCGGGCCGGCCGTGGCGACCGGAGCGCGCCGCCCGCCCTGGTCCTCGGTGCGCTGCCCGCCCTCGACCGCACCGCCGACCTGCAGCTCGCGGAGCTGCGCGGGTTCGTCGTCGCCCCCGTGAAGGGATTCCTCGCGCAGCGGCTCCAGGTCGCCGACCCGTGGGAGGACGAGCCCGCCTCCGACGCGATCGAGGTCGACCTCGGCGGTCTCGGCGAGTGGGGGGTCGGCAGCCGTGCGCTGGAGGCGCTCGAGGCCGGCCACGACATCGCCGCCATCGCCCTGGCCGAGCGAGGGCGCGGCACGCTGCCGCCGGAGCCGCTCGCGACCGAGGTGCTGAGGAAGGTCGGGCCGAACGCCGCCGGGTTGTTCGAGCGCGCCCAGGAGTGGATGACCGGTCCCGACGGGCCGGTGCGCTCCGAGGCCCTCGAGGTCGACGCCCGCCTGGCCGACGGTCGGCGGCTCACCGGCTCGGTGAGCGGGCTGCGCGGCACCACGGTGCTGCGCCTCACCTACTCCCGGCTCGCGGCCACGCACCGGCTGCAGGCCTGGGTCGACCTCCTCGCGCTCGCCGTCTCGGCGCCCGGGGCCGCCACCCAGGCCGTCGTCGTCGGCCGAGGAGGGCGCGCGTCGTCGGGGGTCTGCCGGCTGCGGGCCCCCGAGCCCGACGTCGCGGCCGCGATCCTGCGCGACCTCGCCGGGCTGCGCGACCTGGGGCTGCGGCTGCCGCTGCCGCTGCCGATCAGGACCTCGGCCGCGTACGCCGCGGCCCGGCTGCGCGAGCGGCCGCTCAACAGCGCCAGGCATCTCGCGGGGCAGGAGTGGGTCACGGGTTACGACGGCGGCTTCGACCATGAGGACTCCGCCCCGGAGCACGTCCGGATCTGGGGCCCGCGCGCCCCCCTGGAGACGCTGCTCGGCTGGGAGTCGCCCGAGCCGCTGCCGCCGTTCGCGGAGGAGGCGAGCGACTTCGGCCGGCTCGCCTGCACGCTGTGGTGGCCCCTGCTCGAGCACGAGGACGCCCGATGAGCGAACGGAGCGAGCGAGCAGACCGGCACAGCGCGTTCGCCACGGCGAGGAACGAGCCGTGAGCGGCCCGACGCTGCAGGGGGCGGTGTACAAGGAGATCGACCTCACTGCGGCGCTGCCCACCGGCACCACGGTGCTGGAGGCGAGCGCCGGCACCGGCAAGACCTTCACCATCGCCGGGCTCGTCACCCGCTACGTCGCCGAGGGCCGCGCCCGGATCGACCAGGTGCTCGCCGTCACCTTCGGCGTGGCCGCCACCAGCGAGCTGCGCACCCGGGTGCGTGAGCGGCTCGGCTCCGTCCGGGCCGCCCTCGCCGACCCCGCGCTGGTCGCCGCCGACACCGACCCCGTCGTGCGGCACCTCGGCACCGGGTCGCCGCAGGAGGTGGCCGAGCGGCGCGAGCGGATCGCCACCGCCCTGGCCGACTTCGACGCCGCCACCGTGGCGACCGTGCACGAGTTCTGCCAGCAGGTGCTGGCCGGGCTCGGTGTCGCCGCCGACACCGACCCCCACGTCGAGCTCGTGGAGAGCCTGTCCGAGCTGGTCGACGACGTCGTGGCCGACCTCTACGTCCGGCACGTCACCACGCGCCGCGACGGCGATCCCGGGCTCACCCTGTCGTTGGCCGACGACCTCGCCCGGGTCGCGGTCGACGACCGCCAGGCGGTGCTGCTGCCCGACCTCGCCGAGGTCGACCCGCGCAGCGAGGCCGCCCTGCGGCGACGGTACGCGCAGGCGGTGCGCGAGGAGGTCGACCGCCGCACCCGGGCCGCCCGCGTGCTCGGGTTCGATGACCTGCTCGCACGGGTGCGCGACGCCCTGGCCGACCCCGTCACCGGCCCGGTGGCGCGCGACCGGCTGCGCGCGCGGTTCGAGGTCGTGCTCGTCGACGAGTTCCAGGACACCGACCCGGTCCAGTGGGAGATCCTGCGGCTGGCCTTCCACGGCTCGAAGCCGCTGGTGCTGATCGGCGACCCCAAGCAGGCGATCTACGCCTTCCGCGGCGCCGACGTGCGCGCGTACCTCGCCGCCGCCGCGGCCGCCGACCAGCACCGCACGCTGGCCACCAGCTACCGCAGCGACCCCCTGCTGCTCGCCGGGCTCGAGGCGGTGTTCCGGGGAGCCGCGCTGGGCGACGCCGACATCGTGGTGCGGCCGGTACGTGCCGGTCACGCAGAGCCCGCCGTGCGACCGGCGGCCGAGCACCCCGTCCGGCTGCGGCAGGTGCGCCGGGCCGGGCACCCGCTCACCAGGACCGGCCTGATGGCCACGCCGCTCGCCCGCCGGCTGGTCGCAGCCGACGTCGCCGCCGAGGTCACCCGCACCCTGGCGGCGGGACTGACGCACATGCCGCGGGGCGGCACGCCACGTCCGCTCGAGGCCCGCGACATCGCCGTGCTCGTGCCCACCAGGGCCACCGCCGAGAGCGTCCGGGTCGCCCTGCGCGCCGCCGGGGTGCCCAGCGTGTTCACCGGCACCACCAGCGTCTTCGGCTCCGAGGCCGCCACCGACTGGCTGGTGCTGCTCGAGGGCATCGAGCAGCCGCACCGGAGCGGGCCGGTGCGCCGGGCCTCGCTCACCACCCTGGTCGGTCGCACCGTGGCCCAGGTCGATGCCGAGGGCGAGGCCGGCGACGAGCGCTGGGCCACCACGCTGCGCGAGTGGGCCGAGGAGCTCGCCGGCTCAGGGGTGGCGGCCTTGTTCGCGCGGGTCGGCACCGACACCCGGCTCGCCGAGCGGGTGCTCGGCCGCACCGACGGCGAGCGGGTGCTCACGGACCTGCGTCACCTCGCCGAGGCGCTGCACCAGCAGGCCCAGCACGACCAGCTCACCCTCAGCGGGCTGCTGGGCTGGCTGCGCGACGAGGTCGGCCGGGCCCGCACCGACCGCGACCAGGACCGCGCCCGCCGCCTCGACACCGACGCCGCCGCCGTCCAGATCACCACGGTGCACACCAGCAAGGGCCTGGAGTTCCCGGTCGTGCTGGTCCCGTTCGGCTGGGACCTCATCAGGGGCGGCGGCAAGCGCGCCCCGTTCCCGCGCGCGCACGACGACCGTGGACGCCGCACCGTCCACGTGGGTGGCCCGGACGCACCGGGCTTCGCCGCGTCCGAGAAGGTCGAGCGCTCGGACGAGGCGGGCGAGGACCTCCGGCTGCTGTACGTCGCTGCCACCCGGGCGGTCTCGCGCCTCGTGCTGTGGTGGGCGCCGACCTGGAACACCCGCACCTCGGCGCTGCACCGGCTGCTGCTCGCCCCCTCCACGCACGACCAGACACCGCTCGAGGTGCCGGTCCCGGACGACGACGACGAGGTGCACGCACGGCTGGTCGCCCGGGCCGAGCTGGGCCAGGGGTTCGCCGTCGAGGTGGTGGAACCTGTTCCGGCGCAGCGCCCCGAGGCACCGGTCGACCTCGCCCGCCACCGGCCGCTGTCGGTCTCCACCCTCGATCGGCTGCTCGACGACGGCTGGCGCCGCACCTCGTACAGCGGCCTCACCAGAGCGGCGCACGAGCTGGTCGCGCACGTGACCTCCGAGCCCGAGGTGCACGTGGTCGACGACGAGGAGGAGACCGACGACACCGGCTCCGACGACCTCGCGGCGGCGGAACCAGGCTCCGAGGCCGACGACGTGCTGCGCCGGATCCCTTCTCCCATGACCGATCTCGAGGGAGGCGCGGCGTTCGGCACGCTCGTCCACGACGTCCTCGAACGGGCGTTGCTCGATCCCGTCGACCCGCTCGGTGCCCTCACCCGGGCCGCCACCGAGTCGACCCGGTGGCTGCGTGGCGGCACGTCCCCCGACGTCCTCGCGGCGAGCCTGCTGGCTTCGGTCACGACCCCGTGGGGTCCGATCGCGGACGGTCGCTCGCTCGCCGACCTCGCCGCAGCGGACCAGCTGACCGAGCTCGGCTTCGAGCTCCCGCTGGCCGGCGGCGACCACCCGCGCGACGCCCCGCCGCCGCTGCTCGGTGCGGTGGCCGGCCTGGTCCGGCGGCACCTGCCCACCGACGACCCGGTGCGTCCGTACGCCGCGCAGCTGGAGGACCCGATGCTGCGGGAGGAGACCTTGCGCGGCTACCTCACCGGGTCCCTCGACCTCGTCGTCCGGGTCGGCGAGACCGGTTCTCCCCGCTACCTCGTCGTGGACCACAAGACCAACCGGCTGGCCCCGCCCGACGAGCCGCTGACCGCCTGGCACTACCGCCGCAGCGCCCTCGACGACGCCGTGCGCCAGGCCCACTACCCGCTGCAGGCGATGCTCTACTGCGTGGCGCTGCACCGGTACCTGCGCTGGCGCCAGCCCGGGTACGACCCTGGCACCCACCTCGGCGGGGTGGCGTACCTGTTCCTGCGCGGCATGGTCGGGCCGTCCGTCCCCGCCCGTCCCGACGGCTTCGTGCCCGGCGTCTGGGCGTGGACGCCCACCCCCGAGCTCGTCGTCGCGCTCTCGGACCTGCTCGCCGGTGGTGGCTCGTGACCGCGGCCCCCGAGCACTCGTCCGTGGACGCCGTCGACCTGTCCTCGTCGGTCGCCCTGCGCGCCCGCGGGATGCTCGGCACCTTCAGCGAGGCAGGCGTGCTGCACGCCGCCGACGTCCACGTCGCCCAGCGGCTCGGCGCCCTGTGCGGGGAGGCCGACGAGTCGGTCCTGCTCGCCGTGGCCCTCGTGGTGCGTGGCGTCCGGATGGGCTCGGTGCGGCTGCGGCTCGGCGACGTCGCCGAGTCGGTCGTGGTCGACCGCTCCGACCCCGAGGCCGTCGT
>JBBQSN010000095.1:0-13392 GCA_038213835.1 Actinomycetales bacterium
CGCCCGGGCCAGGCGCACCCGCTGTTCAGCGGGCTGGTGGCCGCCGGGCTCGAACGCCAGCGGGAGGAGCGGCTGATCGAGGTCGAGACCGCCCCGGTCCGGCCGAGCCAGGTCGACGTCGCCCAGCCCGCCGCCGCGACCACGGTCTGAGAGCCTTGCCGTGACAGCACGTTTCTCCGACGGCGACGCCCTGGCTCCTCGCACCGTCGTGGCCTCGGAGGTGGTGCACAGCGGGCTGATCTGGGACGTCGTGCGCGACACGGTCGACCTCGGCGGGGCCGGCGTGGTGCGGCGCGAGTACGTGCGGCACCCGGGCGCCGTGGGCGTGCTGGCCCTGGATGACCAGGACCGCGTCCTGATGGTGCGGCAGTACCGGCACCCGGTGCAGCACGAGCTGTGGGAGCTGCCGGCCGGGCTGCTCGACGTGCCGGGCGAGCTGCCCGTCGGCGCCGCAGCGCGCGAGCTCGCCGAGGAGGTCGACCTCGTCGCCGGACGGTGGGACGTCCTGGTCGACTGGTTCAACTCGCCGGGCGGCATGGACGAGGCGATCCGGGTGTTCCTGGCCCGCGACCTCACGCCGGTCCCGGAGGCGGAGCGGCACGTCCGCGAGCACGAGGAGCGCGACATGGTCGCGGAGTGGGTGCCGCTGGACCAGGCGCGCGACGCCGTGCTGGCCGGACGCCTGCACAACCCCACCGCCGTCGCGGGGATCCTGGCCGGCTGCGCGGCGCGCGACGCCGGGTGGTCCACGCTGCGCCCCGCCGACGCACCCTGGCCGGAGCACAAGGCCTACCGCTGATGGCGCCGGGTCCGGAGCCGGGCCCAGACGCCTCGACCGCCCTTGAGCGTGCTGCTGCCGGAGAAGCGCACGGCACCCATGGCCTCACCGCCGCCGAAGTGCGCCACCTGGCCGCGCTGTTCGTCGCGCTCGGGGACGGCGAGGGATCCAGGTCCTTCGGGTGGGACCGGTCACGCGCCGATGCCGCGCGCCTGACGGATCGTCAGCGGTCGACGGCTCAGCCCTTGGCATCGGACCACCGGCGCACGACGGCCACGTCGGCGACGAACCGCACCCCGGAGCCTGACCAGCGTGAGGCACTGGCCTCGAGGTCGGTGACCACGCCGCGCGCGGTCTGGTCGGCGACGTCCTCGCGGACGTGCAGCAGCAGCTCGTCGTGCAGGCACAGCACGACCTCGCCCGTGGCCGTCCGGGCGAGCCGGGCCCGCACGGTGGCCGTCCAGGCCTTGAACAGCTCGGCCGCCGAGCCCTGCACGACCGCGTTGCGCGCGAACCGGCCCCTGGCGGCCAGCGTGGTCTGGTGCGAGCGCACGGCGGCGGCGTCGGCCCCCTGGGGGAGCGGTGCCACCGGCCACATCCGCACCCGACGGCCCCCGTGGGTGAGGACGTCACGGCCTGCCCTGCCGTCGTCGTGGGCGGCCTGGAGGAAACGCATCGCCACGGGGTAGGCACGCTCCATGTCGCGCAGCGCCTCGGCCGCGGTGCCGGAGGTCTGGCCGTACATGGCTGCCAGGACGGCGATCTTGGCCACGGGCCGCTCGCACCGCAGCGCGGCCGCGACGTCGGCGTACATGTCGTCGGCCGCGGCCGCTCGGGCGAGGGCGGGATCGCGCGAGATCGCCGCCAGCACGCGGGGTTCGACCTGCCCGAGGTCGGCACGCACGAAGGTGTGACCGGGTTCGGCCAGGACGGCCACGCGCAGCTCGCGCGGCATCGAGTGCAGCCCCGCCTGGGCGGTCATCCGTCCGGCGCCGCCGTCGCTGCCCGTCCAGGTGCCTCGCAGCCGGCCGTCGGTACCGAGGTGCTGGTCGAGCCAGCGGTAGCCGTAGGTGGTGGCGATGCGCTCCGCCTTGCGCCACGCCAGCAGCGCGTCGACGAGCGGGTGCGTGCCGACCACCGGCTCAAGCCGCCAGGACCGGGTGTCGGGCAGGTCGAAGCCGTTGCGCGACAACAGCTCCTTGACCTGCGCTGGACTGCGCAGGTCGACCTGTCCCCCGGTCGGGACGGTGTCGAGCACCACCCGGTCGCGGACTCCGCGCAGCGTCCGCTCGTCGGCCTCGTCGGTCGGGCGCCGACCTGCGACGGCTCCGACCGTCTCCTCGGCGACCGCCCGGTCGACGGGCAGACCGGTCGCCGCCAGCTCCACGGCGAACAGCTCGGCCGCCGACTCGGCGTGCGCGCAGTGCAAGGCATGGCCCTGCGAGGCGGTGCGCGAGACGGCCTCTCCCTGGGCGGTGGCCACCTCCAGGGCGAGCCCTGCCCACCGCACCAACCGCGTCGGGGTCGCCGCCCAGGCGCCACCGACCCAGTCCGGACGCAGGTAGCCGTCGGGGCGGACGGGCTCCTCCGGGTCGCCGTCGTCGTCGGTCGTGCGTCCGTCCAGCCCCCACGCGGCGGAGTCCGTCCCGAGCAGGTCGAGCTGACCGGCGCGAGGGGTGCCCCGGGGGTCCAGGCCACGCAGCGCGGCCCAGACCTGGTCCGGGGAGTCGGCGGAGCCGCCGTGCAGCAGTCGGTGCGCGGCCGCGAGGTCCCAGCACCGGGCCAGACGGAGCCTGGGCTCGGCCGCCAGGAGGCCGGCCACCGCGCTGCGGGCCGACCACCACGCCCAGCGCGGCCCGATCTCGCGGTCCAGGCGCGTCAGCCGGGCAGGGGCGTCGCGGGCCGGTACCAGCTCGTGGGAGCCGTCAGCACCGACCAGCGCGAGACCGGCTGGTGCGCAAGCGAGGCCGACGAGGGACCCGGGCGTGAAGGAGCCCGGCGCGCGCATCAGGCCAGCCAGCGGCCCAGGCACGCGATCGCCGCCGGGTACGCGTCCAGCTTGTTCGCACGCTTGGCCAGGCCGTGGCCCTCGTCGTCGTAGACCTTGAGCTCGCACTCGAGCCCGTTCCCCCGTACCGCCGCAACCACCTGCTCGGCCTCGGACAAGGGCACCCGAGGGTCGTTGGCCCCGTGGATGACGAACAGCGGCGCGCGCACCTGGTCGATGCGCGGCAGCGGAGAGGCGGCCTCGAGCATCTCGCGGTCGGTCTCGAGGCGGCCGTACTCGCGTTCGCGGAACGCCCGGCGGTACGCAGAGGTGTTCTCCAGGAAGGTGACAAGGGACGAGATGCCGACGATGTCGACTCCGGCCGCCCACAGCTGCGGCTGGAAGGTGAGGCCGGCGAGCACCATGTAGCCGCCGTACGACCCGCCCCACAGCGCCGTCCTGGCCGGGTCGTGCCCGATCGAGGGCAGCCAGGCGTGCAGCGCGGCGAGGTCGGCGACGGAGTCGAGTCGCAGCGGGCCGTCGTCGAGGGAGTACCAGCGCTGCCCGTAGCCGGTCGACCCACGCACGTTCGGCACCAGCACCGCGTGCCCTGCGGCCGAGATCGACTGCAGGACGGGGTTGAACGAGCGGACCGACTGCCCCTCGGGACCACCGTGGACGATGACCACGCAGGACCCGCCGGCGCCCGAGCTCGGCGAGTAGGAGAAGCAGGGGATCCGCTCGCCGTCGGGCGCGGGCACCCGGTGCGACTGCGGGAGGGCCGCCGGGGCGGGCAGTCCGGAGCCCGAGTCGGTGAGCTGCTCGACCGCACCCGTCGAGGCGTCCAGCAGCAGGACGTCGCCCGGGACGCCGGGGGCGCTGAAGGACAGGACCACCGAGGACGAGGACGTCGACCAGACCGGCTCGGGGAGCATGGACGCGACGACCCCGGCGGCAGGTGTACCGGCGCCGGGCAGGTCGACGGCGTGCACCACGCTGCCGGTCGCCGGGTCGTGCAGCCCGAGCCGGGACTCCCCGTCGACCAGGGTCTCGGCGAGCAGCAGCGCGCCGTCGGGGGACAGCCAGCCCGAGACGTCCCACTCGTCGTGCGCGATCACGGGGGTCAAGCGCCCCGTGGTGAGGTCGTGCCGACCCACCAGGGTGGTGCCGAAGTCGCGGTCGGTGGCGTAGAACAGCGCCTGCGAGTCCGGGGTCCAGGACAGGCGCTCGTGGCGTCCGGGCTCCGCGGGGTCGGTGAGGGCGACCGGCTCGCCGAGGTCGTGGCCCGGACCCGGGACCTCCACCAGCACCAGGTGGGTGCTCATCGCCAGCAGCGAGACCAGCGCCAGGACGAGCCGGGCGCCGTCGGGGGAGAGCCGGCCCGAGGCGACCATGCCGCCCCCCGTCCAGACCGCGATGTCGGAGCCGGTGGCGAGGTCGCGCACGTGCACGTCGAAGTCGACCCGGTTGCGGCCGTTGTGCGCGTACAGCAGCCGCTCGCCCTGCACCTGCAGCACCGCGTGCATGACGCCCTCGGCGTGCACGAGCGGCTCGAGGTCGTCGAGGCCCGCCGGGCGCCCGGTCTCGTGCACCCGCGCGACCTCGAGCACCGACAGCTGGGCGTTCTCGTCGCCCCCGCGGTCGTGGGAGACCAGGACGGCGCGGCGCCCCGGGAGCCAGCGACCGGCCACGGCGCCGGGGAGGTCGGTCAGGCGGGTGACCTCGCCGTCTGCGAGCTCCACCAGCTGGACCGTGCCCGACTCGTCGTGCCCGGCCAGCACGCGGCCCTCGTCGTCGACGTCGAACGCCCGCCAGGCCCGTACCTCGAGCCAGGCGCGGGTGGTCTCGTCGGTGCCGGCCGAGCCGCTCTGGTCGTCCATGCGGGCCACCCTGCCACGCCCGCACGACGGTCCCGCAGGTGCGGGTGGCTCCCGGGACCGGCATGATCGCTGCCGGGCGGCCCGCCCGGGGGGCGAGCCGCCGGACCGGGCAGACCGGTCCACCGACCCACCGAGCAGTGATCACACGGAGGCAAGCAGATGTCCGACAAGGACCTGGTCCCCGCGGCCGGCAAGCCCGACGAGGGCTCCCGGCTCGAGCGGACCGCCACGACCCTGGTGTCCAAGCTGGTCGACGCCGGCATCGAGGGCGTCGGCCCCCTTGACCCCGCCACGCAGTCGGCCGACGCCGCGCGCTCGCGGGCGTCCTCCACCGAGCAGGCGATCGACGAGATCGTGGCCACCCACCTCAAGCTGGCCGCCGCAGGCGGGTTCGTGACCGGCCTCGGAGGTTTCATCACGCTGCCCGTCGCGCTGCCGGTGAACGTCGTGGGCTTCTACGGCATCGCCACCCGGATGGTCGCGAGCATCGCCCACCTGCGCGGCTACGACCTGGAGCGGCCGGAGGTGCGCAGCGCCGTGCTGCTCACCCTCGTCGGTGCGGACGCCCGCAGCCTGCTGGCCAAGTCCGGGGTCTCGCCCACCGGCAAGATCGCCGACCTCGCGCTGCAGCGGCTCCCCGGGCCGGCGCTGATGGTGCTCAACAAGGGCATCGGCTTCAACCTGCTCAGTCAGCTCGGCAAGAAGGGGCTCTCTCGCCTCGGCCGCGGACTGCCCCTGGTCGGCGGCGTCGTCGGCGGTGGCCTCGACTACTTCCTGCTGCGCAAGATCGCCGACAGCGCCCGCCGCGAGTTCGTCCAGCGCTGACCCCGGGGGAACCCCGGAGCCGTCCCGGACGTCTTCCTTCCTGGTGGCACCTCGTCGCCCTGCACGTCACCGAGCACGCCGGGCCAGGCACCAGGAGGAGCAGTCGTGAAGAGGATCTCCGCGTTCACCGCTCTCTGGCAGGCCCTGCGCGGCCAGCGCCGGCACGACGCCCCGCCGGTCTCCGAGCAGCTGATGTCGGTGCCGCGCCTGGTGACGATGACGCTCCGCGGCACCTACCCCGGCATGGACCGCAACCGGCTCCTGCTGATGGGTCTGGCGCTGGCGTACGTGGTGAGCCCCGTCGACGTCATGCCCGAGGCCCTGATGCTCCTCGCCGGCCTCGGTGACGACGCCGTCGTGCTGTCCTGGCTGGCCGGCGCGGTCCTGGTGGAGACCGAGCGGTTCCTGGCCTGGGAGGGTGCGCCGTCCGCGGCCCGCGGACCGGAGGGCGTCGTTCCCGGCCAGGTCGTGTAGCCGCACCGCCCCGCCGTCCACAGGGGCGTCCGGACCCCCGTCGTCCACAGCGGGCCGCCGTCGGCCCGCGCGAGCGTGGACCGGTCCGGCAGCGTCCCGGGCATGAGCACCGACCCCACCGCCATCATCGTCAGCGAGCCCCGCGACGTCGTCGCGCTGGTGCCCTACCGGCTCGGGTTCGTCCCGCGGGACTCGTTGGCGCTGGTGTCGTTGCGTGCACCCGGCTCGCAGGTCGGTCTCGTCCTGCGCGTCGACCTCGCCGACGTCACCGCCTCCGGGTCGGGCGCGGCCCACCAGCTGGCCGGGTACCTCGTCGAAGACGGCGCCACCCGGGCGGTCGGGGTCCTCTACGACACCTCCTCCCACCGCCGGGTCCCTGCCTGGCTGACCGACGTGGAGGACGTCCTGGCCGGCGCCGGTATCGACCTCGTCGACTGCTGGCAGGTCGACGACCACCGCTTCCGCTCGCTGCTGTGCGCCGGCCAGGGGTGCTGCCCCGCCGAGGGATGGCCGGTCAGAGACCTGCAGTCAGCCACCGTCAGCGCCCAGATGGTCGCGCTCGGCATCAACCCGGCCCGCACGCGGGAGGGGCGGCTGCCCGACCTCGCTCCGGCACCGACGCAGGTCCGCCGGCGGGTCGCCGCGCGGGTCCGCCGGCTGGTCGAGGGATCGGGAGGGGACACCCCGGCCGGGCGGCGGGTGCTTTGCCTGCAGGGCTGGCTACGGGTGCTGGCCGACGCGAGCGTGGCCGACGAGCGCGACGTCGCGCTGGCGCTGGCCGGGCTGGCAGACCCGGTCGTCCGCGACGCCGTCGTCCTGACGTGCACCACCGACGGTCGACAGGCCGCCCTCGAGCTGGCGCTCACCGGTCGGTCGGACTCCTGCGACACGGCCCTGGACGCTCTGTTCGACCAGGGTCCTGGGCCGGTCCCGAGGCCGGACCGGCGGCACCTGGCCCAGATCCGCGCCGCGCTCGCCGCGCTCGCCCGGCACACCCAGGGGAGCCGTCGTGCCGACGCCCTGGCGGTGCTGGCCTGGGCGTCGTGGTGGGAGGGCGACGGCGCCCAGGGGCTCGACCTGTCCGACCTCGCCCTGGACGCGGTGCCCGGCCACCCGCTCGCGACCCTGGTTCGCCGGGCCCTGCGCACGGGGACGGCGCCCGGCTGGGTCCGCGCGGAGCGTCGCACCGGGCTGCGGGTCGTCCCTCCCGGGCCGGAGCGGCCCTGAGGTCGGGGTGTGCCGTGTCTCGGATGGCGCAACCGGCGTCTCGTATCGCGAGATCGACGACGGACGTCTTGCCTGTCCCGCGGAGCGCTGCCTACCCTGGGCACAGGTCATGAGCGCCAGCGTCAAGCCCCGGCTCGCTGGCCGGCAACCCTCCTCCGCGGTGGGGTGCCCCGGGTGATGACCGGGCCTGTCGGCGTCGAGCCGACCGGCAAGCGCGGGCCCGCACGTGGGCCCCTCGAGCAGGAGGCTCATGTCGTGAACACTCCCTGTCGTCACTGACCGCACCCCTTCGCGCGCTCGGCCGGGTTCGTCGTCGGCCCCGTCCCGCGGACGTCCGGGTGAGTCGTCCACGGGTGGTGCCGAGCACCTCCCACCAGCACCGCGCGTCGGACCCGATCACCTCGGCGGCCGCGTCGTCGCACCCTCGCGGTGACGTGGCCCGCACCCCGCACCTCACCCGAGACATGCCCTGACCCCACGCAGACCAGCGACCAGGAGACCCCATGAGCACCGGATGGTCCTTCGAGACCCGCCAGATCCACGCCGGCCAGAGCGCCGACCCGACCACGAACGCGCGCGCGCTGCCGATCTACCAGACCACGTCGTACGTCTTCGACGACACCCGTCACGCCGAGAACCTGTTCGCGCTGGGCGAGTTCGGCAACATCTACACCCGGCTGATGAACCCCACCACCGACGCGGTGGAGCAGCGGATCGCCAACCTCGAGGGCGGCGTCGGCGCACTGCTCCTGGCGTCCGGCCAGTCGGCCGCGACGATCGCCCTGCTGAACCTCGCCGAGGTCGGCGACCACCTCGTCGCCAGCCCGAGCCTGTACGGCGGCACGTACAACCTGCTGCACCACACCTTCCGCAAGCTCGGCATCGAGGTGAGCTTCGTCGAGGACCCGGACGACCCGCAGTCCTGGCGCGCCGCGGTGCGCGAGAACACCAAGGGGTTCTTCGCCGAGACGATCTCCAACCCCAAGCAGGACGTCCTGGACATCGAGGCCGTGGCGGCCGTGGCCCACGAGGCCGGCGTGCCGCTGGTCGTCGACAACACGGTGGCGACGCCCTACCTGATCCGTCCGCTGGAGTGGGGCGCCGACGTCGTCGTGCACTCGGCCACCAAGTACCTCGGGGGGCACGGCACCGCGATCGCCGGGGCGATCGTCGACGGCGGCACCTTCGACTTCGCGAAGTACCCGGACCGTTACCCCAACTTCAACACCCCGGACCCGAGCTACCACGGGCTGACCTACGGCAAGGACCTCGGGGTGGGCAGCGCCCTCGGCGCGAACCTCGCCTTCATCCTCAAGGCCCGCGTGCAGCTGCTGCGCGACCTCGGGCCCGCGGCCTCGCCGTTCAACGCCTTCCTCATCGCGCAGGGCCTGGAGACCCTCAGCCTGCGGATCGAGCGGCACGTGCAGAACGCCACGGCCGTCGCCCAGTGGCTGGAGGCGCGACCCGAGGTGCACTCGGTCGCCTACGCCGGACTCGCGTCCAGCCCGTGGAAGGCGCAGGCCGACAAGTACGCCCCGCGCGGTGCGGGCGCGGTGCTGGCGTTCGACATCGACGGCGGCGCCGAGGCGGCCAAGCGCTTCGTCGACGGCCTCACCCTGCACAGCCACGTCGCGAACATCGGTGACGTCCGGTCGCTGGTGATCCACCCGGCGTCCACGACGCACAGCCAGCTCACGGTCCAGGAGCAGGCGACGGCCGGGGTCACGCCCGGCCTGGTCCGGCTCTCGGTCGGACTCGAGCACGTCGACGACATCCTCGCCGACCTCGAGTCCGGGTTCACCGCGGCCAAGGCCGAGCTGCCCGCCGACGCCGACGGGACGACCGAGGGGGCGTGAACCAGGTGCCGCACGACCAGCAGCCGCTCGCGCCGCAGCGCGCCTGGCGCGAGGGGGACGACCCCGGCCGGCGCCGGTTCGCCGACCTGGGCACCCTCGCGCTCGGCAGCGGCGAGCGGCTGCCGGGCGTGCGGCTCGCGTACGAGACGTGGGGGACGCCGTCGCCGTCCGGTGACAACGCCGTCCTCGTCCTGCACGCGCTCACCGGCGACAGCCACGTCGCCGGCCCGGCCGGTTCGGGCCATCCGTCCGCAGGGTGGTGGGACGGCCTGGTCGGTCCGGGGGCGGCCATCGACACCGACCGCTGGTTCGTGGTGGCGCCGAACGTCCTGGGCGGGTGCCAGGGCAGCACGGGCCCGTCGAGCGCTGCCCCCGACGGTCGGCCGTGGGGGAGCCGGTTCCCGTTCATCAGCACCCGTGACCAGGTGCGGGCCGAGGTGCTGCTGGCCGAGGAGCTGGGCATCGACTCCTGGCAGCTGGTGATCGGCGGCTCGATGGGCGGGATGCGTGCCCTGGAGTGGGCGGTCGAGGTGCCCGACCGGGTCGAGCGGCTGATGGTGCTGGCGTCGACCGCCGCGGCCTCGGGCGACCAGATCGCTTGGTGCTCACCGCAGCTGGACGCCATCCGCTCGGACCCCGCGTACCTGGGCGGCGACTACCACGACGTCGGCGACGGCACCGGACCCGTCGCCGGGCTGGCGGTCGCCCGCCAGATCGCCCACGCCACCTACCGCAGCGCGGCCGAGCTCGACCTGCGGTTCGGTCGCTCCGGGCAGGCCGGCGACCGGCCGGACGAGGGCAGGGGCCGGTACGCCGTCGAGTCCTACCTGCAACACCACGGCGTCAAGCTGGCCCGGCGGTTCGACGCCGCGTCGTACGTGGTCCTCACCGAGGCGATGAGCTCGCACGACGTCGGCCGGGACCGCGGTGGGGTGGCGGCGGCCCTGTCCCGCGTCACGGCGCGCACCGTCGTCGCCGGCGTCGACACCGACCGGCTGTACCCCCTGCGCCAGTCCGAGGAGATCGCCGCCGGCGTCCCGGGGTGCGACGGCGTGCACGTGATCAGCTCGCCGTACGGCCACGACGGGTTCCTGATCGAGACCGAGGCGGTGGCCGCGCTGGTGCACGCCCTGCTCCCGAGCTGTCGGGAGCCTGCGGCCGGCTGAGGCCCGACCCAGGCCGGGCCGTCCGGGTCATGGGTCGGAGCCGGCCAGCAGCTCGACCAGCCGTCCCCGCAGCAGCGGCCAGCCGTGCGCGAAGGCCGGGTGCAGGTCGAGCCGGGCGACCTGGTCCAGGTCGGTCCAGCCCAGGCGCACCGACTCGGGGTTGGCCACGCCCACGGTCTCCCCGGCGCCGGTCAGGCGCGCCAGGACGGTGGTGTACGACCAGTCCTCGTGCTCGGTCGTCGGCGCGGTCCCGAGCACCTGCACCTCGTCGGCGACCACGCCCGCCTCCTCGTGCGCCTCGCGCAGCGCCGCCTGGACGGCGCTCTCGTGGCTGTCAGCGGCGCCGCCGGGCAGCGCCCACGTCCCTCCCTGGTGCACCCACGGCGCCCGCAGCTGCAGCAGGACCTGCCCGCCCGCGCGGTCACGGTGCAGCAGCAGCCCGGCCGCTCCGAACCGACCCCAGTGGCGCGCGCCGCAACGGCACTCGACCCAGCCGTTGCCGTCGTCCGCGCTCACGGTCGACGAGGCTACGGGGCGCGTGCGGCCGGCCCGGCACGGACGTCCCCGACTCCGGTAGCGTCGCCCACGCGGCATCCGCCGCGCACGCATCTTGCAAGGAGGCCACGATGTCGATCGTCGTCGGGTACGTCGCCACCAACGAGGGCAAGGCCGCGCTCCGGGCCGCCTCCGCGGAGGCCAGGCTCAGGAACAGCCGACTCGTCGTGATCAACAGCAACCGCGGCGGCAAGGACCTCGACCGCGAGGAGGCCACGCGGTACGAGGCCGAGCTGGACGCCGTTCGGCAGAGCCTCACCGACGCAGGCGTGGAGCACGAGGTACGACAGCTCGTCCGCGGCGTCGAGCCCGCCGAGGACCTCGTCAAGGTGGCCGAGGAGACCTCGGCCGAGCTGATCGTGATCGGCCTGCGCCGCCGGACGCCCGTCGGCAAGCTGATCCTCGGCTCGAACGCCCAGCGGATCCTGCTCGACGCCCCGTGCGCCGTGCTGGCCGTCAAGGCCGACGAGAGCTGAACCGGCACCCGCGGGTCGCGGCACCTTGCGCAGCCGGGTGAAACGCCGCCTGAACAGGTTTGGTCCGGGGCGGTGAAGGGCACGTGTCACAATGGAGTGCTTGACCAGACCCCTGCCGCCGCATGCCCTCGTCCGTTCGAGGTGGGCATTCTCGGGGTCGTTCGAGCGTTGTTGACAACGTAAGCCGTACCGGTCCGGTCCGCCTCGATCCCTGTGTCGAGCCGCGTGTCCACGGACGTCCCCCAGCACGACGAAAGGCAGTCTGTGTCGGTCGCGAACACCCGTCCCCTCCCCTCCGAGTTCTCCCACCCCGCGCTGCAAGGTCTCCTGCGCTCCGGGCACACCCGGGGGAGCGTGCTGGCCAGCGAGCTGCGGGCGGCGTGCGAGGTCGCCCAGGTCCCGTTGGCGCGGATGCGCCCGGTCCTGCGCGCCCTCGACGACGCCGGCGTCCAGGTCGAGGTCGACGTCGTGGGTCGTTCCGACCGGGCGGCCGCCGCCGCCGCTGCGCGCGCCTCCAGCACCACGGTGGCCACCAAGAAGGCTCCGGCCCGGAAGGTGGCCGCCAAGAAGACTGCCGCCGCGACGAAGGAGGCGGACGAGGCCCCCGAGGTCCTCGACGAGGCTCCCGCGAAGAAGGCCGCGCCCGCCAAGGCCGCTGCGAAGAAAGCGGCTCCCGCGAAGAAGGCCGCGCCGGCCAAGAAGGCTGCCGCCAAGGGCAAGGCCGCTGCGGCCACCGCGTCCGAGGAGAGCGCCGAGGAGGAGGAGGACGTCCCCGCGGCCAAGCCCGCCGCCGCCGAGACCGCCACCAAGGACGGCTCGTTCACCCTCGCTGACGACGACGAGGAGGACGCGCCCGCGGTCCAGGTCGCGACCGCCGGCGCCACCGCCGACCCCGTCAAGGACTACCTCAAGCAGATCGGCAAGGTCGCGCTGCTGAACGCCGGCGAGGAGGTCGAGCTGGCCAAGCGGATCGAGGCCGGCCTGTTCGCCGAGGAGAAGCTCAACTCGGGCGCCAAGCTCACCCCGACCGCGCGCCGGGAGCTGGAGTGGATCGCCCACGACGGACGGATGGGCAAGAACCACCTTCTCGAGGCCAACCTGCGGCTCGTGGTCTCGCTCGCCAAGCGGTACACCGGTCGTGGCATGCAGTTCCTGGACCTCATCCAGGAGGGCAACCTGGGCCTGATCCGTGCGGTCGAGAAGTTCGACTACACCAAGGGCTTCAAGTTCTCCACGTACGCGACCTGGTGGATCCGGCAGGCCATCACGCGCGCCATGGCCGACCAGGCCCGCACCATCCGGATCCCGGTGCACATGGTCGAGGTGATCAACAAGCTGGCGCGCGTGCAGCGCCAGATGCTGCAGGACCTCGGGCGCGAGCCCACCCCGGAGGAGCTCGCCAAGGAGCTGGACATGACCCCGGAGAAGGTCGTGGAGGTGCAGAAGTACGGCCGCGAGCCGATCTCCCTGCACACCCCGCTGGGCGAGGACGGCGACAGCGAGTTCGGTGACCTGATCGAGGACTCCGAGGCGGTCGTACCGGCCGACGCCGTGTCGTTCACGCTGCTCCAGGAGCAGCTGCACTCTGTGCTCGACACCCTCTCCGAGCGCGAGGCCGGCGTCGTCTCGATGCGCTTCGGCCTCACCGACGGCCAGCCGAAGACGCTGGACGAGATCGGCAAGGTCTACGGCGTCACCCGTGAGCGGATCCGCCAGATCGAGTCCAAGACGATGAGCAAGCTGCGCCACCCTTCGCGCTCGCAGGTGCTGCGCGACTACCTGGACTGAGCGACGTCGGGGAAGGCCCGTCAACCCGCAGGTCAGCGGCGTCGGCGGGCCTTCTTCATGCCCTTGATGGACATGCACAGCACTCCTGGGCGTTTGTGCACGGCGGGTCAGGCAACCGCGGCGACGGGACATCGCGTACGGGTCCTACAAGGGTCGACCGATCTGGCACGAACGGCGGGGCGGTGGACCGAACCGGCGTGTCCGCCCGAAGTCGCGCGGGACCGGACCTTGGACCCTGGCCGCCTTGCTGGCCAGAACGGAGATTGGTCCTATGGCGCCGGTAGGCACGCGAGGGTCGTGTCCGCGAGGAGGCTCCGGAGGAAGATCGCGCAGCAGCCGAGCAGGGCCTCCAGGAGCAGAACTCCTTCGACGCGACTGCG
>JBBQSN010000096.1:0-13378 GCA_038213835.1 Actinomycetales bacterium
GTAGGCGAGCATCGCGAACCCGTAGGCCGCCGCCAGCAGCGCTACGCACCACCCCAGCGCGACCCAGATGTCGCTGCCCACCGGCTGCCCTGCCAGCAGGTTGCGGATCGCGTCGACGACGGCGGTCACCGGCTGGTTCTCGGCGAAGGCCTGCACCGGGCCGGGCATGGTGTCGGGGGGCCCGAACGCCGAGCTGATGAACGGCATGAAGACGAGCGGGTAGGAGAACGCGCTCGCGCCGTCGACCGACGTCGCGGTCAGCCCGGCGACGACGGCGATCCAGGTCAGCGCGAGCGTGAACACGACCAGGATGCCGAGGACGGCGAGCCACGCCAGCACCCCGGCGCCGGAGCGGAAGCCCATGACGAGGGCGACGAGCACCACGACCACGAGCGAGACCAGGTTGGCGACCAGCGACGTCAGCACGTGCGCCCACAGCACGGACGAGCGGGCGATCGGCATCGACCGGAACCGCTCGGAGATGCCGCTCTGCACGTCCAGGAACAGCCGGTAGGCGGTGTAGGCGATGCCCGAGGCGATCGTGATCAGCAGGATGCCGGGCAGCAGGTAGGTCACGTACGACTCCGAGCCGGAGTCGATCGCGCCGCCTAAGACGTAGACGAACAGCAGCATGAAGGCGATCGGCATGATCGCGGTCGTGATGACGGTGTCCGGGCTGCGCAGGACGTGGCGCAGGGACCGGCCCAGCAGGACGCCGGTGTCGCCGGCGGGACGGGTGCTCACGGTGCTCCCTCCTCGGTCGTGCCGACGCCGCGGCCGACGGCGGCCGCACCGCCCTCGCGGTCATGACCGACGACGGCGAGGAACACGTCCTCGAGCGTCGGCTGCTTCTCGACGTACTCCACCGTGGCGGGCGGGAGCAGCCGCTTGAGCTCGGCGAGGGTGCCGTCCACGACGATCCGCCCCTCGTGCAGGATCGCGATCCGGTCGGCGAGCTGCTCGGCCTCGTCCAGGTGCTGCGTGGTGAGCAGCACCGTGGTGCCGTGCTGGGCGAGCTCCTTGATCGCTCGCCACACATCGATCCGGGCCTGGGGGTCGAGCCCGGTCGTGGGCTCGTCCAGGAAGACGACCGGCGGGTCCCCGATCAGGCTCATCGCGATGTCGAGGCGGCGGCGCATGCCGCCTGAGTACGCCGACACCCTGCGCGCCGCGGCGTCGGTCAGGCCGAAGCGGGCGAGCAGGTCGTCGGCGACGGTGCCCGGGTCGCTCACGTGCCGCAGCCGGGCGACCAGCACGAGGTTCTCCCGCCCGGTGAGGATCTCGTCGACCGCTGCGAACTGCCCCGTGAGGCTGATCGACTCCCGCACGTCACCGGCCTGCGTGGCGACGTCGAAGCCGAAGACGGCGGCCGTGCCCGCATCCGCCCGGAGCAGCGTGGCCAGGATCCTCACCAGCGTGGTCTTGCCCGCCCCGTTCGAGCCGAGCAGGGCCACGACGCTGCCGCGTTCCACGTCGAGGTCCACGCCTCGCAGCACCTGCAGGTCCTGGAACGACTTCTCGAGGCCCTTCACCTGGATGACGCTCATGACGCCTCCTCCTGGGTGGCGCGGGTGATGGCCTCCGTCAGGCGTGCCCGCTCCTTGGCGATCCACTGACCTCCGGCGTAGTTGAGCAGGAACGCCTCGGCGAACTCCACCGGGTCGTCCCCGACGATCGCGCGTACCGGGGTGCCGTCCGCCGCGCTCTGCTCGAAAAGGTCGTCGAGGTCCTCCAGCATCCTCATCAGGACGTCGCCCTTCGTCATCGCACCGACGTAGGTCAGGTACCGCTCGAGGGCCTCGACCGCGGTGCGATAGCGGGCAGGCAGCCGCTTGGTGCGCGCCTTGTGCTCCCGCCAGCGCTTCTTGTCGCCGAGGTCTCCGACGACCTTCTCGATCAGTGTTGAGACGCTCATGGTCGGCTCTCCCCTTCTCTCAGTTGTTCGAGTCGTTCGACGAGGAAGGTCCAGGTCCGCCAGAACTCCTCGAGATGTGTGTGTCCTCGGCCGTTGAGGGAGTAGACCTTTCGCGGTGGCCCCTTCTCGGAGGGGACCTTCTCCACGTCGACCAGGCCGCGCTGCTCGATCCGGATCAGCAGCGCGTAGACCGTCCCCTCGGCGATGTCCGAGAAGCCGCGCTCCCGCAGCCACGCGGTGATCTCGTAGCCGTGCGCGGGCCGGCCGGACAGGATCGCCAGGACGATGCCCTCCAGCGTCCCCTTGAGCATCTCCGTCTCCTGCTTGCCCATCGAGCTCCCTGCTACCCAGTGATGTTGACTACCGGTACCTAGTGAAACTGAATAGCCCGGCGGAGTCAAGACCCGGACGCCCACGTGCGCCGGGAAGGTCCCGTCGCGCGCCGGCGTTGAGCGGGGCATGAGGATCGACATCTGGTCGGACGTGGTGTGCCCGTGGTGCTCGGTGGGCAGGGCCCGGTTCGGGCGCGCCCTGGAGACCTTCGAGCACCGCGACGAGGTCGAGGTGGTCTGGCGCTCCTACGAGCTCGACCCCGGGGCGGAGCACTCCGGGGCTCGCGACCTGCCGCAGGCACAGCTGCTGGCCGAGAAGTACGGCCGCACCCCCGAGCAGGCGCAGGAGATGCTCGACCAGATGACGGCCACGGCCGCGGCCGACGGCCTCGACTTCCGGTTCGACCGGGTGCGCGGCGGCAGCACCTTCGACGCCCACCGGCTGCTGCACCTGGCGCGCGAGCGCGGTGTGCAGCACGAGGTCAAGGGCGCGCTCGACGTCGCGACCTTCCGCGACGGGCTCTCGGTCTCCGACCACGACGAGCTGACCGCCGTGGTGGTCGCCGCCGGGCTCGAGAAGACCGAGGTGCGCTCCGTGCTGGCAGGGGACGCCTACGCCGTCGACGTCCGCGGTGACGAGCAGGAGGCCCGCGCGCTCGGCATCACGGGGGTGCCGTTCTTCGTCCTGGACGGGAGGTTCGGGATCTCCGGCGCCCAGCCGGCCCAGCACGTCACGCAGGTGCTCGAGCACGCGTGGGCCGAGCGCTCGCCGCTCACCGTGCTGGCCGGCGACGGCGCAGCCGGCGCCTGCGAGGGCGACAGCTGCGCCGTGTGACGGAAGGCTCGGTCGGCTCGGTCCGACGGCTCAGTTCAGCGGGCGGGTGCCCTCCGGCAGCGCGCCGCCGGCGTACAGGTCGGCCGCCAGGTCGGCGTACGCGGTGAGCGCCACCCGCTGGGTCCACGGCCCGTAGGACATCCGCGCCACGCCTGCTGCCTGCTGCTCGGCCGGCGACGGCGTCCCGGGCACGCCGATGGTCGACAGCCTCCGCTCGCCGAACGCCTCGACCAGGGTGCCGATCTCGTTCGGACCGAGCTTGCCGGGGACGAACACGCAGGCCGCGCCGGCGTCCAGGAAGGCCCTGCCGCGCTCGACGGCGTCGGCGATGACGTCGGCCGGGTCGCGGTCGCCGGCCATGAGGAACGCGTCGGTGCGGGCGTTCAGCACGAAGCCCACGCCCTCGGCCTCTGCGGCGGCCACGACCTCCCGCACCGCGGCGACGGCCTCGTCGAGCGGCTTCATCTGGTCCTCGAGGTTGGCGCCCGCCACGCCGACGCCGATCGCGCGCCGCACGGTGTCACCGGCATCGCCGTAGCCGCCCTCGAGGTCCGCCGAGACCGGCAGGTGCGTGGCCCTCACGATCCGGCCGCACATCTGGATCATCTCCTGGACGGGGATGTTCTCGCCGTCCTCGTAGCCCAGCGTCGCGGCGATCGAGTGGCTCGCCGTCGCGAGCGCCTTCGTGCCCGGGACGTCGGTGACGACCTTGGCGGTGATGGCGTCCCACACGTTGACGACCACGAGCAGCTCGGGGTCGGTGTGCAGGCGCAGCAGCTCGACGGCGCGGTCGCCGGTGGTCGCAGCAGCGGTGGTGTCGGTCATGCGGCCGACGTTACGACCCCGCCGGGTCGCCTGCCACCGCGGGCCGGGGACGCGGGTCAGCCGAGGACGCGCAGCCGGACCGTCTCTGGCATCGCCCGCAGCTCGGCCAGGAGCTCGTCCTCCAGCGGCGAGGCGACGTCGGTGACGACGTAGCCGGTGTCGCCCGACGTCGCCAGCAGCTGTCCTTCGATGTTGACGCCGTGCTCGGCCAGGATCCGGTTCATCGTCGCCAGCACGCCGGGGGTGTTGAGGTGCACGTGCGCGAGCCGGTGCTGGCCCGGGTGCGACTCCAGCGCCAGGCCGGGGACGTTGACCGCCAGCGTGGTGCTGCCACGCTGGACGAAGTCGCGCAGCTTGGTGGCCACGAACCGGCCGATGTCCTCCTGCGCCTCCTCGGTGGAGCCGCCGATGTGCGGGGTGAGCACCACGTTCGGAATGCCGCGCAGAGAGGAGTCGAACGGGTCGCCCTTGGCCCTGGGCTCGTCCGGGAAGACGTCGACGGCCGCGCCGGCGATGTGGCCGGAGACCAGGTGCTCGCGCAGCACGTCGTAGTCGACGACGAACCCGCGCGAGAGGTTGAGGAACAGCGAGCGCGGCCGCATCCGGGCGAACTGCTCGGTGCCGAAGAAGCCGGCGTTGCCCGGCCGGCCGTCGACGTGCAGCGTGACGGCCTCCGCCACCTCGAGCAGCTCGTCCAGCGAGGAGCAGCGCCGGGCGTTGCCGAGCGCGAGCTTGTCGGCGCTGTCGTAGAAGTAGACCTCCATGCCGAGCGCCTCGGCCACGACCGAGAGCTGGCTGCCGATGTTGCCGTAGCCGACGATGCCGAGCTTGCGGCCGCGGATCTCGTGGCTGCCCGTGGCGGACTTCTCCCACCGACCCTCGTGCAGGGCCCGATCCTTCTCGGTGAGGCGGCGAGCCATCACGATGATCTCGGCGACGGCGAGCTCGACCACGGAGCGGGTGTTGGAGAACGGCGCGTTGAACACCGGGACCCCGCGACCGGCGGCGGCGCGCAGGTCGATCTGGTTGGTGCCGATGCAGAACGCGCCGACGGCGAGCAGGTCCGGTGCGCTCTGAAGCACCTCCCGGGTGACCTCGGTCGTGGACCGGATGCCGAGCAGGTGGACGCCCTCGAGCGCCACGACCAGCTCGGAGGTGTCCATCGCACCGGCGTGCTGGACGACCTCGACACCGGCCTCGGTGAGCAGGGTGGTCGCGAGCGGGTGCAGGTTCTCGAGCAGCAGGGCCTTCAGCACGTGGGCCATCGTCCCAGCACTCGGCCGGGCGCCTGCGCCGCGTCCACCCTGCGAGCGGGCTTGACGACACCTGACCTTGACCTGTTACATACATGTCAATGACAACTCACCGCTTCCGTGAGATCGCCCAGGAGCTGCGCGAGCAGATCGCCCTCGGCGGGCTCGACGGCACCGGCGCCCTGGAGAGCGAGGCGGCACTGGGCTCCCGACACGGCGTGAGCCGCGTGACCGTGCGCCGGGCGTTGGAGCTGTTGCGCTCGGAGGGCCTGATCGAGCCCCGGCGCGGGTCGGGGTGGTTCGTCGTCGGCTCCTCGTACCACCAGCGGCTCGCGGTGGGCACGTTCACGCACGCCGGATCCGCCGTCGCGGGTGCCGGCCGGCAGGCCAGCCGCCGGGTGGTCGACCTCGGCATCGAGCCGCTCCCCACGGTGGAGGCCGGCGTGCTCGGCGTCGACGCCGGCGAGCGCGCGCTGCGCTGCCGGTCCGTCCGCTCGATCGACGGCCAGGTGCTCGACGTCACCGCGGAGTGGGTGCCCGACGACCTGGCCGGACCCATCAGCCGGTCCCGGGCGGAGACCCCGGGCATCTGGGCGACGCTGCAGGCCGAGGGCCTGCGGGTCGCACGGGTGCACCAGAGCATCACCGCCGGGCTGGTGCGGGCCGAGGAGGCCGAGCTCCTGCAGGCCGAGGTCGGCTCGCCGCTGCTGCTGGTACGCCGGGTCGCCCGCGACGACGCCGGCCGTCCGCTGGCCCTGGCCGACCACCGCTACCTGGCGCACCGTTTCTCGCTCGAGGTCGACTTCGCCGGCGCACCTCCCACCACCCGTCCCGAACCCCCCGGACTGCTCGCCCTCCCGGGCAGCACCTGACCACCCCGTCCCACCGGCCGCGCGAGCAGTCACGAAGGAGCACACCCCCATGAACGTCCCCCACACGATGCTGGTCACCGGAGGCGCCGGCTTCATCGGCGCCAACTTCGTCCTGCGCGTCCTGCAGACCCGTCCGGACTGGCAGCTGACGGTGCTCGACGCCCTCACGTACGCGGCGAACACCCGGTCGCTGGAGCCCGTGCTGGACCGGGTCGAGCTGGTGGAGGGCTCGGTCGCCGACGCCCCGCTGGTCGACCGGCTGGTCGCCGACCACGACGTCGTCGTTCACTTCGCGGCCGAGTCGCACAACGACAACTCGCTGGATGACCCCTGGCCGTTCATCGAGTCCAACATCGTCGGCACCTACCAGCTGCTCGAGGCCGTGCGCCGACACGGCAAGCGGATGCACCACGTATCCACCGACGAGGTCTACGGCGACCTCGAGCTCGACGACCCGAACCGCTTCACCGAGCTGACACCTGTCAACCCGTCGAGCCCGTACTCGGCGTCCAAGGCCAGTGCCGACCTACTGGTGCGCGCGTGGATCCGCTCGTTCGGCATCACCGCCACGCTGTCGAACTGCTCGAACAACTACGGCCCGTACCAGCACGTCGAGAAGTTCATCCCGCGCCAGATCACCAACATCCTGGACGGGGTGAGGCCGAAGCTCTACGGCCAGGGCACCAACGTCCGCGACTGGATCCACGTCGACGACCACAACGACGCGGTCGTGACGATCCTCGAGCAGGGCCGCTCCGGCGAGACCTACCTGATCGGCGCCGACGGCGAGCAGAACAACCGCGAGATCGTCGCCCTCCTGCTGGATCTCATGGGCAAGCCGGCCGACTGGTTCGACCTCGTGAACGACCGGCCCGGTCACGATCTGCGGTACGCGATCGACTCCACCAAGCTGCGCACCGAGACCGGCTGGGCGCCGCGGTACCAGGACCTGCGCTCCGGCCTGCAGCAGACGATCGACTGGTACGCGACCAACGAGGACTGGTGGCGGGCGACCAAGGGCGACGCCGAGAGGACCTACCAGCGACTGGGGCGCTGACCCGGGGCGGTCACCGGGGCGAGAGCAGCCCGAGCTCCCCGATCCGGCTCGAGAGCGCCGCGCCGTCGGGGCCCGAGACCCAGGGCGTGCCGGGTACCGACTTGGCCTGGTCCATCGGGACGGGCAGGCCGCTGGCGAACACCTGCTCGGTGGGCGACAGGTGCCGGATCGCGACCGCTGCCACGTTCTGCGGGTGGCTGCGGGCGAAGTCGGAGTAGAGGTCGGGGTCGTGCTGCCCGTCGTCGCCCACGAGCAGCCACCGCACGCCGGGGAACTCGTCGGCGAGCCGCAGCAGGGTGCTGCGCTTGTGCGCCTGACCGCTGCGGAACCAGCCGTCCTTGGTCGGACCCCAGTCGGTGAGCAGGATCGGCCCGCGCGGGTAGAGGTGCCGCGAGAGGAACCGGGTCAGCGTGGGTGCCACGTTCCAGGCGCCGGTGGACAGGTAGACCACGGGCGCGCCGGGGTTCGCCGTCACCAGGCGCTCGTACAGGACGGCCATGCCGGGCACCGGTCGACGCGCGTGCTCGTTCAGGACGAAGGTGTTCCAGGCGGCGAGCATCGCCCGCGGGAGCGAGGTGACCATCACCGTGTCGTCGATGTCGCTGATGATGCCGAGGTGGGTGTCGGGGTCGATGACCAGCACCGGGGCCAGCACCTCGCCCCGCGTCGTCTCCTGCCCCACGTCGGGCCCGGTGGGGTCCTCGACGCTCTCGACCTCGCCCCCGGCGTCGGCACCCATGACGTCGAGACCGACCTCGCGCCAGCCGGCGTCCAGGTGGCACTCGAGCCGGACGTCGACGTAGCCGCTCCGGTCGCTGGTCGTGACCACCTCGGCGTCACCGGCCCGCACGCGCACCCGCATGCCCACTGCCGGGACGGTGACGAACTGGTGCCAGCCGCGCCGCGGCTCGTCGGGCCGCCGGTTCCGCGGGACGGGACGCGCCATCAGCACCCGCCCCATCACCCGGACCCAAGCGGGCGTGCCGTAGCCGGTGTACGCGGTGACCTTCGGCCGCCAGCCACGTTCGCTCATCCGGTCCTCGAGACGCGCGTGGAAGGCGTCCTCGATCTTGGCCGCCCGGTGCAGCCGGCGGGAGGTCGCGCGGGTCGTGCTCGCCACGGGAGCCTCCGGGGTGTGTGTCGACGTCGGTGATCCCCGCAACTCTTCCACATCCGCCCGCCGGAGGAAGGTCGAGCCGCTGCTCCTATCGTGAGCACGTGACGCGACCAGTGGCCGGCAGCACCGCGGTTCCCGCGACGCCGACCGAGGTCGACGCCGCCGCCGAGCGCCAGCGCGCAGGCGTCCTGATGGGTCTGGGCGCCTACGGGCTGTGGGGCGTCTTCCCGCTCTACTTCTCGATCCTGCAGCCGGCTGGCGCGGTCGAGATCCTCCTGCACCGCGTGCTGTGGACGCTGCTGGTCTGCGCGCTCCTGCTGACCCTGACGCGCTCGTGGGGCGGTGCGCTCTCGGTGGTGCGCTCGCCGCGCTCGCTGCTGATGCTGACCGCGGCCGCCGTCCTGATCGCGATCAACTGGCTCGTCTACATCTTCGGGGTGCTCTCGGAGCAGGTCGTGCAGACCGCCCTCGGCTACTACATCAACCCGCTGGTCACCGTGCTGCTCGGCGTGGTCGTGCTCCGCGAGCGGTTGCGCCCGGCCCAGTGGGTGGCCGTGGGCACCGGGGCGGCGGCCGTCGCCGTCCTCGCGGCCGCCTACGGCGGCGTGCCGTGGATCGCCCTGACGCTCGCGGTCAGCTTCGGTCTGTACGGGCTGCTGAAGAACCGGGTCGGACGCAGCGTCGGCGCCGTGCACAGCCTCTCGGTCGAGACCGCGGTGCTCGCCCCGGTCGCCGTGGTGGCGATGGGCTGGCTCCAGGTCGACGGCACGCTCACGTTCGCCCAGCACGGCGTCGGTCACGCGCTGCTGCTGGCGAGCACCGGTGTGGCCACGGCCATCCCGCTGCTGATGTTCGCCGGAGCCGCCGGACGCGTGCCCCTCTCGACGATCGGCCTGCTGCAGTACCTCACCCCGACCCTGCAGCTGCTGCTCGGCGTGCTGGTCTTCCACGAGCCGATGCCCATGGTCCGCTGGATCGGGTTCGGGCTGGTCTGGGTCGCGCTGGTGATCCTCACGGTCGACATGCTGCGGGCCGGTCGCCGGCGCATCACCCAGACTTCACCTGCCGGCCACGCCGTCGTCGACTGCTAGTCCCCGGTTCGCTCGTAACGTCGCAGTGGCTCCTGCACGGGGGCCTCCAGCGCCACGACGAGAGCGAGCCCGCACCGTGACCATCGCGCCCGAACGACGTCCCCTCCTGCCCATGTCGGGCCTCACGCACGGCCGCCGCAGCGCGGTCACGTGCCACCTGCGCTGCGGGGACGCCTGCTCCAAGCCGGTCCCCAACACCAGCGACAACGAGCACTTCCGCGACGTCGCCTCGGCGGCGCTCAGCCGTCGCGCCCTGCTGGGCGGCGCCGGAGCCCTCTCCCTCGCGCTGACCGCGGGCGGGGCGCTCGACGCCCGGCCTGCGGCGGCCGCCGGTGGGCCCTCGACACGCGACAGCCGCAAGCTGATGTTCACACCGATCGCGCCCGTGGCCGCGGCCGTCGACGGCATGACGGTCCCCAGCGGCTACACCGCTCACACCGTGATCCGTTGGGGCGACCCGGTTCTCAAGGGTGCGCCCGTCTTCGACCCGGCGAACCCCTCGCCCCAGGCGCAGGCCCAGCAGTTCGGCTACAACTGCGACTACCTCGACGTCATCGAGACCGATGCCGCAGGCACACGGGGGCTGCTCGTCGCCAACCACGAGTACACGAACGAGAACATCATGTTCCCGCCCGGCACCGCGCCGGAGACGGTCATCCGCACGGCGTGGGCCGCCCACGGCATGTCGGTCGTCGAGGTGCGTCGCAAGCGCCGTGGCCAGGTGTGGCGGGCCCAGCCCGGCGCCCGGCTGAACCGCCGGATCACCGTCGACACCGTGATGACCTTCGACGGCCCGGCCCGCGGGAGCGACCTGCTGAAGACCGTGGAGGACCCGCGCGGGATCCGGGTGCGGGGCACGCTCAACAACTGCGCCGGCGGCACCACCCCCTGGGGCACCGTGCTGTCCGGCGAGGAGAACTTCAACCAGTACTTCTACGCCGCAGGCACCTCCCCGCAGGAGGCCCGCTACGGGATCGGCCCGCAGGACTCGCGCAACTGGCGCTCGCTCGACCCCCGCTGGGACGCCACGCGTCCTGAGTACGCGAACGAACCCAACCGGTTCGGCTGGATCGTCGAGGTGGATCCGATGAAGCCGGGCTCGACCCCGGTCAAGCACACCGCGATGGGACGCTTCAAGCACGAGGGCGCGAACGTCGTGGTCGCCGAGAACGGTCACGTGGTCGCCTACATGGGCGACGACGAGCGGTTCGACTACGTCTACCGGTTCGTCTCGAAGGACACCGTCCGCAAGGGCAAGGGTGCGTGGGCCCGCGAGCACAACAAGGGCCTCCTGGGCGCGGGTGACCTGTCGGTGGCGCGCTTCACCGGCGACGGCCTCGACGACGGCGTCAGCGACGGCTCCGGCGAGTGGATCCCGCTGACCCGTAACGGTCGCTCGATGGTCCCCGGCTTCAGCCTCGAGGAGGTGCTCGTCTACACCCGGCTCGCGGCCGATACGGTCCAGCCCACCAAGATGGACCGTCCCGAGGACGTCGAGCCGAACCTGGTGAACGGCCGGGTGTACGTGGCGTGCACCAACAACACCTCTCGCACGCCGGCCCAGGTCGACGAGGCCAACCCCCGCCCGGCCAACAAGGACGGCCACGTCGTCGAGATGATCCCGCGCAGGGGTGACCACACCGCGCGGAAGTTCAGCTGGAACCTGCTGCTGGTGTGCGGCGACCCGCGTACCGCGGGCACGTACTTCGGGGGCTACACCGGTCCGGTCTCGCCGATCGCGTGCCCCGACAACGTCGCCTTCGACTCCACCGGCAACCTGTGGGTCTCCACCGACGGCCAGCCCTCGGCGCTCACGCTGTCGGACGGCCTGTTCAAGGTGCCGGTCGACGGCCCGGAGCGCGGCCGGGTGCAGCAGTTCCTCGCGGTGCCCGCGGGCGCCGAGACCTGCGGCCCGGTCATCCGCGACGCCGAGGCGTCCGTGCTGGTCGCCGTCCAGCACCCGGGCGAGAACGGCAGCTGGGACGTCCCGCAGTCGCGGTTCCCGGACTTCGTGACACCCGGCACCACCGCCGCACCCGGTGAGTTCGCGGGCCCCCGCCCCTCGATCGTCCAGGTCGTCCGCGGCTGACCCCTCCCGCTGCTCGCGCGCCTCGTCGCCGGCCCTATCGACCTTCGACGAGGCGCGCGAGCCTCCAGCGCTCACAGGCGGGTCTACTAGGCCTGTCGGCGGAGCCGGTACCACTGTGGCGCGGTCTTCTTCATCAGCCCCGGCATCCCCGTGGTGTCAGCTGGTTCGACCGAGAGCAGCTCCCAGCCGGTGAAGGTCGCCTCCACGTCCGCCCGGCTCACACCGCCAGGGACGAAGGCTAGGCGGTTCGGCTGGAAGGCGAGCATCAGCAGCGTCGCACCGGGGTTGGCGCAGGCGGACACCCCGTGGGCCATGGCCAGGCGCTGCTCGCAGGTCAAGCCGTGGAAGCAGCCGACGTCGAGGAGGAAGTCGTAGGTTCCGAGGTCGGCTGCCTCGAGGTCGGTCACGTCGCCGATCAGGAACCTGGCACCAGAGTCGCCCCTGCCCCCCGCTGCGGCGATCGCCTGGGGGATGTTGTCGACCCCGACGGCCTCCCAACCCCTGGTGGCGAGCTCATGGGTGTGAAGACCGCGGCCGCAGCCGAGGTCGAGCGCGCGCCCGATCGGCCGGGACCGCTCGACCTCCTCGCGGTCGAGCAGCGCGTCGAAGCTCGCCGCTGCGGCGTTGCCCGCGCGTTCCCACGGGGTGAACCCGAGGCGGTATGCGAGTGCGTATCCCGTGCTCATCTCGGCCCTCCGGTATTTGGCTCGGGTAATGCCCGAACGAACCGGTGATTACGATGGTCCTGATGAGCGAACCTGTCAAGACCCGTCGCTACGAGTCCGCGGTACGTGAGCAGCGGGCCCGTGCCAACCGCGAGGCGATCCTTCAGGCCGCCCGGGACAGGTTCCTGGCCGGCGGGTACCTCCGTACCTCGGTCGCGTCCGTCGCCGTGGAGGCAGGCGTGAGCGAGGACCTGATCTACCTGCTGTTCAAGAACAAGCGGGGGCTTCTGGTCGAGGTGCTCAACTTCACTGTGACCGGTGAGGTCGACAGCCCGCGGGTGCTGGAGCAACAACGCCCCCTTGCCGTACGCGACGAGCAGGACCAGCGTCGCCAGATCGCGATGTTCGCCCACGACATCGCGCGCCGGGTGGACCGTGCGCGGCCGATCGACGACGTGATGCGGTCCGCAGCCGAGGTCGACGAGGCGGTTGCGGAGAAGCACCGCTCGATGCACACCACCCGGTTGGCGAACCTCACCCAGTTCGTTCACTGGGTGACCGCCAACGGGCCGCTGCGCGAAGGCCTCTCGGTCGACGAGGCCGCCGCGACGGTGTGGGCACTGGCCAGCCCGGACATGCACCGGATGCTCGTGGACGGACTCGGGTGGGACATCGATGGGTACGCCGAGTGGTTGCGGCGCACCCTCGAGGCGGCTCTGCTCCCGCCGGCCCAGGACTGACTCCTCCATCACCGGCACCAGGATCACTGGCACCAGGAGCAGGCGATGTGCGTCTCAGTTCGTCGAGCTCGGCGGAGCTGCACGTCCACAGGGAGTCCGTTGCTTCCAGGAGGCAGACTCCCTGGCGAAGGTGGCACGCGGTTGGCGGAACCTGGCACCGCTGGTTCCCACGGCAGCTGGATCGCGACAGCGTGACCGATGCAGCCGGCGCAGTGGTTGCGAGGCCACCGGACGCCTCAGACCCTACGGGGCGCGGCAGTCTCCGTGCCCGAGTCGGCCACACCGGCGCGTAGGCCTCGCCGGGTGCGTGGCCGGGCAGGGGTGGGACCTGGACGTCCTGGTGGGCGCCCAGCGGTGAGGTCCAGCGGTCGGCGGTGACGTGGCCGGTGTGGTCGGTGCGGGCCTGGACGTGCCAGAGGCCGGCGGTCTTGTAGCGGTGGCAGCGCCGCGACCGGGGCGCGAGGTTCTGGGCCGAGGTGGGGCCGCGGGGGTGCGGGATGGTGTGGTCGAGGTCGGCGCGTCCGGCGGCGACGCCGCAGCCGGGGAAGGTGCAGACCGGGTCGCGGGCCCGGACCAGGTCGGCGATC
>JBBQSN010000097.1:0-13376 GCA_038213835.1 Actinomycetales bacterium
ATCATCGTCCTGCTCGTCGCCTGGCTCGTCGTGGCCATGCTCGGCGTCCTCCTCGAGGGCTTGTTCTGGCTGCTGGTCATCGGCGTCGTGCTCTTCGTCGGCACCGCCGCATGGGGCTGGCTCAAGCTCCGCAGCGGCACCGGCAGCGCGGTCGACCCCGCCAGACCCCAACGGTCACGGACAGCAGCTGCCGGCCCCCGACGGCGGCCGGCGGGAGACCGTCGCCCTCGCCCGAGGCGCCGGCTCAGCCGAGGAGCAGGCGCGCCAGGTAGTAGAAGAGCGCTGCCGACAGGCCCGCCATCGGGATGGTGAGCACCCAGGCGGTGAGGATCTCGCGCACCACGCCCCAGCGGACGGCGGACCTCCCCTTGGTGGCACCGACGCCCATCACGGCCGAGGTGATGGTGTGGGTCGTGGAGATCGGCGCCTGGAACGCGTACGCGGTCGTGTAGAGCACCGAGGCGGCCACGGTCTCGGCGGCGAACCCGCGCGGCGGGTCGAGCTCGATGATCCGGCGGCCGAGGGTGCGCATGATCCGCCAGCCGCCGGCGTAGGTCCCCGCGCTGATGGCGAGCGCGGCGGCGAGCTTGACCCACAGCGGGATGCTGGTGCCCGAGTGGTACCCACCGGCGACCAGCGCCAGGACGATCACACCCATCGTCTTCTGCGCGTCCTGCAGGCCGTGACCGAGCGCCATGGCGGCGGCCGAGACGGTCTGGGCGATCTTGAAGCGGCGGTTGGTCCTGCCGGGCACCGAGTTCCGGAACCCCCACAGGATGCCGACCATCAACAGGTACGCCAGCGCGAACCCGACCAGCGGCGAGGCGATCATCGGGACGACGACCTTGGTGAGGATGATGTCCCAGTGCACCGTCGCGGCGGCCGCGATGCCCGACCCGGCGAGCCCGCCGATCAGGGCGTGCGACGACGACGACGGCAGCCCGCGCCACCACGTGATGAGGTTCCAGGCGATGGCTCCGAGCAGGCCGGCCATCACGATGACCAGGCCCTGGTCGCCGCCGCCCGGGTCGATGATCCCCGAGCCGATGGTCCGGGCGACCCCCTCGCCGAGGAGCGCACCGACCAGGTTGAACACCGCGGCCATCGCCAGGGCCACCCGCGGCGTCAGGGCGCCGGTGGAGACCGAGGTCGCGATCGCGTTCGCGGCGTCGTGGAAGCCGTTGGTGTAGTCGAACGCCAAAGCGATCCCCACCACGAGCAGGACGAGGGTGAGCTCCACCAGGGTCAGGACTCCTTGACCGCGATCGTCTCGACGGTGTGGGCCACCTTCTCGAAGGCGTCGGCGGCGTGCTCGAGCTCCTGGACGATCTCACGCAGCTTGATCAGGTGGACGGCGTCCTTGACGTCGTCGAACATCTCGCCCAGCAGCCTGCGGTAGGACCGGTCGGCCTGGTTCTCCAGCCGGTTGATCTCCACCCAGTAGTCAGCGAGGTCGCGCAGCTGCCGCAGCCGGGGCATGGCCTCGGCGGTGATCTCGGCCTGCCGCTGGAGCACGGTCACCTGGTCGGTGACGCCCGCGGGCAGGTCGCCCACCTTGTAGAGCACGATCAAATCGGCCGCCGCCTCCATGTGGTCCATGCAGTCGTCCAGGTGGGAGGCAAGGGCGTAGATGTCCTGACGGTCGAACGGCGTGATGAACGAGGAGTTGAGCTTGCGCATGATGGCGTGGGTGGCCTCGTCGGCGCGATGCTCGGCGTCGCGCAGCTGCTCGGCGACGACCTCGCGGCCGCCCTGGTCCTGCCCGAGCAGCTGGGCGAGCAGGCCCGCCCCCTCGACCAGCATGACTGCCAGCGAGCCGAACAGCTCGAAGAAGCTGGTGTCCTGGGGAGTCAGGCGCAGGCGCACGGCATCTCCGGGGGTGGTGGGTCGCGAGCCCGGAGACGTCCGGTCGCAGGTCCGCGGGGCGGCGGGCCCGCATCAGGCTAGAGCAGGAGGCTCCCCGGTCCGCAACCTTCCCGACACCTCGTCGCCACCCGGTCAGGGGAGGGCAGGTCAGCGCGTGGTGCGCCCCTCGACCCGCGCACCCTGGGCGTCCTGGGCGTCCTGGGCGTCCTCGGCGTCCTCGAGCCCGAGGGCGGAGTCGATCTCCGTGGGGGTCAACGGCTCCTCCTGGGACGTCGCAGCCACGACGAGGTCGCCGTAGAGCTCGATCTCTCCGGCCAGCTCGTCGTCGTCGGACCAGGCCTGGGCGGCCGGTCGCGAGGGTCGTTCCATCCCGGGCTCCTCCGGCAGGGCGCACCTCGCCGGCCACCCACCGGTTCAGCTCCCCGCCTGCTCCGACCCTACGCTCCCGCGCGTGCTCCGGAGGGCCGAACCCCGCAACTCACGAGCTGGTCGACGACGACCCCGTCGTCGGCGGCGGCACCGTCCCGGACGGCTCGGCCGGGCTCTGCTCGGGTTCCTCGTCCGCGGGCTGCTCGGCGGGGACCGGCTCCTCGTCCGGCCGCACCAGGGTGCGGTCCAGCTGCACCGATGACAGCCCCAGCCCGCCCACCGTCACGTCGTCCCAGGCCAGCAGCCTCCCGGCGTCCTCACCGCTCGTGCCGAAGTAGAGCAGGGAGGCCTCCAGCGGCAGCGGCGCGCCCGCCTCGATCCGCTCCAGGGCGCCGGCCGAGAAGCCCGCCCCACCGGTGGAGCCCTGCAGCATCACGCGCGTGCCCGACCCGTCCAGCCGGACCGTGCGCGCGTGGTAGTGCCCTGCGAGCACCAGCGGCACCTCGCCGAACAGGGCGTCCAGCCGGCTCGGGTCGTGGATGAGCGCGACGTCGACGTCGTCGCCGGAACGGTTCGTGGCGCCGATGACCTCGGCGAGCTCCTCGGCCGACCCCCCCGCCGCTGCCCGCTTGCTCTCCGCGTCGCCCGCGCCGGAGTCGGGCGAGAACCGGGCATCGCCGATACCGGCGAAGGTCAGGCCCTCGATGGTGACGGCCTCGCCCTCCAGCACCGTGGCGCCCTGCGCGGCGACCGCGTTCGCCGTGACCACCGAGTCGTGGTTGCCGCGCACGAAGACGTAGGGCACCCCGAGCCGGCTGATCCGGCCGAGCGTCGTCGACTCCGCGGGGGTGCCCCAGGTGGTGACGTCGCCGGTGTCCACCACGACGTCGACGCCGAACTGCTCCACCAGCTGCTGGGCGAGGTCGTAGCCCTGCGGGTTGAGGTGGATGTCGGAGACGTGCAGGACGGTCGTGACCTCGGCGTCGTCGATGACGGGCAGCTCGCCGGCGGCGGTGTAGAGCGTGGTGACGCTGCGCACCATGTCGGCGACACCGGCGCGGTAGGACTCCAGCCGGTCCACGACCGAGCGGCCCTCGCCGGCCAGGTAGGGGGCGCGCGAGAGCAGGCCGGTGAAGCGGGGCTCGTCCAGGGCCGCGGGGTCGAAGGTCAGCCCTGCCACCGCGCCGCACACGATCAGCGGCGCGAGCGCGCTCGACACCCCCTGCAGGCCGCGGCGAGGGCTGCGGAAGACGACGGCCGTGGCGAGACCGGCGCCGAGCAGGGTGCAGCCGACCGCCCAGCCGAGGGCCCGCAGGACGCCGCCACGGACGACGTCCGGAGCCGTCGCCGCGAGGTCGGTCAGTGCGGTCGACGACCCGAGGAGGTCCTCGGCCGCCACGACGTCGACGGACTGCACCGACGCCTGGACGCCGACCGGCCCGCGGTGGCTGTCGAAGGCCACCTCGCCGATGGGGGGCAGATCGATCGCGGCGGGGTGGTCACCGAGCAGGCTGACCCCCACCCGCACGGTGAGGGGCCCGACCTCTGCGGTCGCCGTCGGCGCCAGCGCCCAGCCGATGGAGGCACCCACGCCCGCCACGACCAGCACACCCGCGGCCCGGCCGACCCGGGGCCCCACGCGCGCACGCAGCTGCCGGGGGACGCGGTGCCGGGCACGAGGGGCGCCGGGCGCTGGGACCGTCCCGCTCATCCGGCCCGCCCCGCGGACACCTGGGCAGCAGGAGCAGCGGACGGGTCGGCAGACGAAGATGGCCCGGCGCCCGAGACGGGGAAGGGGGGAGTCCTCGTCCCGGGCGCCAGGCCGCCGCAGCCCGCAGGCGCGGCCAGCGACCCGAAGGTCGTTGCGATCTCAATCATGCCACCATCTGATGGCAGCGACGCAACGGAGGTGGACCACGAGCGAGCCGGACCACCCGGACGGACGCGTCCTTCGACCCGTGGCTGCTGCATGCGAACGACCCTAGGGTCTGATCTGGTCTGGTCTGGTGTGATCTGGCCCGGTCACCGCAGCGAGCCCGTCGGCTCCGCCGCCCGCTCACGCGCCTGCTCTGTGCGCAGCCTCCCCCAGGCCAGCAACCCGCAGACCGCGAAGCCGAGGGCGTTCGCCACCCCGTGGGTCGCGGC
Organism: Actinomycetales bacterium; assembly: GCA_038213835.1. Lineage (GTDB taxonomy): Bacteria > Actinomycetota > Actinomycetes > Actinomycetales > CAWJMD01 > JBBQSN01. Next base: position 4,381 of record JBBQSN010000097.1, read on the forward strand.
CATCCAGGTCACGGACAGGTGCGGGACCGCGTCCCAGACGTGGCCGGCTGCCCAGGACAGCGCGAGCACCATCGTGGCCGCGAGCACCACGGCGCTGGTGCCGAGCAGGGCCCGGGTCACGGTGTTCGCGGACCGGGTGCGCACCTCGCTCCAGGTCAGCCAGCCCACGACCCACATCCCGGCGGTCAGCACCACCGCGCCGGCGAGCTCCAGCTCGTCCCCGACGAAGTAGCCGGCCAGGACGAGCAGGGTGCCGGCCGGCACGGTGAGGGCGGCGACGGCCGCGAACGGCCCACGGGTCGTGTGCGCCACGAGGGCGGCCACCAGGGCCGCGGCGAACCCGGCGAAGTGGAAGTGCGCGACCGTCAGCGCGAGGACGGGCAGCTCGAACCCCCACAGCTCGTGGCCGGCTCGCTCGGCCACCAGGGAGAGGCCGGCGACGGCGGGCGTCACCAGCGCCGTGAGGACGGCGATCTCGGCCGGCGACAGCGACCGGGTGCGCAGCAGGCGGACCGGGGCCGTGAGCGCGAGCGCGACCGTGGCCCCGGCGTAGAGCACCGCCATCCCCACCGCGACGCCCCCGCGCGGCAGCAGCATCGAGACCACGCCCACGGCGCCGGCCACCGGCCAGACCCGCGCCCACGCCGCCACCAGCGGGTCCTCGCGCTCGCCAAGCAGACGCAGCCCGAGCGGCACGACGACGACCATGCCCACGGCGCACAGCGCCCCCACCAACCAGGTCACGGGCCGACGCTACTGCGGCCCGCGGCGACGTCCGGGCGCCCGGGGAGGGATCCGGACGCCCGGTGGTCTGGACGGGGAGCCAAACCGTGCTAGCGTTCCTCCTGGTTGCAGTTGCAGTTTGTGGCACGTTGTAGAACGCCCGCGGAGTGTGATTCCGACGGGCGTTTTTCGTGTCCGAGCCCTTTGGCCCGGATGTGGACGGCGACGGGGTGCAGCAGCCTATGGCCCGGCGAAGTGCCGGTCCTGAAACACCGCCCGACACAAGGAGAATGGCCAGCATGGCTCAGGGCACTGTCAAGTGGTTCAACGCCGACAAGGGTTTCGGCTTCATCGCACAGGACGGCGGCGGCGCCGACGTCTTCGTGCACTTCTCGGCCATCCAGGCTGACGGCTACCGCTCCCTGGACGAGAACCAGCGCGTGGAGTTCGAGATCACCCAGGGCCCGAAGGGCCCGCAGGCGGAGGCTGTCCGCCCCGTCTGACCGGCTCGTCCCTCGGTCCATGACCGACACAGGCTGACGAAGGACCCCGGCCCCTGGGCCGGGGTCCTTCGTGCGTCAGGCGACCTGCTGGCCCGGATCCCCAGCCGGCCGTCCAGCCCGTCGCCTGGCCCACCCTCTCGCGGTCTGAGAACCATTCCTGGTTGCAGTGTCATCCTGCCGCGGGGCGCGGGTTAGGGTGGGCGGCGCGTGCCCGGACCCCCGGGCGCCCGCACCCTCCTGGAGGACATCTCGTGAACCGCAAGGAAGTCGTCTCCTCGATCGCCACCCGCGCCGCACTGCCGGCCGACACGGTCGACCGAGTGCTCGTCGAGCTCGACCAGGTCCTGCTCGAGGCCGTCGGCCGGGGTGAGAAGGTGCAGCTCCCGGGCCTGCTCAGCGTCGAGCGGGTCGAGCGCGCCGCCCGGACGGGCCGCAACCCGCAGACGGGTGCGAGCATCGACATCCCGGCGGGCTACGGCGTCAAGGTCACCGCTGGCAGCCGGCTCAAGGACGCCGTCTCGCGCTGACGTGGGGCACTCCCACCAGCACCGTCGCGACGAGCCCGTCGGCGCCACGCTCTCCACCACGGTCAACCGGCTGCTGGCGGGCCTGGTCGTCGTCGTGCTCGTCGCCACGGTTGTCGGCATCGCCCTCGTCTGGCCGCGCGATGGCGTGCGGCGCACCGACCAGGCGGGCCTGGCCTTCCAGGGCGTCCAGGTCGTGCACGGCACCGTGCTCGACGCCGAGTCCGGCTTCTGCCCGGGGCTGTCCGAGGACCGCCTGCCCGACGGCACCATCCCCGCCGAGGCGGCCTGCGCCTCAGCCGTGGTCGAGCTCGGCGACGACGCGCCCGCCGACCAGGCCGGTAGCTCGGTCGAGGTCCAGGTGCCGATCATCGCCTACGACGCCGGCATGGGTGCCGGGGATGCCGTCCTGGTCGCCTCGTACGCCGAGGCGGGTCCGGAGGGGCCGGTCTGGGTCTGGGTCGAGTACGACCGCCAGCTGCCGCTGGGCCTGCTGGCCGGCGCCTTCGCCGTGCTGGTGGTCGCGGTGGGCCAGTTGCGCGGACTGGCCGCCGTGGCCGGCCTCGGCATGGGCTACGCCACCGTCTTCCTGTTCATGCTCCCGGCCCTGTCGCAGGGCACCGACCCGGTGCTGGTGGCGCTGCTCGGGTCCGTCGCCATCATGACCGTGATCCTCTACGGCGCACACGGGTTCACCTCCAAGACGACGGCTGCGCTCGTCGGCACCGTCGCGGGCCTCGGCATCACCGCGCTGATCGCACGGTGGGCGACCTCCGCCAGCCACCTCGACGGCTCGTCGTCCGAGCTGGCGTTCGAGCTGCGGCAGGTCACCGGGTTGCCGAACCTGTCCGGGCTGATCCTGTGCGGGGTGATCCTGGCCGGCCTGGGGGTCCTGAACGACGTGACGATCACGCAGGCCTCGGCCGTGTGGGAGCTGCGCCAGATGGCGCCGCAGATGCGGTTCCGCGAGCTGTTCGCCTCCGGCATGCGGATCGGGCGCGACCACCTCGCCTCCACCGTCTACACGATCGCCTTCGCCTACGCCGGCGCCGCGCTGCCCACGCTGCTGCTGATCTCGGTGTACGACCGCCCGATCGGGCAGACCCTCACCAGCGCCGAGATCGCCGAGGAGGTGGTCCGAACGCTGGTCGGGTCGATCGGCCTGGTGCTGGCCATCCCGCTCACCACGGCGCTCGCAGCCCTGCTGGTGCTGAGCTCACGGCCGCGCGCCGAGCCCCGCCGTGCCACGCTGGAGGCATGAGCACCGACCCCGTCGTGGCGGCGACCCGGGCGCTGCGCGAGCGCGGCCAGCGGGTCACCCGTCCGCGACTGGCCGTGATCGAGGCGCTGGCGACCCTCGACGGCCACCCCAGCGCCGAGGCGGTCGCGTCGGCCGTGGCGACCACCTCGGACGCCGTGCACCGCGCCACGGTCTACCGCACCCTGGACAGGTTGGCAGATCTCGGCGTCGTCACCCACGTGCACTCCTCGCACGGGACCACCTCGTACCACCTGGCCGACCTCGCCGAGCCGCACCTGCACGCCCGCTGCCGCACCTGCGGCACCGTGGTCGATCTGTCGGCCGACCTGCTCGACGACGTCAGGCGCAAGGTCGACGAGGCCAACGGCTTCGACCTCGAGCCCGGGCACGTCGCCCTCTCCGGGCGCTGCGCCGCCTGCCGCGCCGGCGACCACGACTGACCCGCTACTGGGACTGCTGCGAGAGCCGCTGCTGGATCGAGGTCTGCAGCTTCTGCAGGCCGCCGGTGCCGACGAGGCCGAGCTGGCCCTCGATCGTCTGGACGATGTCGCGGTCGCTGCGGACGGCCTCGCTGGACTGGATCAAGATCGTTCCCGCACCGGTGAAGTCGAACTGGCGCTCCTCGCCGGAGGAAGCACCGAACATCGCCATCGCGCCGCCGAGGAAGCCCTGCATCCAGCCGGCGTCGTAGTGGTGGCTCGGGCTCGGGCAGTCGGCCCAGCCGAGCAGCGCCTCCGGGTCGACCCGCAGCGGCGGCTCGGCGAACATGACCTCGCCGGACGACGAGGCCAGGAAACGGCCGGTGCCGACCAGGGTGACGAAGCCCGGGACGATCGACTGGTTGAGCGACAGGCCGTTGTCGAAGGCCAGCAGGTTCGAGGCCTTGATCGTGAGGTTGCCGTCCTCGAGGTCGTAGGAGTTCAGGTCGAACCCGCGGTCGCCGATGACGAGCTTGCCGTGGCCCTCTGCCACCACCCAGTCCTGGGCGTACAGCGGCGAGGAGAACTGGTTCGCGACCATGTGCATGAGCGCGCCGGAGAGACCGCGCGCCCGCACGGCCTGGAACTGGACCTGGCCGTAGAACGCGATCATCGCGCCCTTGGACATGAACCACGGCTTGCCCGGGTTCATCTCGATCGACCAGGCGTAAGGGTTCTCGGGGACGTTGTCGTTGTCCGGCAGCGACCGCGCGGTGTGGATCGTCGTCATAGCTTCTGCTCCGATGCCTGCACGTAGACGACGCCCTCGCCGTCGAGCTTGAGCTGGATGGCCTCTCCCGCACCGCGTCCGACCGCCTCGCGCCAGCCGACGTTGGCGGACATGTCGACCCGGACGTTGCCGGTGTGCCCCACGTACGCCTGCGGGTCGACGACCGTGCCGCCGCCCGGCCGGACGGGAAGCTCGATCGTGCCGCCGTGGCTCAGCAGCACCGCCGACCCCTGGCCGGAGAGCTGGGTGGTGAACATGCCCTGGCCGGTGACCGCGCCGCGGATCATGCCGCGCAGGCCGCCGCCCCCGGAACCGCCGGAGGACAGCGAGACGACCGATGACTGCAGGTTCGCGGTGTGCGCGAGCAGCCGGCTCGCCTCGACCACGAGCGTGCCGCCGGTGAGCTGGACGATCGTGACGTGCAGCCCGGCCCGACCGTAGTGCACCTCGCCCTGGCCGGACGCGGCCATCATCACGACGTTCTCGCCGGCCATGGAGCGACCGGCCATGCCCGCGATGCCGCCCATCGACGGCATGCCGCCACCGGCGGCCGCGCCGCCGGCGTTGGCCGGGACGAACCTGACATCGCCACTGTAGAAGAGCATCGCGCCCTTGCGCGCCAGGACGTTCCCGCTCTGGGACAGGTTGACCTTGACGACCTTGGAGTTGACCTTCTCGAACGTCATCTGCGCTGTACCCCCTTCGAACCCACCGGAGCCGCCCTCACCGCTCGGCCGGCTGGATGTACACGACGCCCTGGCCGTCCCAGCGCAGGGAGAACGGCTCGCCGCTGCCCTCGCCGATGACGTTGGCCCAGGAGACGTCGGTGATGAACGACTGGTTGAGCTGCCCGCGGGCGGCCACGAAGGCGTCCGGGTCGACGACGAGCGGGTTCTGACCGTCGACCTCGAGGCCGATGAGCGGCCCGCCGGCCGACAGGATCGCGACCTGACCCTGGCCGGAGACGGTGGTGGTGAACAGGCCCTGGCCGGTGGTGGCCCCGCGCACGCCGGCGAACTTGATGTCGGTGCGCAGGTTGCCGGCCATGCAGAGCAGCTGGCGCGACTCGACCTGCAGCGTGTCGTTGTCGAGGTCGACCAGGGTGATGTCCTGCGCGTCGAGGGCGAAGTAGACGGTGCCGGAGCCGGTGCATTCCATCAGGGACATGGACTCGCCGGTCGCCTTCCGCTTGATACCCGCCATCAGGCCGTCGCCGCCGCCGAAACCGGCGCTCTTGAATTGGACCTGGCCGTCGTAGGCGACCATCGAGCCGCTCACGGCACGCACGGCGGTGTTCTGCAGCTGCGCCTCGAGCACGCGTCGTCCGTTCATCCTCAGCTGAGCCATCGTCCCCTCCCCTGGCGGTCCGTCCGGCCGGACCGCTCCCTCGGACGGGAGCGAAACTAGCAGAGCGCAGGCCTGCGTCGAGGGCTGCTGCGGAACGTGCCCAGAAGGCCTGCGGCTCCTCGTGGATCAGCGTCGCCGGCATCAGCAGGTGCCGGGCGTCCAGGACGGCGCCGAGCCCCTGGGTGAGCACGTGCCGATGTTCCTCGATGACTCGCTGTCAACTCCTGACCCGGGGGGAATCAGCCGTCAGAGCCGGGAGGCGAGCAGCTCAGCGAGGGTGGTGGAGGGCGCGCCCGCGAGGTCGGCCACCTGGGTGCGGCAGGAGAACCCGTCGGCCAGCAGGACGGTGCCGGGGGCCGCCGCCCGCAGGGCCGGGAGCACGCCGTTCTCGGCGACGGCGACCGACACCTCGTAGTGCCCGGCCTCCATCCCGAAGTTGCCGGCGAGCCCGCAGCACCCCGCGATCGTGCTGACCTCGGCACCGGCCGAGCGCAGCAGCGCGGTGTCGGCGCCGTAGCCCACCGTGGCGTGCTGGTGGCAGTGCGGCTGGGCGAGCACCGTGGTGCCGTCGAGCGAGGGCGGCACCCAGCCGTCGGCCCGGGCGCCCTCGAGCAGCTCGGCCAGCGTGGTAACGGCGCCGGCGACCTGCGCCGACCTCGGGTCGGCGGGCAGCAGCTCGAGCAGGTCGGTGCGCAGGGTCGCCGTGCACGAGGGCTCGAGGCCCACCAGCGGCACACCCCGCTCGGCCGACGGCGCGAGCAGGTCGAGCAGCTCGCGCAGGCGGGCGCGGGCGCCGTCGAGCTGCCCGGTCGAGATCCAGGTGAGGCCGCAGCAGGCTTGTCCTGCAGGAAGTCTCACCGCGTAACCGGCGGACTCCAGCAGCGTGACGGCGGCCTTGGCCACGTCGGGGTCGAAAGCGTCCGAGAACGAGTCGACCCAGAGCAGCACCTCGCCCCGAGTACCCGAGCCGCCCGGCTGGTGCCTGGTGCGCCAGCGCCGGAACGGCTCGGCCGCGAACCGCGGCACCGAACGGCGCGGGTCCATCCCCCCAAGCCGCAGCAACGGCTTCCGGAGCATCCCGATCGTCATCGGCCCGTTGACCAGCGCCGGCGCGAGGCCCGCGAGCCGGGCCCAGCGGGGCAGCTGGCCGAGCAGGTAGTGCCGCAGCGGACGGACCTTGCCGCGGTAGGTCTGGTACAGCGCCTCGGACTTGTAGGTCGCCATGTCGATGCCGGTTGGGCAGTCGCTGGCGCACGCCTTGCAGGACAGGCACAGGTCGAGTGCCTCGTGCACCTCGGGAGAGGCCCAACCCTGGCGCAGCACAGAGCCGTTCGCCATCTCCTGCAGCACCCGCGCGCGACCGCGGGTGGAGTCCTTCTCGTCCTTGGTCGCGAGGTACGACGGGCACATGAAGCCGCCGGAGCCGGAGAGGTCGGCGCGGCACTTGCCGACCCCGGTGCAGCGGTGGAAGGTCGTGGTCGCGTCGCCGTGGTCGTGGGCGAAGGGGAAACCGCCGGAGGCCAGCAGCGGCAGCGCCTTCGGCCGGCGCAGGTCGGCGTCCAGCGGGCGGGGCGCCACGAGCACACCGGGGTTGAGCAGCGCGTCCGGGTCGAAGAGGTGCTTGAACCGTCCGAACAGGTCGATCGCCTCGGGCGAGTACATGATCGGCAGCAGCTCGCTGCGAGCGCGGCCGTCGCCGTGCTCACCGGAGAACGAGCCGCCGTGCGCGGCGACGAGGTGCGCGGCGGCGGTGACGAACGGTCGCATCCGCTCGGGGGCGTCGGCCAGCGGGAGGTCGATCCGCACGTGCACGCACCCGTCGCCGAAGTGGCCGTAGACCAGGCCGTCGACGCCGTGCTCGCCCATCAGCTGCTCGAACTCGCGCAGGTAGGTGCCGAGCCGCTCGGGCGGGACGGCGGCGTCCTCCCACCCGGGCCAGCCCTGCGCGCCCGAGGGCGTGCGGCCTCCGAGGCCGGCGCCGTCCTCGCGGATCCGCCACAGGGCGGCCGCCTCGGCACCGGCGGGGACCACGCGGGCGGCGGTGGTGCCGGAGTCGGCGGCGAGCGCCTGCGCCGCTGCCAGCGCCTCGCCGGCGTCGCAGCCTCCGACCTCGACCATCAGCCAGCCGGCACCGGGGGGCAGCTCGGGCACGTGCGCCGGTCCGCGGTGCCGCCGCACCAGGTCGACCAGCCGGGCGTCCATGCCCTCGATCGCGAGCGGCCGGTGCGCGAGCAGGGCGGGGACGGCGTCGGCCGCCGAGGGCATGTCGGGGTACCCGAGGACGACGAGGGTCGGCGCGCTGGGGACGGGCACCAGGTCGAGCTCGGCCTCGAGCAGCAGGCCGCAGGTGCCCTCGGTGCCGACCAGGGCCCTGGCGAGGTGGGAGCCGTTCTCCGGCAGCAGGTGCTCGAGGGAGTAGCCCGAGACCTGGCGCCCGAACCGGCCGAGCTCGGTGCGCAGCAGCGCCAGCTCGCCGCGGACGAGGTCGGCCAGACCGGGGACGTCGGTGAAGGTGGTGTCGTCCTGGCCGGCGCGGTACCGGCGGCCGGCGGCGTCGACCCAGTCCAGCGAGCGCACGTTCTGCGCGGTCTTCCCGTACGCGACGGCGTGGGGGCCGCAGGCGTTGTTGCCGATCATCCCGCCGAGGGTGGCGCGGGTCCACGTCGAGGGATCAGGCCCGAACCGCAGCCCGTGCGGGGCGGCCTCGCGCTGGAGCGTGGCCATCACCGCGCCCGGCTCGACCCGTGCGGTGCGGCTCCCGGGGTCGACCTCGAGCACCCGGTTCAGGTGCCGCGAGGTGTCCAGGACGATGCCCGGCCCGATCGCGTTGCCGGCGATCGACGTCCCGGCCCCGCGGACGGTGAGCGGGGTGCCGGTCTCGCGGGCGACGCCGAGGGCGGCGAGCACCTCGTCGGCGTGCCGGGGGAAGGCGACCACGGCGGGCAGCACACGGTAGTTCGAGGCGTCGGTGGCGTACTCGGCGCGGCGCCGGGTGGAGTCGTCGGCCTCGTGGACGCCGGCCGCGCGCAGGGCCGAGGCGAGCCCGGTCGTCTGCTCGAGGCGATGCTGCGGGGCCGCCGTCACGGCTCGATCATCCCAGCCGGACGGGCATGCGCTCGGGCGGGTCCCGGCGGGTGGTCACAGCGGGCCCGGTGGATCAGGACGGGCCTGATGATGGAGCCGGTCGCGCGCCGTGCGACGGTGCTCGGAGGATGCTGGCACGTTGCCCGAGTCCGTCTCGTCCGGGCCGGCGGCTGTTCGTCACGACGGGGAGGGCTGAACGCATGACGGGCACCTGGTGGGAGCAGCTGGCCGCGGCCGGGGCCGCGGGGGCCCCGGGGGGGGGGGGGGCCCGCCCGGGGGGGGGGCCGGCGGGGGGGGGGCCCCCCGCCCCCACGGCCCCCCGCCCCCCCCCCCGGGGCCCGGGGG
>JBBQSN010000098.1:0-13259 GCA_038213835.1 Actinomycetales bacterium
CTCGAGCACCTGCTGTTCAAGGGCACCACCCGGCGCAGCGCGTTCGACATCGCCGAGGTGTTCGACGCCGTCGGCGGCGAGGCGAACGCGGTCACCGGCAAGGAGCACACCTGCTACTTCGCCCGGGTGCTGGACAACGACCTGCCGATGGCGGTCGACGTCATCGGTGACATGGTCACCTCCGCGACGATCACCCCCGAGGACCTCGACGCCGAGCGCGGCGTCATCCTCGAGGAGCTCGCGATGAACGACGACGACCCCGCCGACGTCGCGCACGAGCGGTTCGCCGAGCAGGTGCTCGGTGGGCACGCGCTCGGACGTCCGATCGGCGGCACCCCGGACTCGATCCGCGAGGTCTCCCGCGACGCGGTGTGGGACCACTACCAGCAGCACTACGAGCCTCGCGGCCTGCTCGTCACCGCCGCGGGCGGCGTCGACCACGACCGGCTCTGCGAGCAGGTCGTCGAGGCGCTGCGGCACGACGGCTGGCCGGTCGAGCCCGGCGTCGACCCGCTTCCCGCGCGTCGGGCTGGCGACGGCACGGGCGGCCTGGCGCCGACCGGGAGCGAGACCGGCACCGTCCTGACCGTGCGGCGCAGCACCGAGCAGGCGCACCTGCTGCTCGGCGGGCTGGGGATCTGCGCGACCGACCCGCGGCGCTACGCGATGTCGGTCCTCAACGCGGTCCTCGGTGGCGGCATGAGCAGCAGGCTGTTCCAGGAGGTGCGCGAGAAGCGCGGCCTGGCGTACTCGGTCTACTCCTTCTCGTCGGGCTACTCCGACTCCGGCTACTTCGGCATGTACGCCGGCTGCACGCCGGGCCGGGTCGCCGAGGTCGTCGACCTGCTCACCAGCGAGTGGTCGCGGCTGGCCTGCGACCCCATCACCGACGCAGAGCTCGAGCGGGGCATCGGCCAGCTCAGCGGCGGGCTGGTGCTCGGTATGGAGGACACCGGCTCGCGGATGTCGCGGCTGGGCAAGGCGGAGCTGGTCTACGGCGAGTTCGTCGGCCTGGACACCTCGCTCGCCCGGATCCGTGCCGTCACGGCCGACCAGGTGCGCGACCTGGCTGCCGAGCTGTTCGCCAGGCCGCGCTCGCTCACGGTCGTGGGCCCGTTCGAGTCGGACCCCGTCCACACCCTGCCCTGACGGCCGCCGACGGATCGGTCCTCGGGCCTGTTCGCGATCACGGGTTCTCGACCGCGATGACGTGCACGACCACGTAGGCCGGGCTGTCCGGCGCCTCGCGCACCAGCGAGGACCCCAGGTCGACCGTCACGACGTCACCGCCGGCGTGCAGGTAGCGCTCGCGCACGGTGTGGCTGCCCGTCGTGCCCCGCTGCAGCTCCGCGGTGCTGTGGCCGTCATCCTCCGCGTCGTCGGGGTGGGTGATGTCCTGGTAGCGCATCGCCATCAGCTCGGTCGTGGAACGGCCGACCAGCGCGGCGAAGACCGTGTTCGCGCGGATGAACCGTCCGTCCAGGGTGTGGATCGCCATCCCGATCGGCGCGTCGTCGAACACGGTGCGGAACCGCACCTCGGAGGCCTCGAGGGCGTCCTGGCCCCGCACCGCAGCGGTGACGTCGACCGCCACCCAGAGCACCTGCACCCGCGTTGACGCGCCGGCGGCGGGACCGACCGCGCGCCGCTGCGTCGTGAACCGCAGCCAGTGCGGGTGGCCGTCGCCGTGGTGGACCTGCACGGTGTGCTCGCCCTCGTCGCCGATCTCGTCGGCGACGAACGACTCCAGCCGGCGACCGACCATCGCGGCCGGTGAGACGCCGAGCAGCGGGATGCTCCCGGCCGAGGCGTAGGCGACGACGTGCTGCTCGTCGGTCACCACGACCAGCTCGTCGCGCTCGCCGAGGTGCAGCGGCGGCGGCTGGTCGGTGCTCAGCCCGGGGTGGGTGCCGCGGACCGCCGCGACCAGCTCCGGGCCGGCGGGAACGGGACGCCCGAACCACCACCCCTGCGCCCGGTCGCACCCCAACGCGCTGAGCTGACGAGCCTGGTCCGGCAGCCAGACGCCCTCGGCGCACACCCGCTGGCCCAGCACGTGCGCCGTCTCGACGATCGAGCGCACCAGCACGGCGTCGGTGAACGAGGTGTGCACGTGGTCGACGAAGGACTTGTCGATCTTGACCGTGTCGAGCGGCAGGTCGCGCAGCAGCCCGAGAGAGGACCAGCCGGGGCCGAAGTCGTCCAGCGCGACCTGGCAGCCGAGCTCGCGCAGCGCCGAGAGCCGTCGCGCCGCCTGGGCGGTGTCCTGCAGCGCGACGGTCTCGGTCACCTCCAGGCAGAGCAGCCGCGGGTCCCAGCGGCCCGTGGCGAACACCTCGCGCAGGTGCGCGACGAGATCGTCGTCGACCAGCTGGGCGGCCGAGACGTTCAGCGCGAGGACCACCCGGTCGGCGGGGTCGGGGAACGTGGCGAGCATGTCGTCCAGGGCACGGTCCAGGACGAACCGGCCGAGCTCGCGGATCAGCGGGCCGCGCTCGGCCGCCTCGACGATCTCGGCGGGCGACATCGGGGGGCCGTCGTCGTCGGCCGACCAGCGGACCAGGGCCTCGACCGACACCACGCGACAGGTGGGGAGGTCGACGACGGGCTGGTAGTGCACCTGCAGCGTCCGGTCGTCGAGGGCGGCGCGGATCCGATGCTCGACGACGTCGACCACGTCGGAGCCGGCGGTCGGGAGCCCCGCCGGTGGACGGCTGCCCACGGTCATCCGGCCTCCTGTGCAGCTGGACCGGCCCACGGGCCCCGAGCGGCCCACGGACCGGTCCAGCATGCCAGAGCGCGGGGCGACGCGGACCCCGTTCCACCCGTGCCCGGTGACGCAGGTCATGGCGCCGTCCGTGCGGCAGGCGTGCCGGGAGGACCGCTGGTCGGTGCATACTGGCGGAGCGGGCCCGTACGGCCCGCGAGGCAGACAGACAGATCTGCGCGTGCTCCGGGGTCGGTGCAATTCCGAACCGGCGGTGACAGTCCGCGACCCGACCGCAGCCAGCGGCCGGTTGACCTGGTGGAACTCCAGGACCGACGGTGAGAGTCCGGATGGGAGGCAGCACGCCGAGAGCCGTCGTCGGCCGACGAGGTGCTCCGTCGTGCACGGGCGCCTGCGTCGACCGGCCGCGCGGTCCCTCGACGTACCCCCTCACGTTCCCTGGTGCCGTGCCCGAGCGGACGGAGCACCGGTGGGCAGCGCCCGGCACCCCGAGCACGGTTGTGCTGCGCCCGCGTGGGCTGGCGAGGTCGCGGCCATGCGCCGGGCGATCACGTTGGCGGCCGAGGTGTCCGTGCGGACCGGTGCCAACCCCCGGGTGGGCTGCGTGCTGCTGGACCGTGGGGGGGTCGCGCGGGCAGCGGGCGTGCACCGCGGGGCCGGGACGCCGCACGCAGAGGCCGACGCCCTCTCGCGCTGGGACCCCGCCCTCGGTCCGCCTGACACCGCCGTGGTCACGCTGGAGCCCTGCCGGCACACCGGTCGCACCGGACCCTGCACCGAGGCCCTGCTCGAGGCCGGTGTGCGCCGCGTCGTCGTGGGCGTGCGCGACCCCGACACCGAGGCGGGCGGTGGCGCGGACGTGCTCCGAGCCGCCGGGATCGAGGTCGTCACCGGGGTGCTGGAGGACGAGGCGACCGCGCTCGACCCGCACTGGCTCGCCGCCGCGCGGCTCGGTCGTCCCCACGTCACGTGGAAGGTCTCGCCGACCCTGGACGGCCGGGTCGCTGCCGCCGACGGCACGGCCCGGTGGATCAGCTCGCCCGAGTCCCGCGCCGACGCCCACGCCCACCGGGCCCGGCTGGACGCGATCGTCGTCGGCACCGGGACGGTGCTGACCGACGACCCGGCGCTGACCGCGCGCACCGCCGACGGCACCCCGCTCCCGCCGGAGCGGCAGCCGCTGCGCGTGGTGGTGGGGCACCGACCGGTGCCGGCCGGCGCCACCGTGCTGGACGAGGCGGCACCGACGCTGGTGCTCGCCACCCACGACCCTGCCGAGGTGCTGACGCGGCTCTGGGAGCGCGGGGCGCGCCGGGTGCTGGTCGAGGGCGGACCCGTTCTCGCAGCCGCGTTCTGGCGGGCCGGTCTGGTCGACGAGGTGGTCGTGTACCTGGCCCCGGTCCTGCTCGGTGCCGGTCCGCAGGCGGTCGGCGACCTGGGCATCGGCACCATCGGCGAGGCCGGGCGCCTCGACGTCGTCGACGTCGTCCGGACCGGACCGGACGTGAGGATCACCGCGGTGCCGCACCGGCCCGCCCACTCGCTCAACCAGCAGCAGGAGGAGAGCTGATGTTCACCGGGATCGTGGAGGAGCTCGGCACGGTCGTGGCGCTCGAGCGCGAGGGCGGGTCGGCGCGGCTGGAGGTCGAGGGACCACTGGTCACCTCGGACGCCGTGCGCGGGGCGTCGATCGCCGTCAACGGCGTCTGTCTCACCGTCACCGACGAGAGCCCGTCCGGCGGGACGTTCGTCGTCGACGTGATGGCGGAGACGTTGTCGCGCAGCTCGCTCGGCGGTCTCGCGCCGGGCTCGCGGGTGAACCTCGAGCGGGCGATGCCGGCCGACGGACGGTTCGGCGGCCACGTGGTGCAGGGGCACGTCGACGGCGTCGGCACGGTCGCGCTGCGCGAGGCCGGTGACCGCTGGGAGCGGGTCCGGGTCGAGGTGCCGCCCGCGCTGGCGCGGTACCTCGTCGAGAAGGGGTCGGTGACCGTCGACGGGGTCTCTCTGACCGTCACCGTCGTGAGCGCGCCCGCCGAGCGTCCGGCCTGGTTCGAGGTCGGACTCATCCCCACCACCTTGTCGCTGACGACGCTCGGACGGGCGCCGGTCGGCACCAGCGTGAACCTGGAGGTGGACGTGCTGGCCAAGTACGTGGAGCGGATCGCGGCCTTCGCCGCGCTCGACCGGGAGGAGGCCCCGTGAGTCCTGCGAGCGAGCGGAGGACGGTCGTTCGGGTCGACGACGTGGAGACGGCGATCGCGCAGATCGCTGCCGGCAGACCGGTTCTGGTGCTGGATGCCGCCGACCGCGAGGACGAGGGCGACCTCGTGATGGCCGGCGAGCACATGACGACGGAGTGGATGGCGTTCTTCGTCCGCCACGGGACCGGCTATGTCTGCGCCCCGATGGAGGACGACCGGGCCGACCTGCTGGGCCTGCCGCTCATGGTGGCCCGCGGGGAGGAGTCGATGGGCACGGCGTTCACCGTCACCGTCGACGCCCGCGTGGGCGTGGGCACCGGCATCAGCGCCGCCGACCGATCGCACACGGTGCGGGTGCTGTCCGACGGCGCCACGGTCGCCTCCGACCTGACCCGGCCGGGGCACGTGGCGCCGCTGCGGTCGCGTCCGGGTGGAGTGCTCGCCCGTCCCGGGCACACCGAGGCAGCGATCGACCTCGTCCGGTTGGCCGGCTGCGCGCCGGTGGGAGCGATCGTCGAGCTGGTCGACGACGACGGCTCGATGCGGCGCGCGACGTCCTGCCGGGCTTTCGCCGACGAGCACGGTCTCGCGCTGGTGACGATCGAGGACCTCGTGGCCCACCTCGGTGGTGACGGGGCAGCAGCGGCGGTCCCGGTGCGGCCGACCCTGGCGCGCGCGGCGACCACGCGATTGCCTACGCGGGCAGGCGAGTTCACCGCCCACGGCTACCGCGACGCCTCGGGCGTCGAGCACGTCGCCCTCGTCGCCGGAGACGTCACGTCGGCCGGTGGGCAGGCCCCGGTGCTGGTGCGGGTGCACTCCGAGTGCCTCACCGGCGACGTGCTCGGCTCGCGCCGGTGCGACTGCGGGCCGCAGCTCGAGGCATCGCTCACGTCAGTCCAGCGCGAGGGGCGGGGGGTGGTGGTGTACCTGCGCGGCCACGAGGGTCGCGGCATCGGGCTGGTGCCCAAGCTGGCCGCCTACGCGCTGCAGGACGCCGGCCGCGACACCGTCGACGCCAACACCGACCTGGGCCTACCGGTCGACGCCCGCGACTACGCTGTGGCCGCAGCGGTTCTCGCCGACCTCGGGGTCGGCCCGGTGCGACTGCTGACGAACAACCCGGCCAAGGTCGAGGGTCTGGCCCGCTACGGGGTCGAGGTCGTGCGGCGCGAACCGCTGCTGATCGAGGCCACCGCCGACAGCATGCGCTACCTGCGCGCCAAGCAGGAGCGGCTGGGTCACGACCTCCCGCACGTCCCCCTGTCCGCGGCCCGCGAGAACCGCACCGATCCGCTCCTGGAAGGAGTCCTCCCGTGAGCAAGGACGGCGCGCCGAACATGGCGACCCCCGCTGCACCCGACCTGCGGGTCGCAGTGGTGGCGGCGCAGTGGCACATGACCGTGATGGACGGCCTGCTCGCCGGTGCGGCGCGCGCTCTGGCCGAGGCAGGTGTCGAGCCGGTCGTGGTGCGGGTGCCAGGCACGTTCGAGCTGCCGGTCGCGGCCGCCCGGCTGGCACGCGCGGGCTTCGACGCCGTGGTCGCGCTGGGCGTCGTCGTGCGCGGGGGGACGCCGCACTTCGAGTACGTCTGCTCCGCCGCCACGACCGGGCTGACCCGGGTCGCGGTCGACACCGGCGTCCCGGTCGGCTTCGGGGTGCTCACCTGCGACGACGACGCCCAGGCGCTCGACCGCGCCGGGCTCCCCGGCTCGTCCGAGGACAAGGGCTACGAGGCCGCCCAGGCCGCCGTCGTCACCGCCGTCACCCTGCGGGACGCGCTCGGCTGACCGGGCGCGAGGCTGCAGGAGTGGTGCGAGACCGGTCGGCTGACGAACCGTTCGCGCGGTCTCGCGGTTCTCGCACTGGCGAGTGTCCGCCACCGAACGTGATCGGGTGCCGCCATTCGTGGTGCGACCGTGCCATCCTCCGAGGCGGGTTCTTCTGACGAGGAGGTCCACCATGACATCACGCGACCGGTTCTGGGCGGGACGTCGGGCGGCTCTTTGCCTGTTCCCCGCGTTCTGCGTGGTCGTCATGGTGTCGGCGTGCTCGAGCGAGGCTGGCGGCCAGGAGCCGTCCCCGGTCGTGTCGCAGATGACCGCCGACCCCACCGTGTCGACCTCGCAGTCTCCCGCCGAGACAAGCGCGCCGGTCGAGACGTCCCAGCCCGTCCAGACGAGCCGGGTCGACAGCACGGCCAGTTTCGTCAGCCCGAGCGACAACATCCGGTGTGTCCTAGGAGACGACGGCGGTGACGACGTGGGTGTGTCCTACGCCGGTTGCCACATCGCCCAGGCCGATTGGGCAGGCCCCGCAGAGCCCTCCGACTGTGACCTCGATTGGTTTCCGTTGGCGGTCTGGGTGAGCGCGGACGGTACCGACCTGGGTGACTGCCGAGGCGACGCCTTCGCATTTGACGCTGATCGGCTCGAGTACGGTCAGGCGCTGGCCGTCGGTGACGTGGTCTGCCGGAGCGAAGCGTCGGGTGTCACCTGCGAGAACCTGACCACCCGGACCGGATCCACGATCGCACGGTCTGGTCTGACCCTGTTCTGATTCCGTCGTGATCAGCACGCCCGGCTGGGCGTCCCGAAGGGTCGCGAGACCGGAGAAGCTGTTCGAGGTCGCCATGCTCACGAACGTCTTCTGGGGTCTCGTGGCGTTTCAGTCCAGGTGCCGCACCCGGTCCCACAGCTCGGACCACGGCACCGACGGGTCGCGGCAGACGGCCACCGGGACGCCCTGCTCCTCGGAGTCGACGCCGACGCCGTTGTCCAGGCGCGCCACGACCTCGCACGACGCGAACGACGGCTCCAGCCCGGTCAGCTGGTCCCCGACCAGCAGGACCACCGACGTGTCGGACGGCGGCGCGGCGTCCCCGAGGGCGTTGTGGCCGCTGAAGGGGGCGGGCAGGCCCTGGGCCGGGCCGAACCGGGCCAGCGCGCCGGCCTCGCCGTAGTTCGAGGCCAGCAGCACGGCACCGGCCCGCTCGGCGTCGGGGATCGAGGCCCACGCGCCGGCCACCTGCTCGACGTAGCGGGGCCAGCCCACCTGATCGGCGGCCACCTGGTTCAGGCCGGGCACCGGTGTGCGGCCGAGGAGCCCGAGCGGCAGCAGGGGCAGCGCCACGACGGCCGAGACGGCGGTGTTCAGCACCAGTGCGGCCGCCAGCGCCCTGCGCCAGGTTCGCGAGCGGCCCGCCAGCTCGGCGACCGGCACGCAGCCGACCGCGACGAGCACGGCCAGCAGACCGGTCGGGTAGTACGGCTGGCTCCCCGCGAGCAGGGTGAGCAGCACGAGCGCTGGCAGGGCCACGCCGAGGAACCTGGCCTCTTGCCAGGCCGGGCGGCGCCACAGCTGCACGAGCGCGGCGCCCCAGACCGCGACCAGGGGAGGCCCGAGGCCGATGACGAGGAACACCCAGGTCATCACCCGTACCTCGTCGGCGTTGTTCTCGGCCAGCGCCGCCCCCATGGCCAGCTGTGGCCATCCGTTCGACGCCTGGAAGGCGAGGTTCGGCAGCGCGAGCACGGCGGCCAGCAGGCCGCCTGCGACCACGCCGCGCGAGAGCAGCACCCGTCCGCGACCGGTGAGCAGCAGACCGACGGCCAGGGACACCAGCAGCAGGACGACCAGCCACTTGTTCCAGGTGCTCAGCCCGACCACCAGGCCGGTCCAGAGCCACCAGCGCTGCTCGTCCCGCAGCACCGCCCGGAGCACCAGCAGGCAGGTGAGCGGCCAGACCAGGAGGTCGATCGACGAGGTCAGGAGCACGTGGCCGAACAGCAGCGTCGTGGTGCCGCCCGCGACGGCGACGGCCGCGAGCACCTGAGCGCGCCTGCCTCCTCCGAGCTCGCGCGCGACCAGGGCCAGCACGACCAGCGAGGCGGCGGCGCAGGCGGCTGCCGGGAGCCGGACCAGCCACGGCTCGTCGACGAGACCGCCCAGCGTCCTGACCAGGGCGGGGACGAGCGGCGGCTGGTCGACGTACCCCCAGGAGGGCGCCAGCATCCGGAAGTAGAGCTCGTCGCGGTGCCAGCCGTAGCCCTGGGCGGTCGCGGCCAGCACCACCAGCAGTGCCACGGCCACAGCGAGCACCGCCCGGGTGGCGAACCGGTGCCGCACCAGTCCTGGCCCGGTCCGATCCGCGGTGGCGTCCATGCCGGGGAGCCTCCCACGCGTGGCACAGTGGCCGCCGTGAACCCGAGCGCCCTGCCTGCACCCGACGCCCTCCGCGACCTCGCCGCCGACCGGCTGGCCCGACTCGGGGCGAGCGTCCCCGTCGGCGAGCACGTCGTGAGCACCCCCCTGACCGGGACACCGCTGGCCGAGATCGGCTGGCACACGTCCGACGATGTCGACGCGGCCGTGGCCCGCGCCCTGGAGGCGTTCGTGGCCTGGCGCGCCGTGCCGGCGCCGGTGCGCGGCGCCCTGGTGAAGCGGCTGGGGGAGCTGCTGGCCGAGCACAGGTCCGAGCTCGCCGACCTCGTCAGCCTGGAGGCGGGCAAGATCCGCTCCGAGGCGCTCGGCGAGGTGCACGAGATGGTCGACGTCTGCGACTTCGCCGTCGGGCTCTCGCGCCAGCTGTACGGCCGCACGATGCCCTCGGAGCGTCCCGGGCACCGGCTGGGCGAGACCTGGCACCCGCTGGGCGTCGTCGGCGTCATCAGCGCCTTCAACTTCCCGGTAGCGGTGTGGTCGTGGAACACGGCCGTCGCCCTGGTGTGCGGCGACACGGTGGTGTGGAAGCCGTCCGAGACGACGCCGCTCACCGCCCTCGGCTGCGCGGCGCTGCTCGACCGGGCCGCTCGCGAGGTCGGGGCGCCCGAGCACCTCGGACAGGTGGTGCTGGGCGCTGCCGAGGTGGGGGAGCGGCTCGTCGAGCACCCGGACGTGGCTCTGGTCTCGGCCACCGGCTCCACCCGGATGGGACGCGAGGTCGGCCCGCGGGTCGCAGCGCGGTTCGGCCGCTGCCTGCTCGAGCTCGGCGGCAACAACGCGGCCGTCGTCGCGCCGTCGGCGGACCTCGACCTGGCGGTGCGGGGCATCGTGTTCTCGGCCGCGGGCACCGCGGGCCAGCGGTGCACCACCCTGCGCCGCGTCATCGCGCACGCGTCGGTGGTCGACGGCCTGGTCGACCGGCTGGTCGACGTCTACGGACGGCTCCCCGTCGGCGACCCGCTCGCCGACGGCACCCTGGTCGGGCCGCTGATCGGGGAGCGGGCCTGGACCGGGATGCAGGCCGCGATCGCGGCGGCGACAGACGCGGGCGGCGAGCTGCTCGTGGGCGGCGGCCGGCGGCTGGCCGACGAGGCCGCGGACGCCTACTACGCCGAGCCCGCCGTGGTGCGGATGCCGGCGCAGGCCGACGTCGTACGCACCGAGACCTTCGCGCCCCTGCTCTACGTCCTGGCGTACGAGACCCTCGACGAGGCGATCGAGCTGAACAACGCCGTCTCGCAGGGTCTCTCGTCGAGCATCTTCACGCAGGACCAGTCGGAGGCGGAGCTGTTCGTCTCGGCCACCGGGTCGGACTGCGGGATCGCCAACATCAACATCGGGACGTCCGGTGCCGAGATCGGTGGTGCCTTCGGCGGCGAGAAGGAGACCGGTGGCGGCCGCGAGTCCGGCAGCGACGCGTGGAAGGCCTACATGCGCCGGATGACCACCACGGTGAACTACTCCGGCGAGCTGCCGCTGGCGCAGGGCGTCCGGTTCGAGGTCTGAGCCGGAGGGCGGGCACTCGCCGCTAGGGTTGCTGCCGTGGACGACCGAGCCGTGGAGCGCACCAGGGTCGCCGTGATGGGCGCCGCCGGACGGATGGGCACTGCTGCCTGTGCCGCCGTCGAGGCCGCCGACGACCTCGAGCTGGTCGCCCGGGTCGACAAGGGCGACGACCCGCAGGCCGTGGTCGACGCCGGGGCGAGGGTGGTCGTGGACTTCTCGGTGCCGGACGCGGCGCCGGGCAACCTCGCGTTCTGCGTGGCGCACGGGGTGCACGCGGTCGTGGGCACCACCGGCTGGACCGACGACCGGCTCGCCGCGGTGCGGGCCGACCTCGCCGAGCACCCCGAGGTCGGGGTGCTGGTCGCCCCGAACTTCGCGCTCGGCGCGGTGCTCGCGATGCGGTTCGCCGCCGTCGCGGCCCGGCACTTCGAGTCGGTCGAGGTGATCGAGCTGCACCACCCCGACAAGGTCGACGCCCCCTCGGGCACCGCCCGGCACACGGCCGAGCAGATCGCTGCGGCGCGACGCGAGGCCGGCCTGGCGGAGCCGCCCGACGCCACGACGACGGCCCTGGACGGCGCTCGCGGCGCCCGGGTGGACGGCATCGCGGTGCACTCGGTGCGGCTGCGTGGCCTGGTGGCGCACGAGGAGATCCTGCTCGGCGGACCCGGCGAGCAGCTCACGATCCGGCACGACTCGTTCGACCGCTCCTCGTTCATGCCCGGCGTGTTGCTGGGGGTGCGCACCGTCGGGTCCCGTCCGGGGCTGACGGTGGGCCTCGAGCACTACCTCGACCTGTGACCCGACCTGTGACGAGGACGGAGCAGCGGTGCGCGCCAAGGTCGTAGCCCTCGTCGTCGTCGCCCTCTGCCTGCTCTACGTGGTGCTGCTGGGCCAGCGGGCCTGGCTGCTGCTGCTCACCGGCGAGCCGGTCGGCGTGGCGCTGGGGGCGGCGCTGATGCTCGTCCCGTTCCTCGTCGGTGCCGCCGTCCTGCGCGAGGTGCGGTTCGGAGCCCAGACCGAGTCGATGGCGCGCGTCCTGGAGGCCGAGGGCGGGCTGCCTGTCGACGACCTGCCGCGCACGCCCGGCGGACGCGTGGTCCGACGGGACGCCGACGAGGCGTTCGCCCAGTACCGGGCCGAGACCGACGCCGCACCGGACGACTGGCGCTCATGGTTCCGGCTGGCGTGCGCCTATGACGCGGCCGGAGACCGTAAGCGTGCCCGCGCGTCGATGCGGCACGCCGTATCGCTTCGGTCGGCGGCGCGATGATCGACCTTCTGCTTCGGGGAGCGGTGCGCCAGAACGCGTCCTGGTGTGCCCTGGTGAGCGCCTCGCACGGGGTCGGCGCCGACGACGACGGCAGGGTCTGGCGCACCGACGCACCGCCGCCGCTCTACCACCCGGACGCCGTCACCCTGGTGCCCGGCGTCACGGCCGACGAGGTGCTGCGGGCGCTCGCCGGTCGCCGGCAGTGCAGCATCAAGGACTCGTACGCCGACCTCGACCTCGAGGCCACGGGTCTCGAGGTGCTCTTCGACGCGACCTGGATCGGGACCAGCGAACCGCTCCCCGTTCAGGACGCCCTGTCGACGGTCGTCGCGACGTCCGACGGTCCGGACCTCGGGTCGGACGTGGTCGTCCTCGACGTGCTGCGCGCCGGCGCACGTGTCGGCCGCGGGACGGGGCACCGGCACGCCGCCGTGATCGGCCTGTCGAACGTCGGTGCACCGGACCCGGCCGACCTCGGAGACGTCTTCGCCGCCCTGGTGGCGGGTGCACGAGACCGCCTGGGCGAGCTGCCCGTCGTGGGGTATGAGCGCCACCAGGAGCTGGAACCGGCTGTGGCACAGGGCTTCGTGCCGCTCGGCCCGCTGCGGGTGCTGGTGCGCCCCGCCGGCCGACGCTAGCCGCAGACCAGCGAGAGGCGTTGTCGCGCGAGTCCGATCCGCACCTGCTGCCCCCACGACAAGGTGAGCCGGTCGGTCTCGATGCCGTCGCCGAAGACCACGAGCCCGTCGCTCTCGACGACCAGGGCGAGCTCCTCCCCGGGCTCGAGCATCCCGGCGGACAGGGCCGTGCCGGTCGACGGCGACGGCCACGGCTCCCGGACGAACCAGGACAGGCCCGATCCGTCCGGGCGGGGGAGCGGGTCGAGCCCGCCGCGCTGGGCGGCCAGCGAGGCGCACCAGCCCGATGCCCCGGTCCCGGTGCCGACCACCGCACCGGAGCTCGACTGCCGCTCCGACCGTCCGTCGGGGGTGAGCAGCCGGTACCGGGCCGACTGGTGGCTCGGGTGCCCGACGTAGACCTCGTTGAGCGACACCATGACCTGTTCGTCGTCGGTTCTCGCGGCCACCATCGCGCGGGCCCGCACCACCGCCTCCCCTCCTGCGGTGGCGGCGAGCAGGTCCGCGACGTCCTGCGGCCGGTGCTGCACCGGCACCCCGGGGTTCACCTCTGGCGCGGGGTCGACGCCGACCACCGGCTGCTCGTCGAGGTACTTGGCGACGTTGGCCACCAGACCGTCCTGACCGACGACCACCACGATGTCCTCGGCAGCAAAACCGAAGTGATGCAGCTCACTGCGCTCGAC
>JBBQSN010000099.1:0-13237 GCA_038213835.1 Actinomycetales bacterium
TACAAGGAGGTGGCCAAGGAGCTGTTCATCTCGGTGAAGACGGTGGAGACCCACGTCTCCGCCGTGCTGCGCAAGCTGCAGCTCTCCTCGCGGCACGAGCTGACCCGCTGGGCAGCCGACCGCCGGCTGCTCTGATGCCGGCCCGTCGACGCACCGACCCCGCCGCCGGACGCGCGGCGCTGACGTCCTGGGCCCGCGAACCCGGCACGGCCGACCGCGCGACGACGGCGACGGCGGTGCGCTGGGCGCTCGAGGAGCTCGCGGAGCGCTCACCGGGCAACGCGGTCGAGGTGCGGGTGCCCCCGTTCGGCGTCACCCAGTGCGTCCCCGGCCCCCGGCACACCCGGGGCACGCCGCCCAACGTGGTCGAGACCAGCGCCGACGCGTGGCTGCGGCTGGTCACCGGCGCGACCGGCTGGGACGAGGCGCTCGGCTCGGGCGAGGTGCGGGCCAGCGGCCAGCGCACCGACCTGTCCCCCTGGCTGCCGCTGCACCGGGTGCCCCTGGGTACCGTCGAGCCATGACCGGGTCTGCAGCTGAGGGTCCCGAACGTCCTCCTGTCGAGCAGATGCAGCGGGTCCGGCGCACCCGGACCCCGAAGTACCCGGTCTTCATCGGGCTCGGTGTGGTGCTCGGCGTCGCCGTCGCCGGCGTGGTGACGCTGCTGACCCCGCTCGCGCCCGACCCCGTCACCGGGCAGGAGTACTCGTTCGGCCAGGTCCTCGGCTACCTGAGCCTCGTGCTCGCCCTCGTCGGCGGGCTGATCGGCGGCCTGGTGGCCGTCCTGATCGACCGTCGCCGACGCTGACCGGGCACAGCGCCAGAGTCAGGCCAGGTCGAACCGGGCCCGCTCCGCCTCGGGGACGAGGGACACGTACTCCTCGTGCCGGGCGATCCAGCCCTTGACGAACGGGCAGTGGGGGAGAACCTCGGACCCGTTCTCCCGCAACGCCTCCAGCGCCCCGCGTGCCAGCGCCGACCCCACGCCACCGCCCTCCGCGGCCGGCTCGACCTCGGTGTGCAGGAAGGCGTAGTAGCCGCGGGTCGTGCGCCGGTAGGCGATGTGCCCGACCACCTCGCCGTCGCGCACCGCCTCGAACCGGTCCGCGTCGGGCACGTCGCGCACCTCGACGTCGCTCACGCCGCCAGCTCCAGCACCAGGCGTCCCGAGGCGTCAGGGGTGAACCCGACCCGCGGGAAGTACTCGGCCGCGTCCGGCATCCGGGTCGAGGCCACCAGCCGGCGGAAGCCGCGCTCGGTCAGCCGCCCGCCGTGCCGGTAGACGAACTTGCCGACCGAGAAGTCCCGGAACCGGGGCAGGACGTAGTCGAGCTCGACCCGGCCGTCGCCTGACCCGTCGTCCGAGAGCAGGACGAGACCGACGGTCTCGATGTCGCGCAGCACCAGGAACGCGGCCCGGTGCGCCTCACCGGGTGCGCCGGTGCCGCCGTCGGCCTGCGTCCCCCAGGCGAACCCGGGGTTGTGCCTCTCGACGTCGGTGGCGTTGCGGTCAAGGACGTGCCGCAGGTACTCGTCGTCCGGGCGGACCTCGACCACCTCGTAGACGGCGTCGTCGTCGCGCGAGCGCAGCAGCTTCACCAGGTGGTAGACGTCGAGCACCGAGATGACGAGGTTCATCGCCACCATCGGCCACACCCCGAGCGCCAGGTTGTAGCCGGTCAGCACCACCGACGCCGCGAGGTTGAGCGCGCGGAAGCGCACCACCCGGGCCTGGGCCAACGACCACACCAGCACGGCCGAGCCCGCCCAGCCCATCACCTCGAGCCAGAACGTCATGCCGGGGAGCGTAGGGCCCGCACCTGCGCCTCGTGCGACGATGGGGGCATGCCACGTGGTGACGGCCTGCTGTCGCACGACCTGCTCCCCGGCGAGAAGGGGCCCCAGGACGCCTGCGGTGTCTTCGGGGTCTGGGCCCCCGAGGAGGACGTCGCCAAGCTGACGTACTTCGGGCTCTACGCCCTGCAGCACCGCGGCCAGGAGTCGGCGGGGATCTGCGTCTCGAACGGCTCCCAGCTGCTCGTCCTGAAGGACATGGGCCTGGTCTCCCAGGTCTTCGACGAGCGCTCGCTCGCGCCGCTCAAGGGCCACCTGGCCATCGGCCACACCCGCTACTCCACCACCGGCGCGAGCGAGTGGGAGAACGCCCAGCCCACTCTCGGCAACACCGCGGCCGGCACCGTGGCCCTCGGCCACAACGGCAACCACACCAACACCGCCGAGCTGCGCGACCTGGTCGAGCACATGTACGGCCGGATGAGCCGTGGCGAGATGGCGCGGGGCAACACCACCGACACCGTGCTGATCACCACGCTGCTCACCGGCTCGCCCGACCGCACCCTCGAGGCCACGGCGCTCGAGGTGCTCCCGAAGCTGCGCGGCGCCTTCTCGTTGGTCTTCATGGACGAGCAGACCCTGTACGCGGCCCGCGACCCCCACGGCATCCGGCCGCTGGTGCTGGGCCGGCTGGAGCGCGGCTGGGTGGTGGCCTCCGAGACCGCGGCCCTCGACATCGTCGGGGCGTCGCTCGTCCGCGAGATCGAGCCGGGCGAGTTGGTGACGATCGACGAGAACGGGCTGCGCACGCAGCGGTTCGCCGAGGCCACCCCCACCGGCTGCGTCTTCGAGTACGTCTACCTGGCTCGCCCGGACACCACCATCGCCGGACGCGGGGTGCACGCCGCCCGGGTCGAGATGGGTCGCCGCCTCGCCGCCGAGCACCCGGTCGAGGCCGACCTGGTCATCCCGACGCCGGAGTCCGGCACCCCGGCCGCGATCGGCTATGCCGAGGCCTCGGGCATCCCCTACGGGCAGGGCCTGGTGAAGAACGCCTACGTCGGCCGCACCTTCATCCAGCCGTCCCAGACCATCCGCCAGCTCGGCATCCGGCTCAAGCTCAACCCGCTGCGGGACGTCGTCCGCGGCAAGCGCCTGGTCGTGGTCGACGACTCGATCGTGCGCGGCAACACCCAGCGCGCGCTGGTGCGGATGCTGCGCGAGGCCGGCGCCGCCGAGGTGCACGTGCGCATCTCCTCCCCGCCGGTGAAGTGGCCGTGCTTCTACGGCATCGACTTCGCCTCGCGCGCCGAGCTGATCGCGAACGGGCTGGCCGTCGAGGAGATCCGCTCCTCGCTGGGCGCCGACTCGCTCGGCTACATCGGTGTCGAGGCCATGGTCGAGGCGACGGAGCAGCCGGTCGAGCGGCTCTGCACCGCCTGCTTCACCGGCAGCTACCCGGTGAAGATCGACGACGTGCACGACCTCGGCATGCTCCCCGGCCAGACCGAGCTGCCGATCGACGCCGACGGCGTGACCCCCGGGTCCGGCGGCGGGGCCGTCGACGCCCTGAGCCGCCCCTGACCTCCTGGCTGCGTCCACAGCCCGCTCGGTAGCCTGACGCCGTGCCGACCCAGCGAGTCACCTATGCCGCAGCCGGGGTCGACGTCGAGGCAGGTGACGAGGCCGTCGAGCTGATGAAGGACGCCGTCGCCGCCACGCACGACGCCCGGGTGCTCGGCGGGATCGGCGGCTTCGCGGCCCTGTTCGACGCCTCCGAGCTGCTCCGGATGCGTCGGCCGCTGCTGGCCACCAGCACCGACGGCGTGGGCACCAAGGTCGCGGTCGCCCAGGCGATGGACGTGCACCACACGATCGGTCACGACCTGGTCGGCATGGTCGTCGACGACATCGTGGTCAGCGGGGCGCGCCCGCTGTTCATGACCGACTACATCGCCTGCGGCAAGGTCGTCCCGGAGCGGATCGCCGACATCGTCCGCGGCATCGCCGAGGGCTGCCGGCTCACCGGCACGGCGCTGGTGGGCGGGGAGACGGCGGAGCACCCCGGTCTGCTGGGCGAGCACGAGTACGACCTCGCGGGCGCGGCCACCGGCGTCGTGGAGGCCGACGACGTGCTGGGCCCGGAGCGGGTGCTCGCCGGCGACGTCGTGGTCGCGATGGCGTCGTCCGGCCTGCACTCCAACGGCTACTCGCTGGTGCGGCGCGTGCTCGAGGTCGCCGGCTGGGGTTACGACCGGCACGTCGACGAGCTCGGGCGCACCGTGGGCGAGGAGCTGCTCGAGCCCACCCGGCTCTACACGCTCGCCTGCCTCGCGCTCGCCGCGGACGAGGCAGCGGCCGTGCACGCGTTCAGCCACGTCACCGGCGGCGGTCTCGCCGCCAACCTCGCACGGGTGCTGCCCCCCGGTGTCACGGCCACGATCGACCGGACCACCTGGACACCGCCGCCGGTCTTCAGCCTCGTGCAGTCGCTCGGACGGGTGCCGCGCACCGACCTCGAGCGAACGCTCAACGTCGGTGTGGGCATGGTGGCCGTGGTCGCCGCCGACGGGGTCGACGCCACGCTCGCACGGCTGCAGACCGCCGGGGTGGCCCCCTGGGTGCTCGGGCGGGTGCAGGGCGACGAGGAGGCCGGGCCAGGTGGGGACCAGGACGTCGTCCGGGGTGCCAAGGGCGTGCACGGCGGGACCGTGCGCACCACGGGCGAGCACCCGGTGGGCTGATCCGCCACGCACGACAGGACCCGGCGCCCCCCCCGCGAGGGGTGGCACCGGGGACGGTCAGCGACTCAGCGGTTGTGCGACGTCCACGCGCCGTACTCGTCGTCGTCGCTCTCAGGCTCCTCGGGAGGTGGAGCCTTGATCGGCTCTCCCCGGAGCTCGCGTTGCAGACGCTCGTAGTCGGTCTCGGGGCTGTAGTACTTCAGCTCCCGAGCGACCTTGGTCTGCTTGGCCTTCTGACGGCCGCGCCCCATGGCGTGACCCCCTCATCGTCATCCCGGGGCTGGCACGACGGCGGCCCGAGCGGTTGGCTTCTCTGCGTCCCTCAACGGTACATCGTCGCCAGGAGTTCCGGCACCTCGGTCCACGGACTCGCCCGCGACCGCTCCTGGATCCTCACCCGGTGACCGCCTCCCGGGCTCGGTCGGCGTTCAGCGGCGCGGAAGCCAGGGTCGGTCCTGGCCGACCTCCGTCATCCGGCGCTCCGCCAGGGCGCCGGCGGCGGAGGTGGGCGTGATCCCGCGCTCCGCGGCCTCGGTGAGCACGCCGAGCGTGGCGTCGTAGATGCGGGCCGCCTTGGCGTGGGCGCGGTCGAACGAGAACCCGCGCAGCTCGTCGGCCACCTGGATGACGCCGCCCGCGTTCACCAGGTAGTCCGGGCAGTACAGGATGCCGCGTCCGGCCAGGACGTCCTCGACGCCATCGTGGGCGAGCTGGTTGTTCGCGGCGCCGCAGACCACCGTGGACTTGAGCACCTGGACGGTCTCGTCGTCGAGCGCGCCGCCGAGCGCGCAGGGGGCGTACACGTCGAGGTCCTCGCGGACCATCAGGTCGGTGTCGGCGACGGACTCGACCTGCGGGTGCCGGTCGCGCACGACCTGCACCGCGCCGGCGTCGACGTCGGTGATCACGACCTCGGCACCGTCCTGGACCAGCAGGTCGGTCAGGTGCTTGCCGACCTTGCCGACGCCGGCGACACCCACCCGGCGCCCGGCCAGGGACGGGCCGCCCCACCGGTGGGCGGCCGCCGCGCGCATGCCCTGGAAGACGCCGAAGGCGGTCAGGACCGAGGAGTCACCGGCACCGCCGTCGACCTCGGAGCGGCCGGTGGCGAAGTCGGTCTCGCGCGCCACGACGTCCATGTCGGCGACGTAGGTGCCGACGTCGCACGCCGTCACGTACCGACCGCCGAGGGACTGGACGAACCGCCCGTAGGCGCGCAGCAGCGCCTCGGTCTTGTCGGTGCTGGGGTTGCCGACGATCACGGCCTTGCCGCCGCCGTGGTCCAGACCGGCGAGGGCGTTCTTGTACGACATGCCGCGGGAGAGGGCGAGCACGTCGCGCACGGCGTCGTCCATCGAGGCGTACGGGAAGAACCGGGTGCCGCCCAGGGCGGGGCCGAGCGCGGTGCTGTGCACGGCGATGACCGCCCGCAGCCCGGTGGCGCGGTCGTGGCAGACCACGACCTGCTCGTGGTCGGTCCTCCACACGGTGCTCGTGGCGGTGCTCGTGATTGTTCCCTCGCTCATGGCGATTGCTCCTTGTGGTGGCTGCCTCGGGTCGCGAGGTCTGCCGCTTCACCCTATCTGCGGTGTCTGAAGGCTCACGGATAGTCATTTCGGGCTATGGCGGACATGCCGACCTGGGCCGAGAATGGGAGGGCCGCGAGCGGGTGCTTCTCGCCTGCGGTACGGCCTGGTGGAGGCCGGCACCACGAATGAGGAGGACCCGATGGCCGCTCGCGCGACCGAGACCGAGAACCTGCTGACACCTGCTGAGGTGGCCGCCCTGTTCCGGGTCGACCCCAAGACCGTCACCCGCTGGGCCAAGGCCGGCAAGCTGTCCTCGATCCGCACGCTCGGCGGTCACCGCCGGTACCGCGAGACCGAGGTCCGCTCGTTGCTCGCCGGCATCCCGACGCAGCGCTCCGAGGACTGATCTGCCGCTGACCCGGCCGCTCCCTGAAGGGAGCGGCCGTCTCAGTGCGCCCGCAGCTCCTGCGGCGGGAACCAGTCCGGCACCCCGGCCCTGGACACCATCGCGGGAAGCTCGCGGCCGAGCCGCGTGGCGAGCCACCGGTTGACCTCGATCACCGCCTCGATGTCGATGCCGGTGCGCACGCCGAGGCCGGCGAGCAGGTAGGCCAGGTCCTCCGTCGCGATGTTGCCGGTCGCCCGCGGCGCGAACGGGCACCCCCCGGTGCCACCGACCGAGGCGTCCAGCCGCCGCACCCCCGCCTGCACCGCCGCCAGGGCGTTCGCCAGGCCCGTCCCCCGGGTGTTGTGGAAGTGCATGGCGGGAGTGGCGCCCAGCGCGAGCAGCCCGCGGGTCAGCGCCGTCACCTGGGTCGGCACCCCCACCCCGATCGTGTCGCCGAGGCAGATCTCGTCCGGGGGCACCTGCATCACCTGCTCGGCCACCCGCAGCGTCTGCGCCGTCGGCACCTCGCCGTCGAAGGGGCAACCGAACGAGGTGCTGAGGGTGACCACCACGGGCAGGCCGTGCCCGCGCGCCGCCGCCACGATCTCGTGGCTCGCCGAGACGCCCGCCTCGACCGTGGTGTTCTGGTTCCGAGCGGCGAAGCCCTCGCTCACCGGGAACGAGTAGTTGACGACGTCGACCCCTGAGGCCACGGCCCGGTCGAAGCCCTTCCGGTTCAGGACCAGGCCGCTCAGCGCGACGCCGTCCTGGCGCCCGGCGTCCAGCCCGGCCATGATCTCCTCCGCCCCGGCCATCGCCGGGACCAGCCGTGGGTGGACGAACGAGACCGCCTCGACCCGCGGCGCGCCGGTACCGGCGAGCAGGCGCACCAGCTCGGCGCGCACCGACGGATCGAGCACCGTCGACTCGTTCTGCAGCCCGTCTCGGGCGCCCACCTCGGTGACCTGGACGTCGACGTCGTTCACCCCGCTGATCCTGCCACTCGCGTCGATCGGGGCGCTGTGACGGACGGCGGGGCCGCGTGCCACAGGGCCAGGGCCGCTGCTGCCGTGACCGGGACCCACACGAGACGCTCGGGCAGCGACGGGGACGCGAGGTTCACCGCGGCGCCGATCGCCATCAGCCCGGCGCCGGCGCGGGTGACGACCGTGCGCAGCCGGCGCGAGCCGACGGCACCCGAGGCCACGGCGGCCAGCCCTAGGTACACGGGTGCCACCAGCGCACTGGTCACGCGCAGGTGGTCGGGGAGGGTGCCCGTCGCGGCGCCTCCGTAGGCCAGCGTCCCCCACGGGGCTCCTGCGGCGAGCGCCACCTGGAAGCCGGCCACGCCGATCATGAGGGCTGCTGCTGCGTTCCCGGGCCACCGGGCGCTGATCTCGTCCATGAGAGGATCAGATCATATCTGTCAGATATAGTCCAGCCCATGACACGCACCTCGCAGACCGACCTGGCCGTCCTCGGAGGGCTGAGCATGGAGCCGATGACCGGTTATGCACTGCGCTCCGCCATCCGGAGCACGCTCGGCCACTTCTGGAGCGAGAGCTTCGGCCAGATCTACCCGACCCTGGCCCGGCTGACGCGCGACGGGATGGTCGTCAGGGGCCAGGACGGGCGGTTGCGCCTGACGCCCTCGGGACGACAGCACCTGCGTAGCCGGCTGGCAGAACCGGTCGAGGTGGTGCCGCCCCGCAACGGCGTCCTGCTGCGGATCTTCTTCGGGCGCGAGCTGGGCCCGGAGGCCTGCCTGCGACTCGTCGACCAGGTCGCGAGCGAGGCGACCCGGTCGCTGGAGGTGCTGGCCGGTGTCCGGGCGGAGGTGGCGGACGAGCCGGAGGGCCCCGACCGGCCGTACGTCCTGCTCACGGTGTCCGCGGGCGAGGAGGCGGCGCGTGCCCGGCTGCGGTGGGCAGTCGAGGCGCGTGCCACGCTCGTCCTGCTGTAGGTGCCCGCGTTCCTCAGCCGGGCAGCGATCGGTCACCAGGTCGTCGGGGCGGCCCGGATGGGCCTGCCCGCCGAACGGACATTTGGGGTGTGCAGCCCCCGCAACGGGCCCGGGCCGTGTGAGACTTCTTCCAACGCCGTGATGGTTCGGACGGCATCTCTGATGGTGGAGGGGGGTCGGACCTCGTGCCGCCGTCGCCCCAGACCGTTCGGCTCCCGGCCGATCCCGCCAGCGTCGCCGCGGCTCGCCGTCATGTGCGCTCGGCGCTGGATGGCAGCGACCACGAGGAATGGTCCGACGACGCCGAGCTCGCGGTGAGCGAGCTCGTGACGAACGCCGTCCTGCACGCCCGCACCGACTGCGAGGTCTCCGTCACGGTCGAGCCCGACCGCGTGCTCGTCGCCGTGCGCGACTTCAGCCCCTCGGTGCTGCTCGAGCGGCACTTCAGCGAGCACGCCACCACCGGACGCGGGCTGCGCCTGGTCGCCTGTCTCGGTGCCGATTTCGGCATCGACGGGCTCGGCGCCGACGGCAAGGTCGTCTGGTTCACGATCGACGGCTCGTCGACGGCCGTCGACGACGGCATCGGCCCCGAGTGGGACCTGGACGGGTTGGATCTGCTCGCGGACCAGGTCGACACCGTCGTGGTGCTGCCCGCCGTCCCCGTCACGTTGTGGCTCGCGGCGCTGGAGCACCAGGCGGCGGTGCTGCGCGAGCTGTACCTGGTCCGGGCTGCGCGGCCGGACGGTCCGGACACGCTCGACCTGGCCGCCGCCGGTCGGGCGTACGTCCTGCTGGCCACCGGCACCGACCGGGCCGGCCGCGCCGCGACGGTCCGGACCGGGCCCGACGGGACGAGCGTGATGGACGTGACCGTCGTCCTGGCGGTGGACACCGGCACCGAGGTGTTCGGCCACTTCCAGGACGCCATGGACCTCTCCGTCGAACTCGCCCGCAACGGCCGGCTGCTGCTGCGCCCGCCGTTGCCGGAGATCGTCAGCCTGCGCGATTGGGCCTGCGACCAGGTCGTGGCCCAGGTCAAGGGTGTTCCTCCGTCGGCGTGGGACGCCAGCCTGGTGGACGTGTTGCCCCTGAGCGGTGGGGCCCTGGACTGGGACGACGAGGTGGTCCGGACCTCGGACGTCGCGGTGGTGGCGGCCGACGAGAGCAACCGGATGATCGCCGTGAGCCCTGCTGCTGCCGCACTGTTCGGCTACGCCGTGCAGGACCTGGTCGGTGAGCGGATCACCACGATCGTCCCGCCGAGGATGCGCGCGCAGCACGTCGCCGGCTTCACCCGGCACCTGACCACCGGGGCGGTCATCGTCCTGGGTCGCTGCGTGGACCTGCCGGTGCTGCACCACGACGGCACCGAGCACCAGCACAGCCTGCGGTTCGAGGCGCGGGCCACCGGCGACGGCCGGCAGGTGTACCTGGCCTGGATCGACGAGTAGGACCGATCGGGACGCGGCCAGTGGCCCAGGAGGGGGCGGTGGTCGACGGGGTGAGGGTGTCGGGGTCGAGCCGCGTCAGCCCGGAGGCGGTGACCGCCGCCCAGCGCCGGACCCGCTCCGCGCCGGAACGGCGACCACGCCGGTGACCGACTCGTGGGTGTCGGCCCAGCGGGCTCAGGTCTCGCGTCTGAGCTGCTCGATGTCGCTGAGGCGGGTGCGCACGGCGGTCCGTGCGCACAGGATGACGACCAGGCCGCCGACGGCGGTCGCCCAGGTCAGCTGCTCGCTCAGCAGCAGCGTCGCCCAGGTGATGCTGAGGACGGGCTGGATGAGCTGCACCTGGCTGACGGTGGTCATGGGACCGATCGCCAGGCCCCGGTACCAGGCGAAGAAGCCCAGGTACATGCTGACGACGCTGAGGTACGCGAACGCCCACCACTGGGCAGCCGTCCCCTGAGGGGGCTCCTGAGCCACGGCGACCGTCGTGAGCACGAGCATCAGCGGCGCGGCGAGCAGCAGCGCCCACGACACCGTCTGCCACGAGCCGAGTTCCCGAGCCAGCAGGCCGCCCTCGGCGTAGCCGGCGGCGGCGGCCAGCACGGCTCCGAACAGCAGGAGGTCCGCCCGGTGCAGCGATCCGAGACCGCCGTTCTGCAGCGCGGCGAACGCGATGACGGCGGCGGCGCCGAGCGCCGCGGACAGCCAGAACGGCACGGGCGCCCGCTCCCTGCCGCGCAGCACGGCCATGACGGCAGTGGCCGCGGGCAGCAGCCCGATGACCACCGCGCCGTGGCTGGCCGGGGACTGCGTCAGCGCGTACGAGGTCAGGAGCGGGAACCCGACGACGACTCCGCCGGCGACGACCGCCAGGCGGAGCCACTGGCCGCCGCTCGGCCAGCTCTGCCGGGTCACGGCCAAGGCGACCGCCGCCAGCGTCGCAGCGGCGACGGCGCGTCCTGAGCCGATGAACAGCGGCGACAGGCCGTCGTGCGCCGCGACCCGCGTGAACGGGACCGTGAAGGAGAACGCCACCACCCCCAGCAGCCCCCAGCCCAGCCCGGACGGCGGCCGCGCGGGATCGGGGGGTAGCGGCGGTGGCATCCGTGCGATAGCGCTACTCTCTGGACTCATGTCTGACGATAGTGCAGGGCGCATCGTCGCGGCAATGCGCTCCCGGATCGCGACAGCGCCTCCGGGTGCGAAGCTGCCGTCGAACCGCGCCCTGATGCTGGAGCACGGCGCGAGCCCGGTCACCGTGCAGAAGGCGGTCCGGCAGCTGTCGGCACTGGGCCTGGTCGAGAGCCGCCCAGGCGTGGGCACGTACGTGCGCACGGTCCGCCGGGCCCGGCCAGCCGACTACCGGTGGCAGACCGCGGCGCTCGGCGCGCCGCGCGCACGGCTGTCCGGACCGTCGTCGACCCAGCGCGCGTCGGTGCCGGACGCGATCGCGCTGCACTCCGGGTACCCGGGCAAGGACCTGCTCCCGGAGCGGCTCGTCCGCGCAGCGCTGGCCCGCGCCGCACGGACCGAGGCGGCGCTGACGCGGTCACCCGCGGCGGGGCTGCCCGAGCTGCAGGCCTGGTTCGCCAGCCAGGTCGCCGACGCTGCGCCTGTCGGGGTGACCCCGCCGTCAGCGCGCGACGTGCTCATCGTCGCCGGCAGCCAGAGCGGGCTGAGCTCCATCTTCCGTGCGCTCATCGGCCCCGGCCAGCCGCTGCTGGTCGAGTCGCCGACGTACTGGGGCGCGATCCTGGCCGCCGAGCAGGCCGGCGTGACCGTGGTGCCGGTACCGACCGGCGCGCACGGCCCGGACCCCGACGACGTCGACCGCGCCCTCGCCGCCACGGGCGCCCGAGCGTTCTACGCCCAGCCGACGTTCGCCAACCCCACCGGAGCGCAGTGGTCTGCCGACACCGGCGCCGCCGTGCTCGACATCGTCCGAGCCCGAGGTGCGTTCCTGGTCGAGGACGACTGGGCGCACGACCTGGCCATCGACGCCGACCGACGGCCCCTGGTCGGCCACGACGACGACGGACACGTCATCTACCTGCGGTCGCTCACCAAGAGCGTCTCGCCCGCCCTGCGGGTTGCTGCGGTCATCGCCCGCGGACCGGCGCGCGAGCGCATCCTCGCGGACCGCGCCGCCGAGACCATGTACGTCAGCGGCGTCCTGCAGGCCGCAGCGCTCGACGTCGTCACCCAGCCCGGCTGGACGACACACCTGCGTGGCATGCGCCAGCAGCTCCGTGCCCGCAGAGACCTGCTCCTCGACGGCGTCAGGATGCACGCTCCGCAGGTGCACATCGAGCACGTCCCTGCGGGCGGGCTGAACCTGTGGGGCCGTCTCCCGGACGGCACGGACGTCAACCAGGTCGTCCGCGAGTGCGAGATCAGAGGCCTGCTGGTCGCACCGGGTAGCGAGTGGTTCCCAGCCGAACCGTCCGGTCCGTTCATCCGCCTCAACTTCTCCAGCGAGAACCCCAGCCGCTTCGCGGAGGCAGGCGAACTGCTGGGCAACACGCTGCGCACGCTCAGCTAGCGTCCACCACGCCGAGGTCGTCGCCCTCAAGGCGACTCCTACCGACTCAAGGACCGCGACCGCGACCTCGATGCAACCCTCGTTGACAATGGCGCCGAGGCAGCGACATCGTCGTGACCGGCCGCACCCAGCTGTCTCGACCGCTCGAGATGCGTTACGTCGGCTGGGGGCAGATCCCATGGCCATCACCGGGCAGATCTCGTGACCGTCACCGGGCAGATCTCGTGACCGTCACCGGGCAGGTCTCACGACCGCCCTGGGCAGATCTTTATGTCCATTGACGCAAGCCGTCGGAGACCTGATTGTGGCCTGCGGCAACATCGCCACCGGCGTCCGCTCCATCTACTCATGGAGGGACGAAGTGCAGGACGCTCAGAAGCGCTGATGATCATGCACACTCGCGCCAGCCTGGTCCAACACGTCGGGGTGCTCATTGGTTCTCGGCCTTCGCGGTCCTGGAAGTGGTGGGGGTGGTGTGGGCGCGGTACTCGACCGCGACCGGGACGGGTGCAGCGGGGCGGGGGCCGTAGGTCAACCTGCGCAGCAGGACCTCGAAGGGCCCACGACGACCGGAGACGGCCAGCGACCACGCGACGGCCACGGTGAACAGCCACACCGCGAAGGCGATGCCGTAGGCGCTCGCCGTGCCCATCCCCTCACCGAGACCGAGTCCCCACGGCGACAACAGCGGAGCCAGGATCATCGACTGCAGCAGGTAGCAGGTGAGCGACCGTTCGCCCACGGCCGCCAGGACCGCCGGAGCGCCGCGACGGGGAGCGCGGCGCTCGTGCAGCCGGGCCGCCCAGAGCGCGAACAGGCAGACGTA
>JBBQSN010000100.1:0-12768 GCA_038213835.1 Actinomycetales bacterium
CGGGGCGGTGGTGGCGACCCGCACGTGCCGGACGCCCGCGGCGCCGTAGAACGCCCCCGGCGCGACGAGGATCCCGCGGTCGGCGAGCCACGCCACGCTCTGCCAGCAGTCCTCGTCGCGGGTGGCCCACAGGTACAGCCCCGCCTCGGAGTGCTCGACCCGCAGGCCCGCGGCGTCGAGCGCCCCGAGCAGCTGCTCGCGCCGCCGCCGGTAGACCTCGCGCTGGGTCGCCACGTGCGCGTCGTCGGCCAGCGCGGCCACCATCGCCGCTTGGACCGGGGCCGGGACGATCATCCCCGCGTGCTTGCGCACCTCGAGCAGGCGGCGGACCAGGGCAGGGTCGCCCGCCGCGAAGGCGGCCCGGTAGCCGGCCAGGTTGGACTGCTTGCTGAGCGAGTACACCGCCAGCAGCCCGGTGGGGTCGCCGCCGCTGACCTCGGGGTCCAGGACGCTCGGCACCGGCTGTCCCTCCCAGGCCAGCTCGGCGTAGCACTCGTCGCTGGCCACGACCGCCCCCCGCTCGCGGGCCCAGGCGACCACCTTGGCGAGGTGCGCCACGCCCAGCACCTTTCCGGTGGGGTTGGACGGTGAGTTCAGCCAGACCAGGTCGACCGGGCCCGGGCCCAGCGCCGTGGTGGCGTCGGCGAGGACCACGCGGCACCCGGCGATCCGGGCACCGACGTCGTAGGTGGGGTAGGCGACGCGCGGGATGACGACCGTGTGCTCCGGCCCGAGACCGAGCAGCGTGGGGAGCCAGGCGACCAGCTCCTTCGAGCCGATCGTGGGCAGCACGCCGTCGGGGTCCAGACCGGGGACGCCGCGGCGGCGGGCGAACCAGTCCGAGACCGCCCGTCGCAGCACCGGTGTGCCGTGGGTCTGCGGGTACCCGGGGGCGTCCGACGCCGCCGCCAGCGCGTCGCGGAGGACCGCCGGCGTGGGATCGACCGGGGTACCGACCGAGAGGTCGACGAGGCCGTCGGGGTGCTGCTCGGCCGTGGCCCGGTAGGGGACCAGGGAGTCCCAGGGGAAGTCGGGCAGCGCCGCCACCCGCGAGCCGACGGTCACGGCACGAGGGTCAGGCCTCGCTCGCCTGCGGGGGCAGGGCGGCGATGAGCGGGTGGTCCTTGGGGATCAGGCCGAGCTTGGCGGCGCCGCCGGGCGAGCCGAGGTCGTCGAAGAACTCGACGTTCGCCTTGTAGTAGTCGGCCCACTGCTCGGGGGTGTCGTCCTCGTAGTAGATCGCCTCGACGGGGCAGACCGGCTCGCACGCACCGCAGTCGACGCACTCGTCGGGGTGGATGTAGAGCGAGCGCTCACCCTCGTAGATGCAGTCGACAGGACACTCCTCGATGCACGCCTTGTCCTTGAGGTCGACGCACGGCTGCGCGATCACGTAGGTCACTGCGGGTGCCTCCTGGAGCTCTGGTCCTGGTCGCGAGGGGGGTGCTGGGGCGCGGTGGGCGCCCGGCTGCTGACGCTGTGCTGACGACCTAGTATCGCCGACGTCAGGACAGTCTGTCGCACCGGGCAGGGCGGGGAGGACGCGTGTCTCACGGACGGCTCGCTGCCGCGCACGTGGGCCGCCGCGTCGTGGTCCGGCGCCGGCTGCCCGACGGCTCGGCCACCGACCTGCTCGGTGAGCTGGTCGCCCTGGACCCGCTGCGGCTGCTGCCCGACGACGGCCCGCACGTCGAGGTCCCCTGGGACGAGGTGCTGGCGGCCAAGGTGGTGCCGGCGCGGCAGGTGCGCCCGTCGTCCTCGATCGCCGACGTCGCCCGGGTGCAGGACCTCGGCTGGCCCGGCCTGGAGCGCGAGCGGCTCGGCGGCTGGGTGCTGCGGGCCGGCGGCGGCTTCACCGGGCGCGCCAACTCGGCCCTGCCGCTCGGTGACCCCGGCGCACCCGTGGCAGAGGCGGTGGACCGGGTCGAGCGGTTCTACCGCGATCGGGACCTGGTGCCGCGGTTCAGCGTCGCGTTCAGCCTGGACACCGCCGTCCGCAGCGACCCCTCGCCCGAGCTCGACGCCGAGCTGGACCGGCGGGGCTGGTCCCGTCTCGACCGGACCCTGGTGCTCGTCGCAGACCTGCGTCGCCTCCCGCCACCGCCGGCCCCCGCGGACGGGGACGCCCTCGACCTCACCACCGCACCGGACCAGGACTGGCTGCGCCTGTACCGCTATCGCGGTGGCGACCTGCCCGCGGTGGCGCGCGAGGTGCTGGTCGCGGCCGAGCACCAGGAGTTCCTCGTGCTTCGCCGTGACGGCCGTCCTTCGGCCTGCGGCCGGGTCGCCGTGGCGCGCGGGTGGGCCGGCGTCACCGCGATGCAGGTCGAGGACACCGTGCGCCGGCAGGGCCTGGGCTCGGTGGTCCTGGCGCACCTGCTCGCCCGCGGGAAGTCGCTGGGGGCGCGCTGGGGCTACCTGCAGGTCAGCGCCGACAACACCCAGGCGCTGGCGCTCTACGCCGCCACGGGCTTCACCCCGCACCACGGCTACCACTACCGGCTCGCGCCGGACCGACCAGCGACCCACTAGGGCGTGCAGTCGATCCGGTCCTCGGGGTTGTACCGGGTGCGGAAGGTCTCGCGCTTCTTCTCCGCACCGCCCTGGCTGAAGATCCGGGTGACGCTCACGTCGAACCCGCTCTGCGGAGCCTGGTCGACGCAGTCCGGCCCGGAGCCGGTGTCCACGCCGGGCTGGGTGAGGTTGGTGCGGGGTCCCTTGACGGCCTCGACGTCCCAGACCTTGGTGCTCCAGAACCGGGTGTGCACCTGGCCGCCGGAGACGTACATCTGGATCAGGACGCCGTACGGCGAGTCGTTGGTGAACTCGAGGTCGACGTTGTCGAAGTTGACCGTCGCCTCGCGGCCCTCGGGGTAGCGGCTGATGTAGAACGAGTGCGGCTTGTGCTCGACGTCCTCGAGGCCGGCGAAGAACATCCCGTTGAACAGGGTGGTCGCGACCTGCGAGACGCCGCCGCCGTAGTCGATCGTGAGCCGGCCGCCGACGATGACCGGCGCCTCGTTGTACCCCTTCGCGGGGGTGCGCTCGCCGAGGGTGTCGTTCAGGCTGAAGGTCTCCCCGGGCAGCAGCAGGGTGCCGTCGACGGTGTCCGCGGCGATGGTGATGTTCTCGGTGCGACCGGCGTTGTCGGTGAGGTCGGTCGCGAACTCCGACACCTTCTCCACCACCCCCAGCGCCTCGGCCTCGGCGGTGGTCACCTCCGCCTCGCGCACGGCCGCCGCGACAGTGGCCACGCGGTCGGGCGCGGCGAACGCCGCCTGCACGGCGGTGGCGAGCTCGGTCGGGTCGAGCGTGACGCCGTTCGTGGCCGGGACGACGACGGGGGCACCGTCCTGGATCCGCACCGTCGCGTCCTTCGTCGCCGTCTCCAGGCCCGGCTCCACCTCGACCAGGACGGCCTTGAGCCTCGCGCCGTCGACCGCGGGGACGAGCTCGCCGTCCTGGGCGGTGAGCGACAGGGCGGGGACGAGCTGCTCCGGGGTGAGCGCGACCCGGGTCTTCCCGACCGCGACCGTGACGGGGCCGGCGGTGGCCGGAGCGGCGAAGGAGGCGATCGCCGCGTCGACGTCGG
Source organism: Actinomycetales bacterium (assembly GCA_038213835.1). GTDB lineage: Bacteria > Actinomycetota > Actinomycetes > Actinomycetales > CAWJMD01 > JBBQSN01. The sequence goes on from JBBQSN010000100.1 coordinate 3,593, forward strand.
CCTGGTCGACGGCCGGCCCCTCGACCTGCGCCGGCAGCTCGATCGCCGGACCCGACTGTGGCCAGCCCGCCCGCACCGCCTGGACCGAGCCGTTGACGTCGAGGGTGACGCCGGGGACGGGAGCCACGGGCACGGCGGCAGCGCCCTCGAACCTCACCCCGCCGTCGACCGGCGCGGTGTCGACCTCGTCGGCGAGGGCGTCCAGGCTCGAGCGGAGGGCGGCGGCGTCGACCCGGGTGGCGGCCGGCACCGAGGTCTCGCCGCTGAACTGGCGGAACACGACCCGCGGGTCCCAGCTGAACCCGACGACGTCGTCGACGGTGGCGTCGACGTCGATCTCGAGGCCGGACCCGGCCGGGCTGATCGTGAGCTCCCGCTCGGCGACGCTGACCCGCAGCGGGAGCGCCGCGCGGGCGACCAGCTGGTCCTCCAGCCGGGCCCGGGCCTGGCCCTCGGACATGCCGCCGACCTGGACGCCGGCGACCTCGACCCCGGCCGGCACCCGGGTGGAGGACCACCAGGCCAGCAGCGTGTATCCACCGACCAGCACGAGCAGCACCACCACCGGGATCCACAGCTGGCGCGGCCGCCGGTCGGGTCGCTCTCGCGCCACGCTCGCCCCCTTCGTCCCCGTCCGCGCCGCGCGGACAGGGACATCGTAGGTGCGACTCAGCCGATCCGGCGGTACCTGCCCTGGTAGTAGAGCAGCGGCGCCGGTGCCTGGTCGGGCGCCCGCACGGCCAGCACCTCGCCGACGACGAGGAAGTGGTCGCCGGCCGGGTGGACGGCGTCGGTGCGGCACTCGAACGTCGCGAGCGCCCCGTCCAGCAGCGCGACGCCCGTCACCGACCCGCGGTGGTGCGCCACCCGGTCGAGCTGGTGCAGCACCGGACGGCCGGGCGAGGCCAGCCAGTCGGCGGAGCCGCGCGAGCCCTCCGCCAGGACGCTGACGCCCCAGACCCCGGACTGGCGCACGGCATCGAGGAACCGGGCGTCCTCGGCGACGCTGACGACCACGAGCAGCGGGTCGAGCGACACCGACGCGAAGGCGTTGGCGGTCATCGCGTGGTCGTGGCCGTCGAGCCGGCTGGTCATGGCGCAGACGCCGGTGGCGAACCGGCCGACGGCGGCACGGAAGTCGTCGACGGTCGGGCCGAGCGGCTCGTCCGAGGCCCCGGCCGGGGCGGGCTGGGTCACGGCGCCACCTGCGGGGTCCGGGCGTAGCGGGTGCCGACCTGCTCGGCGCGCCGGCGGGCGGCGGTGTCCCGCACCTGCCGCACGAGCACCAGGCCCACGACCGCGGCCAGCCCGGTGCCGAGCAGGTAGACCTCGCCCAGCGTGTCGTCCACCACGAGGACGTCGCCGCCCGGGCCACCGGAGGACGCCAGGACGTTGGTGCCCGCGATCGCGAGCACGAACACCACCAGGCCGGTGCGACCGGACGTGCCGGCACCCAGGGCCACAGCGGCCGCTCCTGCCAGCAGCACGACCAGTACCACCCCGACCGGCCAGCGGTCACCGTCCACGGCGAGGTGGGCGTGGTGCCAGAGCACGCCCACGACGCCCACGAGCAGGCCGACGGCAGCGCCGGCGAGGCCGTCCGCCACCCGGCGCAGGACCATCACGGCCGACCGGCGGGCAGCAGGGAGCAGAACCACTCGGTCCCGGCCAGGTCGTGCCACACGCCGTTGCTGAGCGCGTAGGCCGAACGGTCCTCGTCCAGGACCACCTGGGTCGCGTGCGCGCGCAGGGCCGCGGCCTTGACGGCCACCTGGTCGTCGCCGGTGACCCAGTGCGTGACGGCGTCGTCCGCGACGACCACGGGCGGCCAGGGGGCCGAGCCGGTCTCCAGGCCGAGCGCCCGCAGCCGCCGGACGCCCGCCTCGTGCCGGGAGACGGGCGAGGCCACGGCCAGCACCTGCTCGACCTGCCAGGTCGACGCGGTCACCGCCGCCTGGCTCACCCGGTGCGCCTGGACGTGGTCGGGGTGGCCGTAGCCGCCCTCGGCGTCGTAGGTGACCAGCACGTGCGGCCGCACCTCCTCCAGCACCCGGACGAGGTGCGCGGCCACCTGCTCGGCCGGCAGCGAGGCGAACGCGTCCGGGGCGAGGTCCGCAGGGACGACCGCCCGACCGTGCTCGCCCCACACCATCCCGGAGTCGCGGAACCGGGTGCCGGCGTCCTCCCCGAGGAAGCGGTGGTCGGTGACACCGAGCGCTGCCATCGCCGCCGCGAGCTCGCCGGTGCGGTGCTCGGCGAGCGCGTCGTCGTCGCCCTGGAGGTGGGCGAGCGGGCCGATCACCTCACCCTTCTCCCCCCGGGTGCAGGTCACCAGGGTGACCGATGCGCCCTCGGCCACGCAGCGCGCCATCGTCGCGCCGGTGGTGAGCGTCTCGTCGTCCGGGTGGGCGTGCACGAGCAGCAACCGGAGCGGGGAGCCGTCGCCGGTGTGCAGGCCCTCGCGCACCCGGCCCTCGACGTCGTCCACCCCGCCAGTCTGCCCCGAGACGCGCCGATCAGCCCCGGCGGGCCTTCGCGGCCGACTTCGCGCGGCCGTTCTGGTCCAGCACCACCTTGCGGATGCGCACGGCGTCGACGGTGACCTCCACGCACTCGTCCTCGCGGCAGAACTCCAGGCACTGCTCCAGCGACAACGCCCGCGGCGGCACCAGCCGCTCGAGCTCGTCCGCGTTGGAGCGCACGTTGGTGAGCTTCTTCTCCTTGGTGATGTTGACGTCCATGTCGTCGGCGCGGGAGTTCTCGCCGACCACCATGCCCTCGTACACCTCGGTGGTGGGCACGACGAACAGCGTGCCGCGCTCCTGCAGGTTGGCGATCGCGTACCCGGTGGCGACGCCGGTGCGGTCGGCGACGAGCGAGCCGGACGGACGGGTGCGCAGGTCGCCGAACCACGGCTCGTAGTCCTCGAACACGTGGTGGGCGATGCCGGTGCCCCTGGTGTCGGTGAGGAACTCGGTGCGGAAGCCGATCAGGCCGCGGGAGGGGACGAGGAACTCCATCCGGACCCAGCCGGTGCCGTGGTTGACCATCTGCTCCATCCGGCCCTTGCGCACCGCCAGCAGCTGGGTGATGGTGCCGAGGTACTCCTCGGGGGCGTCGATGGTCAGGCGCTCGACCGGCTCGAGCAGCTTGCCGTCGACCGTGCGGGTGACGACCTGCGGCTTGCCGACGGTGAGCTCGAAGCCCTCGCGCCGCATCTGCTCCACCAGGATGGCCAGGGCGAGCTCGCCGCGGCCCTGGACCTCCCAGGTGTCGGGGCGCTCGGTGGTCAGGACCCGCAGCGAGACGTTGCCGACCAGCTCGCGGTCGAGGCGGTCCTTGACGAGGCGCGCGGTGACCTTGGCGCCCTTGACCCGGCCGGACAGCGGCGAGGTGTTGGTGCCGATCGTCATCGAGATCGCGGGCTCGTCGACGCTGATGAGCGGCAGCGGGCGCGGGTCCTCGACGTCGGCGAGGGTCTCGCCGATGGTGATCTCGGAGATGCCGGCGATCGCGACGATGTCGCCCGGCCCCGCCTGCTCGGCGGTGACGCGCTCGAGCGCCTCGGTCATGAGCAGCTCGGTGATCTTGACCCGGGTCCGGGTGCCGTCGTGCTTGCACCACATGACGTGCTGGCCCTTGCGCAGCGTGCCGTTGTGCACCCGGCACAGGGCGAGCCGGCCGAGGAACGGCGAGGCGTCCAGGTTGGTGACGTGCGCCTGGAGGGGCATCTCCTCGTCGTAGACCGGGGCCGGGACGGTGTCCAGGATGGTGCGGAACAGCGGCTCCAGGTCGGGCGAGTCCGGCATGCCGCCGTCGACCGGGCGCTCGAGCGAGGCGCGGCCGGCGCGGGCGCTGGCGTACACGATCGGGAACTCGATCTGGTGCTCGGTGGCGTCGAGGTCCATGAACAGCTCGTAGGTCTCGTCCACGACCTCGGCGATCCGGGCGTCCGGACGGTCGACCTTGTTGACGACCAGGATCACCGGCAGGTGCGCGGCGAGCGCCTTGCGCAGCACGAACCGGGTCTGGGGCAGCGGGCCCTCGCTGGCGTCGATCAGCAGGCAGACGGCGTCGACCATCGACAGGCCGCGCTCCACCTCGCCGCCGAAGTCGGCGTGGCCGGGGGTGTCGATGATGTTGATGACGACGCCGTCGGGCAGGCCGGCGTCCGCGGCGGCCGGCCCGGTGTAGCGGACCCCCGTGTTCTTCGCGAGGATCGTGATGCCCTTCTCGCGCTCGAGGTCGCCCGAGTCCATCGCCCGTTCGTCGACGTGCTGGTGGGCGCCGAACGCCCCGGACTGCCACAGCATGGCGTCCACGAGGGTGGTCTTGCCGTGGTCGACGTGGGCGACGATGGCCACGTTGCGGATGTCGTCGCGGGTGCGCGTGGGCATGCTGGCGTCTGCTCGGTTCTCTCGGGGGCGCCGGGCAGAGGTGCTCGCGGCGGGCCCGAGTCTACGGGCTGCGCCGTACCCCGAGCCGACAGCCGCCCGACAGCCCGCCTGTCAGCCCCGCTCGGCCTCCAGCGCCACCCTCTCGGCGGCAGCGAGGGCGACCACCGTCGCCGGGGGCCCGACCTGGGTCGTGACCGCCCTGCGGGGGCTCCCCTCGACGAGCGCTGCCGTGCGCTCGGCCTCGCGGAGCACGTCGGTGATCTCGTGCCCGATCAGCTCGTGCCGCTCCAGCAGGGCGTCGCGCAGCGCCTCGACGAGGTGCGCGTTGACGCCGAGCAGGTGGGTCACGTGCTTCTTCTGGTCCTGGAGCAGCCGCTCCATCTCGGTGCGCCCGGCGGAGTCGCCGATCACGCGTCCGACGAGGTTCTCGGACGAGAACGCCGAGCCCTGGACAGCACCGAAGGAGATCAGCGTCTCGCCCATCCCGGCGGAGCCGATCATCTGGGCGGCCACGGTGGTGGCGTACTGCAGATCGCTGGACGGGCCGGTCGAGACGTCCCCGAAGAACTGCTCCTCGGCGACCTGGCCGCCGAAGGCGATCCGGATCAGGGCGGTGAGCTCGGTGCGCGAGCGGGTGTAGACGTCCTCCGCGTCGCCGTGGGCGAGCAGGCCGAGGGCGCTGGCGCGCTTGACGATGGACAGGATCTCCAGCCGGCGGTGCGGCGCCTCGAGGTAGGCGGTGACGGCGTGGCCGGCCTCGTGCGTGGCGATCAGGCGCTGCTCGTGCACCGTGTAGCCCACCGGCTGGCCGAGACCCACCTCGACCACCAAGCGCGCCTGCTCGAGGTCGACCCACGACATCGCCGAGCCGCCCCGGCGCAGCGCGTTGATCAGGGCCTCGTCCATGAGGTGCTCGATCATCACCGGGCTGTAGCCCTGGGTGACCCCGGCGAGAGCGTCCCGGCGCTCGGGGTCCTCCAGCTCGGCCTCGTGCGACTTGCGGCCGAGGAAGTGGTCGACGATCTCGCGTCGTCCGGCCTTGTCCGGGAGGTCGAAGGTGAGACGGCGGTCGAACCGACCCGGACGCAGCAGCGCGGGGTCGAGGTTGTCGGCCCGGTTGGTGGCCGCGATGAGCAGCACGTCGACCGGCTCCTGGCGCGGCCGCGGGATCTGCCGGCCGGCGGGGAGCAGGAGGTTGACGGCGTCGATCCCCTTGCCCACCAGCTTGTTCCAGCCGGTGGGGTCGTCGAAGGACTGCATCTGGACCAGGAGCTCGTTGACGACACCACCCACCCCCTCGCTGGTGACGTTGCGCGAGACGACGGTGCCCCCCACCGCGTGCAGGGCCGCGTGCAGGCCGGCGAAGGAGGTGGATTCGGCGCCGGGCAGTCCGTCGAGGCCGCCGCAGCACGAGGCCGCCGAGCTGGACGAGGGCAGCGGCGGAGCCGGCGAGGCGCTCATGCCGCCGCGGACGGTGGCGATGGCGTCGATCTCCTCGATGAAGCCGATCGCGCCGCCCTCCTTGCGCGCGGCCTTGCGCAGCGCCTTGAAGTACGAGCGGATCTTGCGGGCGGTGGCGCCGTAGTACATCGACTGGAACGAGGTGCCGGAGACGAACAGGAACGGCACGCCCGCCTCGGCCGCCATCGCCTTGGCCATGTGCGTCTTGCCGGTGCCGGGGGCGCCCTCGAACAGCAGGCCGCGGCGCGGCGTGCCGCCCATGTCGCGACGGAAGGTGCGACCCGCGAGGAACAGGTCGAGCGAGCGCAGGACGTCTTCCTTGACCGGCGCCAGGCCCTTGACGTCGTCCATCCGGACGTCGATCTGCTCCGGGCGGACCATGACGTGCGGCGAGCGACCGGCGACCACCGAGGTGCCGAGGAGCATGCCGATCAGGACGAGGAAGAACACGCCCACGATGAGGTACATGGGGTCGACCGGGGGCATGCTCGGCATCGTCACCGGGTCGCCGGTCAGGTACCGGGTCCACCACCAGGCGAGCACGGGACCGACCACCGCGACGAAGACGAGAAGGCGGCGCTGGCGCATCCGCTCGCGCTTGCGGCCGACGTCGGCGGGGTCGCGCCGCAGCCGCGGTGCCGTGTCGTCGGTGCGCGTGGTGCCGGTGCTCGTGCTCTGGGTCACGGTGCGGGCCCTCCCCGTCGGGTCTCGACCAGCCCTCGGTCTCGACCATCTGTCGTTCTCACGAAGGGGGTTACCCGAGCCCGCCCGGCAGCAAACGAGGTGTCCCTCGTCCGGCGGAACCCCGTCGAACGGCCCGGACGCGCTCACCCGGTCGGCCCTGACGTCGGGCCAGCGGTCGGGTCAGTGCCCGGATCGGTCCGGGTCGTGGGTCTCGAGCCAGCCGTCGTGGGCCTCGGCGAAGCCGGCGAGCAGGCCGTCGTCGACCGGCAGCGACCCGGGCCCCGGCTCGAGGGCGACCACCCACTGGGCGTCCTCGAGGTCGTCGTCGCCGGCCAGCAGCTCGCGATGGGCGAAGGCCTGCGCGCCCTGCGCGCGCAGCGTCGCCGCGAGGTCCTCGGCGTCGTCGCGGTCGGGGAGCACCACCAGGCGGGTGCCGCCCAGCCGCTCGCGCAGCGCTCGGACGACCGGCACGTCGGCCGGCAACCAGGCGACCGCCTCGGGGGCCTGCGCCAGCGGCAGCCACCGCAGCTCGTCGTGGTCCTGCAGGGCGCGCGGTTCCCCGGTCACCAGGACCGCCAGCCGCACCTCGAGCCGGCCGCCGGCACCGAGCGGCCAACCACCCTCCACGGGGCCTCCCACGACGGGCCCCAGCTCGACGGCGACGCCGAGCTCCTCCTCGAGCTCGCGCCGCAGCGCCTGGTCGGGCGTCTCCCCCGGCTCCACCTTCCCGCCGGGCAGCTCCCAGCCACCCGCCACCCGGCTGGGGGCGCTGCGCCTCGCCGCGAACAGGTGCGTCGGGGCCGCGAGGTCGTCGACCAGCGCGGCGCCCACCACGTGGAGTCCCATGGGCGCCCACCCTAGGGTCGGGCCATGAGCTCCCCCCACGGACCCGGACAGCACGAGGGCGAGCAGCACGGTACCGGGCTGGCGGGGCGGCTGAACTGGTTGCGCGCCGGCGTGCTGGGCGCCAACGACGGCATCGTCTCGACCGCAGGGCTCGTGGTGGGCGTCGCCGGCGCCTCGACCGACCACGGCGTCGTCGTGCTGGCCGGGCTCGCCGGCCTGGTCGCCGGCGCCCTGTCGATGGCGGGCGGTGAGTACGTGTCCGTGAGCACCCAGCGCGATACCGAGGAGGCCGCGCTGCGTACGGAGCGCTGGGAGCTGCAGGAGATGCCCGCCGCCGAGCTCGAGGAGCTGGCGACGATCTACCGCGGGAGGGGCCTGGCCCCCGACCTCGCGCAGGAGGTGGCCGAACAGCTCACCGCCCGCGACGCGCTGGGTGCGCACGCGGAGGCCGAGCTGGGCATCGACCCGGACCGGCGCACCAGCCCGTGGCAGGCGGCCCTGGCGTCGTCGGTGGCGTTCACGGTCGGCGCGCTGCTGCCCCTGCTGGCGATCGCGCTGCCGCCGCAGGCGGTGCGGGTGCCGGTGACCGTGGCCGCCGTCACCGTGGCCCTGGTGCTGACGGGCGTGGTCTCGGCACGCCTCGGCCGGGCGCGGGTGCGCCCGGCCGTGGTCCGCAACGTGGTGGTGGGACTGCTGGCGATGGGCCTGACCTTCGCGGTCGGCTCCCTGGTCGGGGGCTGACCCCGCCCTGCCACCGGGATGCCAGGCGGACCCGAGGGTCAGATCCCGACCCGCACCTTGATCTCGGCGAAGTGGCAGGCCGCGGTGTGGTTGGCGCCGGAGCCCTCGTGGTGCACGAGCAGCGGCTCCTCGGTGGCGCAGATGTCCTGCGCCTTCCAGCACCGGGTCCGGAACCGGCAGCCGGACGGAGGGTTGAGCGGGCTCGGGACGTCGCCGGTGAGGATGACGCGCTCGCGCTTGCGCTCGATCTCGGGGTTGGCCGAGGGGGCGGCCGACATCAGCGCCTGCGTGTACGGGTGCATCGGCCGCTCGTAGAGCTCGTCCTTGTCGGCGATCTCGACGATCTTGCCCAGGTACATGACCGCGACCCGGTTGCTGATGTGCCGCACCACGGACAGGTCGTGCGCGATGAACATGTAGGCCAGCCCGAGCCGCTCCTGGAGGTCCTCGAGCAGGTTGACCACGCCGGCCTGCACCGAGACGTCGAGCGCGGAGACCGGCTCGTCCAGGACGAGCATCCTCGGCTCGAGCGCGAGCGCCCGGGCGATGCCGACCCGCTGGCGCTGGCCGCCGGAGAACTCGTGCGGGTACCGGTTGCCGTGCTCGGGGTTGAGGCCGACCAGCTGGAGCAGCTCGGCCACCCTCGCCTTGCCCTCCTTGTCGCTCTTCCACAGCCCGTGCACCTTGAGCGGCTCGCCGATGATGTCGTTGACCGGCATCTTCGGGTTGAGCGAGGCGTAGGGGTCCTGGAACACGATCTGCAGCTCGCGCCGGACGGGACGCATCTGCGAGACCGACAGGCCGATGAGCTCGCGGCCCTCGAACCGGACCGAGCCCGACGTCGGCGTGTGCAGCTGGAGCAGGGCGCGTCCGGTGGTCGACTTGCCGCAGCCGGACTCGCCCACCACCCCGAGGGTCTCGCCGGCGTCGATGTGGAAGCTGACCCCCGAGACCGCCTGGACCTGGCCGACGACGCTGCGCAGCAGACCTCCGCCCTTGACCGGGAAGTTCATCACGAGGTCCGTGACCTCGAGCAGGTGCGCGGAC
>JBBQSN010000101.1:0-12733 GCA_038213835.1 Actinomycetales bacterium
ACGACATCACGCCAGGGTTGCGCTCCGTGCGCGTCGCCGAGGCCGCGGCCGGCCTCGACCGATGGCCGCGCGTGGTCATGCGTCGTGCGCTGCCTCCGAGCTGACGGCGGGGGGCAGCAGCCGGTCGCACACCTCGACCAGGGCCGCGCGCAACGGCGCGGCGCGGTCGGCGAAACCCCGCTGCCGCCGGGCGTACTCGGCCTTGCCGTCCGCGGTCTCGATCCTGACGGGCTCGTGACCGAGGTCGGCGAGGTCGTAGGGGGAGGCCTGCATGTCCAGCTCGCGGACGTCGCGGGCGAGGTCGAAGCACTCCAGCAGCAGCGCGGACGGCACCGCCGGGCCCAGCTGGCCAGCCCACTTGTAGAGGTCCATGGTGGCGTGCAGACATCCCGGCTGCTCGAGGTCGACGACCTGGGACCGGCTGGGCTGCAACGGGTTCAGCGGCGCGGCGTCCGGTGTGAAGAACCGGAAGGCGTCGAAGTGCGATTACCTGATCCGGTGGCTCTCCACGACCGCGTCGGTGCCGGCCGCCCCGAGCCGCAGCGGGTGGTCCTCGTGCCGCTGCGCACCCTCTGGCAGCCGGTAGACCATCGCCCACTCGTGCAGCCCGAAGCAGCCCAGTTGCGCCGGGCGCGAGGTGGTGGCCGAGACCAGGTCGCGGACGAACCGCACCGTGCCGGCACGGTCGGCCAGGTAGGCCTCGAGATCGAGGACGACCACGCCGTCGTCGACCCGGTGCCATCGCCGCCCGGCACGCTCCTGGACCTCCTCGGCCGGTGCGTCCTGCACCGCCACGCCCCTGCCGACGCCGGGGTTCCAGCGGCGCAGCGCCGCGGGCCGCAGCCGGTAGTAGGTGAACAGGAAGTCCTCGACCGGGTGCTTGTCGCCGCGCTGTCGTCGCGCGAGGTGGCCCGACACGCGGTCATCGACCTCCGCCTCGTGGCCACGGGCGAGCCCCATCCATCGACGAGCGGTCAGGACCTCCACCGGTCCAGGGTAGGTGCCGGTGGCCAGGCGGCCGTCCTCGCTAGATTGACCCGGTGCGCATCGCGAGGTTCACCCTGGACGACGACCCCACCTACGGCATCGTCGAGGGCGAGGCCGGCAGCGAAGAGCTGATCGTGCTCACCGGCGACCCCCTCTACACGCCGGTCAAGCCCACCGGCCGCCGCGTCTTCCTCGAGGAGGTACGGCTGCTGGCGCCCGTCATCCCCCGCAGCAAGGTGATCGGCATCGGCCGCAACTACTCCGAGCACGCGGCGGAGCTCGGTCACGAGGTCCCGTCCACGCCGCTGATGTTCCTCACTCCGAACACCGCCGTGATCGGCCCCGGTGACCCGGTGCCGCTGCCGTCGTGGACGCAGGACGTCCACTACGAGGGGGAGCTCGCCGTCGTGATCTCCCGGCTGTGCAAGGACGTGCCGCGCGAGCGGGCCTTCCAGGTCGTGCTGGGCTACACCTGCGCCAACGACGTCACCGCCCGGGACGTCCAGCAGAGCGACGGCCAGTGGGCCCGGGCCAAGGGCTTCGACGGCTCCTGCCCCCTCGGCCCCTGGATCGAGACCGACCTCGACCACGAGGACGTACGGATCACCACCCGGCTCGACGGCGCCACCGTGCAGGACGGCCGCACCTCGCAGATGGTCTTCGACGTCGCCGACCTCGTCGCGTACGCGAGCAGCGCCTTCACCCTGCTGCCCGGCGACGTCATCCTCACCGGCACCCCTGCCGGGGTCGGTCCCGTCCGCGAGGGCCAACGGGTCGAGGTGGAGATCGAGGGACTGGGCACGCTGTCCAACCCCGTGGTGAGACGCTGAGGACCGGCTCGGTCGCCGTACGCTTGACCCACCATGTCGAGCACCCCCATCGCCCCGGCCGAGCCGAGCTCCCGTCCTGTCCGCCTGCGCGTCGCGCCGTCGCCCACCGGCGACCCGCACGTCGGCACCGCCTACATGTCCCTGTTCAACCTGGCGTTCGTGCGTCAGCAGGGCGGCCAGTTCGTGCTGCGGATCGAGGACACCGACCGCGTCCGCTTCCAGGAGGGCAGCGAGCAGCAGATCTACGACACCCTGCGCTGGCTGGGCCTGGACTGGGACGAGGGCCCGGACAAGGGCGGACCGTTTGCGCCCTACCGGCAGTCCGAGCGGCTGGACGCCTACCAGCCCTATGTCGACCGGCTGCTGGAGCAGGGCAACGCCTACCACTGCTGGTGCACTCCTGAGCGCCTGAAGCAGATGCGTGCCGACCAGCAGGCCCGCAAGCAGGCCACCGGCTACGACCGGCTCTGCTACGACAAGACGGCCGAGGAGCGTTCTGCGCTGCCGGGTTTTGCCGAGACGCCGGTCGTGCGCATGCTCGTCCCGCACGACGTCCCGCTGGTCTTCACCGACGTCGTGCGCGGCGAGGTGCGTGCACCCCGACCCGACGACCAGGTGATCCTGAAGGCCGACGGCTTCCCCACCTACCACCTCGCCGTCGTCGTCGACGACCACGAGATGGAGATCACCCACGTCGTGCGCGGCGAGGAGTGGATCAGCTCCACGCCCAAGCACCTGCTGCTCTACCGCTGGCTCGACATCCGGGTGCCGCAGTTCGCGCACATGCCGCTGCTGCGCAACGCCGACAAGCAGAGGTCCAAGATCAGCAAGCGCAAGAACCCGGCGGCCCGGCTGACCTGGTTCCGGGAGAACGGCTACCTGCCCGAGGCGCTGCGCAACTTCCTCGCGCTCACGGGCTACTCGATGCCCGACCTGCGGGAGAGGTTCAGCTTCGAGGAGATGGTGGCCGAGTTCGACTGGGACCGGGTCAGCGAGACCGGTGGCGTCTTCGATGTCGACAAGCTCAACTGGCTCAACGGCGAGTACCTGCGCGAGCTGGACGAGGCCGACCTCGCGTCCCGCATCGTCGCGCACCTGGAGCTGGCCGGGGCGTTCGAGGGGGAGCCGACCGCGCAGCAGCGCCGGGCGATCGAGCTCGCCACCCCGCTCGTGCAGACCCGGATGGTCACGCTGGCCGAGGCCGTCCCGATGCTGGGGTTCCTGCTCGTCGACCAGGCCGGCCTCGTGGTCGAGGACGAGTCGGTCGCGAGCCTGAAGGACGACGCCCCGCAGGTGCTCGACGCCGCGGTCGGCGCCCTCGAGGCGCTGCAGGTCTGGGACGCGGCCTCGATCGAGGCGGCCCTGCGCGAGGCGGTCGTCGACGGCCTCGGCCTCAAGCCCAAGCTCGCCTTCGGTCCGCTGCGCGTGGCCGTCACCGGACGCCGGGTCTCGCCGCCGCTGTTCGAGAGCATGGAGATCCTTGGCCGCGACGAGTCGCTGGCCCGGGTGAGGGCGCTGCGAGGGAGATGGTCATGAGCACGACCCCGATCACCGGGGAGGGACGGCTCTTCCCGCAGCTGCTGCGCAAGCCCGGGCTGCGCCCGTGGCAGTGCGCGCTCGCCGTGGTCCTGCTCGCGTTCTTCGTGCTGCTGGTGCAGGTGGGGCTATCGCTGTTCGAGATCGTCCTGTTCGGCGGCTTCGGCGGGGCGATGGGGGTGCAGGCCGACGGCTCCTACGGTGGCCCGGCGCCCGTCCTGTACGGGGCGCTGCTGCGCCTTCTGTACGTCGGCTTCGCGGTCGCGGCCATCACCTGGGCCTGCACCGTGGGCGCCGGCTGGATCGTCTCGGTCGCGGCCCGTATCCGGTGGCGGGTCGCCCTGTGGGTGCTGCCGGCGCTGGTGGTCGCCGCCGCTCTCCAGTGGGTGCTCACCGGTGTGGACGGCAGCCGGCTCGCCGTCGCCGACCCCGGCACCGCGCACGAGGTAGCCAACCCCATCGGCTGGGCCGTCGTCGGCGTGCTGGTAGCCCTCGTCGCGGCGCTGATGGACGAGGTCGTCTTCCGCGGCTGGCTCGCGCAGTGCTTCGGCGCCCTGGTGGGCGGCGAGCGGGCCGCCGTCGTCCTGGCCGCCGTCGTGTCCAGCGCCGGGTACGCCTGGTGGCACGAACCGCGAGGCGCCGCCGAGGTGGTCTGGGTGTTCCTCGTCGGCCTGGTGCTGTTCGCGGTCGCGACCCTCACCGGCGGGCTGGAGGCGTCGTTCGTGGTGTCGGCCGGTCTCGCACTGGCGCTGCTGTTGCCCTACGCCGTGGCCCAGGCGCTGGACGTCGCCGCGAGCCCGCGCTCGGCCACCTGGGTCGATGTCGTGGCGGCGGCCGCGTCCGGTGCCCTCGCCGTGTGCCTGGCCCGTCGGGGGGGAGCCGTCGAGCGCGGCCTTCCGGAGGGCCGGGGCCGCACCCTCAGCGACCTCACCCAGGTCCGGGGGGTGCGATGACCCAGGGACCCGTCGGTCCGCCGCTGCCGGCTGCCCAGGCACCCTCCGGCCCCCCCGACGCGCTCGAACCGCGCACCTACCCCCAGCTGCTGCGCGGTCCGCGGCACCGGGGATGGAAGCCGCTGGTGAGCCTGGCCACCATGCTCGGCCTGCTCCTGGCCGTCGTGCTCGTCCTGGTCGTGGTGTCCGTCGTCGGCTGCCTGGCCAGCAGCTGCGACCCCGCGGCGCTCGACGACCCCGCCGTGCTCGCGTCCCCGGGGCTCCTGCTGGCCAACAACCTGTTCCTCGCCACCGGCATCCCGGTGGCGATGGTGGCGGTCTGGGTCGGCCACGGTTGGCGGCCGCGCTGGGTGGCCTCGGTGACGGGCGGGATCCGGTGGCGCTGGCTGCTGGTCACCAGCGGCGTGGCGCTCACCGTGCAGGTGGTCGGCACCCTGGGGCTGTACGCCGTCATGGGGTTCCCCCAGGGGCGTGGCGAGGACGTCCTGCTGCTGCTCGCGGTGGTCCTGCTGACCACCCCGCTGCAGGCCGCCGGAGAGGAGTACTTCTTTCGCGGCTGGATGACCCAGACCCTGGGGTCCTGGTTCCGCAGCGCGCTCGTGGCGGCGCTCGTGCCGGCGGTGCTGAGCGCGGTCCTGTTCGCCCTCGCGCACGGCGGCCAGAACCTGTGGCTGTTCCTGGACCGCCTGGCCTTCGGCCTGGTGGCCTCCTACCTCACCTGGCGCACCGGGGGGCTCGAGGCGGCGATCGGAGCGCACGCGATCAACAACCTCGTGGTGTTCGTCCCGGTCATCCTCAGCGGGACGCTGGCCGACTCGCTGCTGGTCTCGCAGGCGCCCTGGGAGCTGGTCCTGCTCGACCTTGTGGTGATGACGGCGGTGGCGGGCCTCGTGGTGCTCCTGGCCCGACGGCTCGGCATCCAGCGGCGGCACGAGCCGGACCGGCAACCGGGAGGGCCTGCGCCACAACCCGTGTTGGTCGGCCCACCCGGGTGGGGCTAGCATTGACCCTCGGTACGACGCGCGGCCTCCGGCGAGGGAGATCTCGGGTCATACCCCCATGGGGTATGGTGTAATTGGCAGCACGACTGATTCTGGTTCAGTTAGTCTAGGTTCGAGTCCTGGTACCCCAGCGCGATTGGTCACCTGACCGCGGCAGCGGTTAGAGTCCTCCAGCGCCTTCCGGTCCGCCGGAGAGCACGGCCCCGTTGTGTAGCGGCCTAGCACGCCGCCCTCTCAAGGCGGTAGCGCGGGTTCGAATCCCGTCGGGGCTACCACCAGCAGAACCCGGTCATCCCTCGCGGGAGCCGGGTTCTCCTGCATCCGGGCTCAGACCGTCCCACAGCATCCGAGCCTGCGACTCCTGCGCCAGCCGGCGCAGCGCCAGGAGCACCGGTTCGCGGAGAACGGTGCCGAGCACCACGGTGGTCACGGCCTCGGTGGCCGACCCGGTGGGCACCGACCGGACGTCGGCGGCGGCGACCCGGGCGGCCGCGTCCGCGTACACCGCCAGCTCGGCGTCGGTCATGGTCAGACCCAGCGCTTCCAGGGACCGCAGGGACCGCGCGAGGGCGGCGAGGGCGGGGGAGCCGTCGTGCACGACCCAGCCCAGCGCGGCGATCTGCGCCCCGGTCGTCTCGGTGTCGACGTCGCCGGGCTCCCCCGACAGCGCGCTGTGGGCGTGGCCGACGGCCTCGTGCAGGGTGGGGGAGTCGAGGCCGACCAGCACCGAGCGGACCCGGGCCAGGCTGAGGTCAGCGGTGTCGGTGAGCGCCCGCACGAGGCGCAGCCGGGCGAGGTGGTCCTGGTCGTAGACCGCCTGCGTGGCCGACGTCCGACGACCGGCCGGCAGCAGCCCCTCGCGCAGGTAGAACTTCACCGTCGCCAGCGGGACCCCCGACTCGCGGGCCAGCTCCGAGATCCGCACGGCCACCTCCTTGACACCGGAGAGTACCACTATCCACTATTGGGTATTGAAACTATCCAAAGGAGCGGTCATGACCGTGCAGCAGGGACGTCGCACCCACCAGCACAACGGCGAGGTCGTCATCTTCGTGCTCGGCACGAGGGTGAACCGGTGGAGCGCGGTGCGCGCCTGGTCCGCCGTCGTCGGCGCGATGCCGCGGATGCTGGCCGAGCTCTCGCGCGAGCGTGCCCGGGGGATGCTGCACCAGAGCACGTCGGTCGGACGGCACGGACCGGTGGTCACGACCTACTGGCGCAGCGTGCCCGAGCTGCTGGCCTACGCCCATGACAGCGACGGCGAGCACCGACCGGCGTGGCGCGCGTTCAACGCCGCCGCGCGTCGTCGTCCGGGCGCGGTGGGCATCTGGCACGAGACCTTCGTGGTGCCGGCGGGCGGGCACGAGTCGATCTACAGCGACATGCCGTTGATCGGGCTGGCCGCGGCGACCCGGTCGGTGCCCGTCACCGGCGCGACCGACCGCGCGGACCAGCGGTTCAGCTCGCGCGGCGCAGCACGTCGGTCAGGCGGGCCGCTGCCTGGGTGACCGACTGGGCGTGAAGGCGCCCGGGCTGGCGGGACAGCCGCTGCAGCGGGCCCGAGACGGAGACGGCCGCGACGACGCGTCCGGACGGGCCACGCACCGGTGCCGACACCGAGGCCACGCCCTGCTCGCGCTCGCCCACGCTCTGGGCCCAGCCACGGCGGCGCACGCCCGACAGGATGGTGGCGGTGAAGCGGGCGCCCTGCAGGCCGCGGTGCAGCCGGTCCGGCTCCTCCCAGGCCAGCAGCACCTGGGCGGCCGACCCGGCCAACATCGTCAGGGTGGAGCCGACGGGGATGGAGTCGCGCAGGCCGACCGGCCGTTCGGCCGCGGCCACGCAGATCCGGGCGTTGCCCTGGCGCCGGTACAGCTGGGCGCTCTCGCCGGTCGAGTCGCGCAGCTGCACGAGCACCGGGCCGGCGGCGGCCAGCAGCCGGTCCTCGCCCGCGGCGGCGGCCAGCTCGGCCATCCGCGGCCCGAGGACGAAGCGGCCCTGCATGTCTCGGGCCACCAGGCGGTGGTGCTCGAGAGCGACAGCGAGACGGTGGGCGGTGGGGCGGGCCAGGCTGGTGGCCTGCACCAGCTGAGCGAGGGTGGCCGGTCCTGCCTCGAGCGCCGACAGCACGACGGCGGCCTTGTCGAGGACGCCGACTCCGCTACTCTTGTCCATAGGTCGATATTGCCGTCTTATCTAATGAGACGCAAGTCCCGACACGACGACGACTGATCGGAGCAGGACGATGCCTCGCACGATGGCCGAGAAGGTCTGGGACGCGCACCTCGTGCGCGCCGGTGAGGGCGGTGAACCCGACCTTCTCTACATCGACCTGCACCTGCTCCACGAGGTGACCAGCCCGCAGGCGTTCGACGGCCTGCGGCTGGCCGATCGGGTGGTGCGCCGTCTCGACCTCACGATCGCGACCGAGGACCACAACACCCCGACCCAGAACATCCACCTGCCGATCGCCGACCCCGTCAGCCGCACCCAGGTCGACACGCTGCGGTCCAACTGCGCCGAGTTCGGCGTCCGGCTGCACTCGCTGGGCGACGTCGAGCAGGGGATCGTCCACGTCGTCGGTCCCCAGCTGGGGCTCACCCAGCCCGGCATGACCGTCGTCTGCGGCGACTCGCACACCTCCACCCACGGCGCCTTCGGGGCGCTCGCGTTCGGCATCGGCACCTCCGAGGTCGAGCACGTACTGGCCACCCAGACCCTTCCGCTGCAGCCGTTCCGGACGATGGCGGTCAACGTCACCGGGACCCTGCGCGAGGGCGTGGGGGCCAAGGACGTCATCCTCGCGGTCATCGCGCAGATCGGGACCGGCGGCGGCCAGGGCTACGTCCTGGAGTACCGCGGCGAGGCGATCGAGAAGCTCTCGATGGAGGCCCGGATGACGATCTGCAACATGTCGATCGAGGCCGGCGCCCGCGCGGGCCTCATCGCCCCGGACGACACCACCTTCGAGTACCTGCACGGACGCCCGCACGCGCCGCGGGGCGAGGACTGGGACGCCGCCGTCGCCGCGTGGCGCGAGCTGCGCACCGACCAGGGCGCGTCCTTCGACCACGAGATCCACCTCGATGCCGACACCCTCGAGGCGTTCGTGACCTGGGGCACCAACCCGGGTCAGGGGCTCCCGCTGTCGGACTCGGTCCCCGACCCCGCGCGCATCGTCGACGAGGACGACCGGCAGGCGGCCGAGCGAGCGCTCACCTACATGGCGCTCCAGCCCGGCACGCCGCTGCGCGACATCGCCGTCGACACCGTGTTCATCGGCTCGTGCACCAACGGGCGGATCGAGGACCTCCGCGCGGCGGCGGCCGTCGTCAAGGGCCGGCACAAGGCGGACTCGGTGCGCGTCCTGGTCGTCCCCGGCTCGGCCCGGGTGCGGCTGCAGGCCGAGGACGAGGGGCTGGACGAGGTGTTCACCGATTTCGGCGCCGAGTGGCGCAACGCAGGCTGCTCGATGTGCCTCGGCATGAATCCCGACCAGCTCGCCCCGGGGGAGCGCAGCGCGTCGACGTCGAACCGCAACTTCGAGGGCCGACAGGGCAAGGGCGGTCGCACCCACCTGGTCAGCCCGGTCGTGGCCGCCGCTACCGCGGTGCGCGGCACCCTCTCCACCCCGTCCGACCTCGAACCGGCCTGAGGAGCACCTGATGGAGAAGTTCGTCTCGCACACCGGTGTCGGGGTCCCGCTGCGCCGCAGCAACGTCGACACCGACCAGATCATCCCGGCCGTCTACCTCAAGCGCGTGACCAGAACCGGTTTCGAGGACGGCCTGTTCGCCGCCTGGCGCGGCGACCCGTCGTTCGTCCTGAACCACGAGGCGTTCTCGGCCGGCTCGGTGCTGGTGGCCGGGCCCGACTTCGGCACCGGTTCCTCGCGGGAGCACGCCGTCTGGGCCTTGAAGGACTACGGCTTCCGCGCCGTCCTGTCGTCGCGCTTCGCAGACATCTTCCGGGGCAACTCCGGCAAGCAGGGTCTCGTCGCCGGACGTCTGTCCCAGGACGACGTCGAGCTCATCTGGAAGGTCCTCGAGAACGCCCCGGGCACCGAGGTGACGGTCGACCTCGAGCACCGTCAGGTGGTCTGCGGCACCGTCGTCGCGGCCATGGAGGTCGACGACTACACCCGCTGGCGCCTGCTGGAGGGTCTTGACGACATCGGTCTCAGCCTGAAGCACGAGGACCGCATCGAGGCCTTCGAGCAGGCCCGTCCGGCCTACCTGCCGACCACCCTGCCGGCGCGCTGAGCCCTTCGATCTACCGTGGCCGCTCGGCCAGCACGACTGTGACGCAACTGTTCTCGCCGGCCGACCGAGGACGGCGGGCGGTCGGCGCCGGCGCGGGAGGCCCCCCGGACCGCCTCCCGTGAGCGCTCCGGAAGGGCGCTCCGCGACCGGCGCGGAGGCCCTAGTTGCGGTGCGACACAACGCGTCCAGGTGTCCAGGTGGTGGACTCGCGTGCGCCACAGGAATACCGTCGTGCCCAGAGCCGGGCGACCGCCCGGCAGCAGATGCACTGGAGGGTACTCAGTGAACAAGGGACAGCTCGTCGACGCACTCGAGCTTCGACTCGGCAGCCGCAAGCTGGCGAGTGACGCCGTGGAGGCCGTGATCGACACCATCGTCCGGTCCGTCGCCAAGGGTGAGCGGGTCGCCATCAGCGGCTTCGGCACGTTCGAGCGGGCCGCCCGCGCCGCTCGGACGGGACGCAACCCCCGCACGGGCGAGACGGTGAAGATCAAGAAGACCTCGGTGCCGAAGTTCAAGCCCGGCACCGCGTTCAAGGGCTACGTGGCCGCGCCGCGCAGCCTCCCCGCGGCTGCCGCCTCGGCCGTCACCTCGCGGGTCTCGTCGGCGGCCAGGACGGCGGCAGGAACGGCGAAGAAGGCCACCGCCACGAGGTCGACCGCCAAGAAGGCGGCTCCTGCCAAGGCCGCCGCGAAGAAGACCACCGCCACCAAGACCGCGGCGAAGAAGGCCACGGCGACCAGGACCGCCGCGAAGAAGGCCCCGGCCGCCAAGAAGACCCCAGCCGCGAAGAAGACCACCGCCACCAAGGCCGCCGCGAAGAAGGCGCCGGCCACGAGGGCCCCGGCCACCAAGGCCCCCGCGAAGAAGGCCCCCGCGAAGAAGGCCACGGCGACCAAGGCCGCCGCGAAGAAGGCCACGGCCACCAAGGCCCCCGCCAAGAAGGCCACGGCCACCAAGGCTGCGGCGAAGAGGGCGCCGGCCAAGAAGGCCCCCGCCAAGCGCGCAGCGAAGAAGGCCTGACCGCACGCCCGGTACCAGGACACGACGAGGGGCCGACCCACCTGGGTCGGTCCCTCGTCGTCTCGTGCGAGAGTAGGCCGTGCAGTGGTGGGACGACCGTCCGGCGGGGGCCGAGGAGAACGGGCCGCAGCGCCCCGGAAGTGGAGACATGAGCAACGTCCTGACCGTGCGCGGTGGCCGCCCGTTGAGCGGCTCGATCGCGGTGCGAGGAGCCAAGAACTTCGTCTCCAAGGCGATGGTCGCATCGCTGCTGGGCGAGAGCCCCTCTGTGCTGAGCAACGTGCCGGAGGTGCGCGACGTCTCCGTCGTGCGCGGCCTGCTGGACCTGCACGGCGTCAAGGTGACCTCGCACGAGGAGGGCGTGCTCACCCTCGACCCCAGCTTCGTCGAGGGCGCCCACGTCGCCGACATCGACGCCCACGCCGGGGCCAGCCGGATCCCGATCCTGTTGTGCGGCCCACTGGTGCACCGGCTGGGCGAGGCCTTCATCCCCGACCTCGGCGGCTGCCGGATCGGCGACCGTCCGATCAACTACCACCTCGACGTCCTGCGCGCGTTCGGCGCCGTCGTCGACAAGCGCGAGCAAGGCATCCGGATCACCGCTCCGCAGCCCCTGCGCGGCGCCAAGCTGGAGCTGGAGTTCCCGAGCGTGGGGACCACCGAGCAGGTGCTGCTGACGGCGGTGCGGGCCGAGGGCATCACCGAGCTGCGCAACGCGGCGATCGAGCCCGAGATCGTCGACCTCGTCGCGGTGCTGCAGAAGATGGGCGCCATCATCAACATCGACCCGAACCGGGTCGTGCGGATCGAGGGCGTCGAGCGGCTCGAGGGCTACCGCCACGCCTCGCTGCCCGACCGGATCGAGGCGGCGTCGTGGGCCAGCGCGGCGCTGGCCACCGGGGGTGACGTCTACGTCCGCGGCGCCGATCAGATCGCGATGATGACGTTCCTCAACACCTTCCGGAAGGTCGGCGGGGCGTTCGAGGTCGATGACGACGGCATCCGGTTCTTCCACCCCGGCGGGGAGCTGCGGTCGATCGCGCTGGAGACCGACGTCCACCCGGGCTTCATGACCGACTGGCAGCAGCCGCTCGTCGTGGCGCTGACCCAGGCCAAGGGCCTGTCGATCGTGCACGAGACCGTCTACGAGAACCGGTTCGGGTTCACCGACGCCCTGGTCGGCATGGGCGCGCAGATCCAGGTCTACCGCGAGTGCCTCGGCTCGACGCCCTGCCGGTTCGGCCAGCGCAACTTCCGCCACTCGGTCGTCATCTCGGGCCCCACCCCGCTCAGGGGCGCCGACATCGTCGTGCCCGACCTGCGCGGCGGGTTCTCGCACCTCATCGCCGCCCTCGCGGCCGAGGGGGTCTCCAACGTGCACGGCATCGACCTGATCGACCGCGGGTACGAGAAGTTCTCCGAGAAGCTCGAGGCGCTGGGCGCCGACTGCGAGCATCGCGCCTGATCAGCCGTTGATCCCGTGCACGTGCACCGCGGTGACGCAGCCGTCGTCGCCCCGCGTGCAGGTGACCCGTTGGCCGGGGCGCAGGTGCAGCAGGCCGCTGCCGTCCAGCGCGCCTGCCGCCATCGGGAGCCGGACGCCGTCGTCGGTGACGACCTCGCCGCCGCGGGTCTGCTCGTCGTAGCGGAGCACGGTCGCCTGCATGTCGCGCAGCGTACGCGCCGTGCGCGGACCGACCCCGAGGCCGATCGCCGCCGTGAGGTCCTCGCGGGTGTCCACGTCGCGGCGCAGCCGGTCCGGCGCGTCGTCCAGCCGGTGCGCGCCGAGCGACGCGTGCCGGGCGGCGGACCCCGTCCCGAAGGCGTGCCGCACGGCGTCCGGGCGGGGAGCTGCGAGCAGCACCGACCCCGAGCCCCCGGCGTCGGGGACGACGACGGCCTGCGCTCCCGCGTCCAGCAGCTCCAGCACCCGCGTCAGGCCGGTGTCGAGGTCGCCCGGGCGCAGGCACGGCAGGTCGGCCAGGAGCACCGCTGCGGGTCGCTCGGGCGCGCAGGCCGCCAGCCCGGTCGCGACGGCGCCCGTCAGGCCCGGGACGTCGTCGGGCTGCCGGACGACGCGCGCACCGAGACCTGCTGCCGCTCTCGCGACCTCGTCGTCGCCGGTGACGACGACGACGTCG
>JBBQSN010000102.1:0-12532 GCA_038213835.1 Actinomycetales bacterium
CCATGTAGACGGTGCAGCTCATCCCCATCAGCGCCGCAGCGGTGGCGCTGGCGACGCCGTGCTGGCCGGCCCCGGTCTCGGCGATCACCCGGGTCTTGCCCATCCGGCGCGCCAGCAGCGCCTGGCCGAGCACGTTGTTGAGCTTGTGCGAGCCGGTGTGGTTCAGGTCCTCGCGCTTCAGCACGATCCGGGCGTCGCCGCCCTCGCGGGCGAACTGCGGCACCTCGGTGATGATGCTCGGGCGGCCGGAGTAGGTGCGGTGCAGGTGCTGCAGCTCGCGGTCGTAGGTGGGGTCGAGGCGGGCCTTGGCCCAGGCGTCGGCCACCTCGTCGACGACGGCCACCAGCGCCTCGGGCACGAAGCGTCCGCCGAAGTCGCCGAACCACGGACCGCTCAGGCCGGGGGGCGCGGTGTCCTCGGGGGTGGTGGGGTCCAGGCCCGGGGTGTCCTGGGTGGGAGCGCGGTCGTTCACCGCTGCGCCAGCCGCACCGCGGGGTGGGCCCCGGCCGTGACGAGCCCGGCGACCGTGCCGCGGGGGTCGCCACCGGTGACCAGGGCCTCACCGACCAGCACGGCGTCGGCGCCTGCCCGGGCGTACTCCAGGACGTCGTGCGGACCACGGACGCCGGACTCGGCGATCCGGACGACGCCGTCGGGGATGCTCGGGGCCACCCGCGCGAAGGTGCCGCGGTCCACCTCGAGCGTGGTGAGGTCGCGGGCGTTGACGCCGATGACACGGGCCCCCGCGTCCGCTGCCCGCGCGACCTCCTGCGCCGAGTGCACCTCGACCAGCGCGGTCATGCCGAGCGAGTGGATCCGCTCGGTGAGACCGGTGAGGGTGGGCTGGTCGAGCGCCGCCACGATCAGCAGCACGACGTCGGCGCCGAAGGCCCGGGCCTCCCACACCTGGTACGCGGTGACCACGAAGTCCTTGCGCAGGACCGGCACGTCGACCGCGGCGCGCACGGCCGCGAGGTCCTCGAGGCTGCCGCCGAAGCGGCGCTGCTCGGTGAGGACGCTGATCACGGCGGCGCCGCCCGCCTGGTAGTCGACGGCCAGGCCCGCGGGGTCCGCGATCGCGGCGAGCGCGCCCTTGCTCGGGCTCGAGCGCTTCACCTCGGCGATGACCTGGACGCCGCGACCTGGCTGGGTCACCGGGCCGCGCAGCGAGGGGACGGCGTCCAGCGCCGGGGACCGACGTGCGGCAAGCTCCTGCAGACGGTCGAGCGGGACGGTCACCTCGCGGGCGACCAGATCCCTCCGGACTCCGGCGACGATGTCGTCGAGCACGCTCACTGCTGACCCCCCTCTTCTCGCGTCGCCACCGACCTGGGCGGCGCACGACGGACGAACGTCCCGATGCTAACCGCCGGGAGCGGCGGCTCCTGCACCGGTCGCAGGCGGGCACGACGACGACCGGTGACGAACCGGCGACGATCGAGGCGGGTGGCCCGGTCCGAACTGTCCGTCGACGCCGACGTGGATACGGTGGACCTCGTCGAGTCGATCGCGACGGCGGGCGGGTCGCCCGGACGTCGCCCGCTGCTGGGAGACCGCTGTGACCACCACCCCGAACGACCCCACCGCAAGCGCCGCCGGCGATCAGCCGCAGGAGCCGCAGCAGCCAGAGGGTGAGCACGGGGCCGAGGGCCAGGAGCCGGCCGAGCAGCAGATCGAGCCGGAGACGTCGTCCGAGGCCGGGACCGACGCGTGGTCGGCCACCCCGCAGGCCGACGCCACCCAGCCGCTCGCCCAGCCCGCCCTCGACCTCACCAAGGCGGACGCCCGGCCCGCGGTCGAGCCCGTCGAGCCGCAGCAGACCTACAGCGAGCAGCCCGGCTACGGCGAGCAGCCCGGCTACGGTCAGCAGGCCCAGCAGGACCCCTACGGCCAGCAGCAGACCTACGGCCAGCAGGCCCAGCAGGACCCCTACGGCCAGCAGCCGGCCTACGGCGCCGACCCCGCCGCCTACGGCCAGCAGCAGGGCTACGCCGCGGCTCCGTACGGCGCTCCCGCCTACGGGGCCTACCCGGCCGGTTCCGGGGTGTCGAGCGGCCTGGCCATCGGCGCCCTGGTCTGCGGCGTGATGGGGATCGTGACCGCCCTGTGCGTCTTCATCGGCATCCCGCTCGGGATCGCCGGCATCGTGCTCGGCATCGTCGCGCTGAACAAGGTCAAGGCCGGCACCGGAGGAGGCCGCGGCATGGCCCTCGCGGGCCTGATCTGCGGCGCGATCGCCGTCACGCTGACCATCGTCATCTCGGTGCTCTTCTTCGCCACGGGAAACGCCGACTTCAGCACCGCGCCCTGATCGGGCCACGCCGGCCTCGGAGCGAGGACAGGTGGCTGACACGTCCCCGGGCGTCGTGGCCCGACCGGTCGCCGTCCCCTATGTTGTTCGTCACCGGGACCGACAGGTCCGCACAGAACAGGGGAGAACACTGACGTGAGCACTACTCCGAACGACCCCAACTCCGGCGGCTACGGCGGCGGTGCCCCGTCGTACGGGTCGGCGCCCGCGGCAGGCTCGGGCAGCAACCCGATGGCCATCGTCGCGCTGGTCCTCGGGATCCTGTCCATCCTCACCGCCTGCTTCTGGTTCGTCGCCGGCCCGCTCGGCATCGCGGCCGTCGTCACCGGCGTCCTGGCAGGCAACAAGGCCAAGCGCGGCGAGGCCGGCCAGGGCGGGCTCGCGAAGGCGGGCCTCATCACGGGCGTCGTCGGCCTCGTGCTGACGATCGTCCTGACCGTGCTGGCCTTCGTGGGCATCGGCCTCCTGGGCGACTCGGTCGAGACCTGCTCGACGATCACCGACCCGACCGAGCAGCAGCAGTGCCTCGAGGACCAGCTCGGCGGCTGATCCCTGCGCCACGACGACGGGCGCCGTCCCCACGGGGGCGGCGCCCGTCGTCGTCGGTCCAGCAGGAGGGGCGGTCAGGGACCGAGGGCCTCGAACCCCGGCAGGTTGCGCAGCACCGAGAAGGCCAGGACGACCCCCAGCCCGAGGTAGGCACGGGTCGGCGTGACCCAGCGCTCCCACGGCAGGGGGCGACCTGAGGCGGCCGACCACGCCCACAGGCCCCACCAGGCCGCGAGCAACCCGATCAGGACGACCCCGACGGCGTTGGACGACAGCGCGCCGGCGACGTCGAGGTGGACGAGGTCGTTGACCGCGCGCAGCCCGCCGCAGCCCGGGCACCACAGGCCGGTGGCGTCGAAGAAGACGCAGGTGCCCCAGGCGCCGGGGACGTGCGGGTCGCGCACCGCCAGGGCGGCCACCAGTCCGAGTCCCCCGGCCCCGACCACGGCCGGGCCCCAGGTGCGGCGCAGCAGACCGCTCCCCTGCGGGGGACGGGTGGTCTGCGTGGTCATCGGGAGGCGCCCGGGCTCAGTCGGCCTGTTCGCCGAAGCCCATGGCGGTCAGGACCTTGCCGCTGATGGCCCCGATCACGATGACCGCGACGCCCAGCCAGAACAGCCACGGCAGCGCGAACGGGAGCGCCAGGCACGACAGCAGCACGCCGAAGCAGATGATCCCGACCGCGGTCCAGGCGGCGACGCTGTTGCCGTGCCCGACCGCGTGCGCGGTCTGGGGTGCGTCCTGGGTCTGCGACATCCGTCTGTCCTCCGGAGGGCTTGGGGGGTGCTGGTCCTCATTGTGCCAGGCCCCCGGCGGAGCGCAGGTCGCGGTCAGCCGCGCGCCGTCGGGTCCTCGCCGCGGGTGAGGGCGTCCCAGTCGTCCGCCACGCCGTCCGGACGCTGCGGCGTGCCGGCCGGGTCCGCCGCGGGCGCCTCCGCGGCCGCGCGCTCGTCGCGCTCGTAGCGCCCGCTCGTCTCCCAGTGGCGGCCCTGCAGCAGGGCGGCGCCCGCCAGCAGGACCGCCAGCGCTGCCAGGACGAGACCCGTGACGGCCCACGCCGTGGCCTGCGCCACCACCTCGGCCGCCGGTACGGACGCCTCGGTGAGCCCGGCCGACCGGGCCACGACGGGCAGGGCGGCCGACACCGGGTCGACCACGACGCGCAGGGCCGACCAGAGCGCACCGCCCGCCGCGAGCAGCGCGACCACCGCGAGGACGGTCACGACGACCCGACGCGCCAGCAGCATCGCGCCGGCGGTGGCCATGACGACCAGCCCCAGCGCACCGGTGGGGGTGATCGCCGACCCGGTGCCGACCACCGCCTGGGTGCCGGCTCCGGGCGACGGGGCGACGGCGCTGACCCAGGGCCGCGTCGCGACGGCGACCACGAGCAGCCCCAGCACGAGCAGCCCCAGCACGACCGGACCGCGCCCGAGCCGGTTCACGCGCCGCCCGCCGGGCGCAGCGTCACGGCCGTGGCGACGGCGCGGAGCACCGCCGCCGCCTTCTGCCGGCACTCGGCGTCCTCGTTCTCGGGCACCGACTCGGCGACGATGCCGGCGCCGGCCTGCACGTGCGCGACACCGGCCCGCAGCACCGCGGTGCGGATCGCGATCGCCATGTCGAGGTCGCCGGCGAAGTCGAGGTAGCCCACGGCGCCGCCGTACACGCCGCGGCGCACCGGCTCGAGCTCGTCGATCAGCTCCATCGCCCGTGGCTTCGGCGCGCCGGAGAGGGTGCCCGCGGGGAAGGCGGCCTGCAGCACCTCCATCGCCGTCGTGCCGTCGCGCTTGTCCCCGGTGACGGTGGACACCAGGTGCATGACGTGGCTGTAGCGCTCCAGGCTCATGAAGTCGACGACCTCGACGCTGCCGGGCGTGCTCACCCGCGCCAGGTCGTTGCGAGCCAGGTCGACCAGCATCAGGTGCTCGCTGCGCTCCTTGACGTCGGCCAGCAGGTCCTCGCCGAGGAAGACGTCCTCCTCGGGCTTGTCGCCGCGGGGCCGCGTCCCGGCGATCGGGTGCGAGAGCACGCGCCCGGACTGCACCTTCACCAGCGCCTCCGGGCTCGAACCGACGACGTCCAGGCCGGTTCCGTCCGGGGTCCGGCAGCGGAACAGGTACATGTACGGGCTCGGGTTGGAGGCCCGCAGGCAGCGGTAGACGTCGAGCGCGTCGGCCGGGCAGTCCAGGTCGAAGCGCTGCGAGAGAACCACCTGGAACACCTCACCGTCCCGGATCGCCTCCAGACCGGTGCGGACCGCAGCGAGGTAGTCGGCCCGGGACGTGCGTTCGCGCGGCCGGACCTCCCCCGGGATGTCGGTGACCGCCACCGTGGACGGGGCGGGGGCCGCGAGCTCGGCCGTCATCCGGTCCAGCCGCTGCACGGCGTCGGCCCAGGCGTCGTCGACCCGCTCGTCGGTGGCGTCGTAGTTCACGGCGTTGGCGATCAGCAGCAGGGTGCCGTCGGAGTGGTCGAGCACCGCCATGTCGGTGGCCAGCGACATCATCAACGCCGGGACGCCGAGCTCGTCGGTCGCGTTCTGCGGCAACCGCTCCCAGTGCCGGACGGCGTCGTAGCCGATCACGCCGACCATGCCGCCCGTCAGCGGCGGCAGGCCGTCCAGGCGCGGGGTGTGCAGCGCCTCGAGGGTGCCGGCGAGCGCCTCCAGGGCGGGTCCCTCCATGGGGACGCCGACCGGCGGCTCACCCAGCCAGTGCGCCTGGCCGTCGACCTCGGTGAGCGTGGCCCGTGAGGCCGCGCCGATCATCGAGTACCGCGACCACACACCGCCGTGCTCGGCCGACTCCAGCAGGAACGTGCCCGGCCGGTCGTGGGAGAGCTTGCGGTACAGGCCGATCGGCGTCTCCGCATCGGCGAGCAGCCGGCGCACGACCGGGATCACCCGGCGGTCACGGGCCAGCTCGCGGAAGGCGTCCAGCGACGGCCAGACCTGCCCGAGCTCGCGACCCGGCCCGGCCGACGACGCGGTCACGGGGCCTGCCCGACGACGGCGGCGAGGTCGCGGTCCTCGAAGCAGGACCGGCTGCCGGTGTGGCAGGCGGGGCCCACCTGGTCGACCCGCACGAGCAGCGCGTCACCGTCGCAGTCCAGGGCGACCGAGCGGACGTGCTGGACGTGCCCGGAGGTGTCGCCCTTGCGCCAGTACTCCTGCCGGCTGCGGCTCCAGAACGTGACCCGGCCGGTCGTCAGGGTGCGGTGCAGGGCCTCGTCGTCCATCCAGCCGACCATCAGCACCTGATCGTCCTCGTGCTGCTGGACGACCGCGGCGACGAGCCCGTCCGGGTCGCGCCTGAGCCGGGCCGCGACGGCGGGGTCGAGCGCGGACGAGGGCGCGGGGTCACGCGTGGGAGGCACGCTGCGATCCTCCCAGACACCCGGCGGCCGCCCGCGACCAGCCGGGGTGGGGTCAGACCGACTTGAGCTGGGCGGACCAGGAGGCGTGCAGCCGGGAGTAGACCCCGCCGGCGTCGACGAGGTCCTCGTGCCGGCCGACCTCGACGACGCGCCCGGCGTCGACCACGACCACCTTGTCGGCGACCTCCGCCGTGGACATCCGGTGCGCGATGGTGACCGCGGTGCGCCCCGTGGTGACGCCGTTGAGCGCGCGTTGCAGCCGAACCTCGGTGGCGGGGTCGACCGCGCTGGTCGCCTCGTCCAGGACGAGCAGGTCGGGGTCGGCCAGGTACGCGCGGGCCAGCGCCACCAGCTGGCGCTCCCCCGCCGACAGCGACTCGCCGCGCTGCCCGACCCGGGACAGCAGCCCCTTGGGTAGTCCCTCGACCCAGTCGTCCAGGCCCAGCTCGGTGATCGCCAGCTCGACGTCGGCGTCGGATGCGGTGGGGCGTCCGTACCGGATGTTGTGCAGCAGGGTGTCGTCGAACAGGAAGCCCTCCTGCGGCACCATCACCACCCGCTCGCGCAGGCTGGAGAACCGCAGCTCGCGCAGGTCGACGCCGTCGAGCAGTACCCGACCGGCGCCCGGATCCTGCAGCCGGGTGAGCAGCTTGGCCAGCGTCGTCTTGCCCGAACCGGTCTCGCCGACCACGGCGACCTTGGAGCGCGGCGCGATGACGAGGGAGACCTCGCGCAGCACCGGCTCGCCGCCGGGGTAGGCGAACGTGACGTCGTCGAACTCGACCGTGATCGGCCCTCGCGGCAAGGTGGTGCCGGACTCCCCCGGGTCGGCGACGTCGGCAGGGGTGTCGAGCACCGCGATCACCCGGCGCCAGCCCGCGACGGCGTTCTGCAGCTCGTTGAGGATCTCGGTGATCGACATGACCGGGCCGGTGAAGATCTGCACGAGGAACAAGAACGCGAGCAGCTCGCCGAGCGTGATGTCCCCGCCCGCGCCCCACCAGGTGCCGGCCAGGACGACGGCCGCCACGACCAGGCCGGAGACCAGCACCCCGGAGGAGAAGCTGAACGAGACCAGGTTCTGGGCGCGGCGGGCGGAGACCCGGTGCCGTTCGATGCTCTCCTCGACCCGGCGGCCGGTGCGCTCCTCGATCGCGTAGGCGCGGATCGTGTCGGCGCCGACGACGGTCTCGGAGATCGCGCCGAGGACGTCCCCGACCCGCTCGCGGACCCGGCCGTACGCCGCCGAGACGAACCGCTGCATCCAGCGGCCGAACAGGATCAGCGGGACGAACATCGCGAGCACCAGCAGGGTCAGCGGCCAGGAGTAGAACGCCATCAGCGCGGTGGCCAGCACCAGCTGCCCGAACGACAGGATCAGCATCAGCCCGCCGAACTGCATGAACTGGGAGATCGTGTCGACGTCGCTGGTGACCCGGCTGACCAGGGCGCCCCGTCGCTCGGTGTTCTGGGTCAGCACCGACAGGTCGTGCACCCGGCGGAAGGCCGTGGTCCGCAGCTGCGCGAGTCCCGCCTCGGTGGCGGTGAACAGCCGCAGGTTGACGACGTAGGAGCAGAACCCGGTCAGCACCACGATCACTGCGGCACCGCCGACCAGCAGCGTGTCGGCGTGGATGTCGGGACCGCCGTCGGCGTTGATGCCGCTGTCGATGGTCTGCTGCACCGTGACCGGCACGACCACCCGGCCGAGCGTGGCCACGACGGCCAGCGCGAGGGTCAGACCGAGCCCCTTGCGGATCTGCGGCGAGAGCTCGAGCCCGCGCTTGAGGGTGCCCCAGACACTGGTCTGCGCGGCGGCCTCGATCGCCGAGCCGGAGCCCCTCTCCTCGCGCGCGGCGGCGAGCACGTCGTCCAGACCGCTCTGCTCGTCGTCCTTCTTCTTGGCGGGGGTCATCGTGCGGCCGCCTCCTCCTCGTAGGCGTTCACCAGGTGGCGGTACCGCGGCTGGCGCTCGAGCAGGTCGGTGTGGGTGCCGCGGTCGACCACGCGGCCGCGCTCGACGAAGACCACCTCGTCGGCCACGGCGATGGTCGCCTTGCGATAGGCGACGACGACCACGGTGAGGCCGTCGGTGCTCTCCCGAAGACCGCCGAGGATGGCCTGCTCGACCCGCGGGTCGACGGCGGAGGTGGCGTCGTCCAGGACGAGCAGCCGGGGCGAGCGCACGACGGCGCGCGCCAGCGCGATCCGCTGCCGCTGCCCGCCGGACAGGCTGGTGCCGCGCTCGCCCACCCGGGTGTCGAGCCCCGACGGCAGCGCGGCGACGAACCGGTCGCCCTGCGCCAGTCGCAGGGCCTCCCAGACGGCGTCGTCGTCGAGCTCGACGCCGTTCTCGTCGGTGGCGCCCAGGGTGATGTTGCCGCGCACGGTGTCGTCGAAGACGAAGGTGGACTGCGGCACCAGCGCGACGGCGCCGGCGATGCCCCCACGCCGCACGCTGCGGGCGTCGAGGCCGTCGAGCACCACCTCGCCGGACGCGGGGTCGACCAGCCGCACCAGCAGGCTCGCCAGGGTCGACTTCCCCGACCCGGTGGGCCCGACCACGGCGACGGTGCTGCCGGCGCGGACCGCGAGGTCGACCCCGTGCAGCACCTCGATCGGGGCCTCCTCGACCACCTCGTCCAGGACGAGGTCGTCGTCGGACAGGTCGGCGTCGCCCGCGCCCTGGTAGGCGTACCGGACCCCGCTGAGCTCGAGCTCGGCCGCACCACGTCCGGCCAGGTCGTCGTCCCCGAACTCCATCTCGCCGCGTGCGGTGAGCACCGAGTCGACCCGCCCGAAGCCGACCGCGGCCCGCGGGAGGTCGCCGAGCACCCACCCGATCGCCCGCACGGGGAACGCCAGCAGCGTCAGCAGGTACGCGACCTGCACGACGTCGCCCGCCTGGGCGGCGCCGGTGCCGACCCGCCAGGTGCCGAGCCCGAGCACCGCGAGCGTGCCCAGCGTGGGCAGCAGCTCGATCAGGGGGTCGAAGACGCCCCGGGTGCGGCCGACCGCCACGTTGGCGGCGCGCAGGGTGTCGGCGGCCTCGGCGAACCGGGCGGTCTCGTCGGCCTCGCGGCCGAGCGCCTTGACCACCAGGGCGCCGTCGAAGCTCTCGTGCGCTATCGACGCCACCCCGCCGCGCAGCTGCTGGGAGCGCACGACCTTCGGCGAGATGTGGCGCTGGTACACGACGTTGGCGATCGCCACGGCCGGCAGCACGGTGAGGCCCACGGCCGCCAGGACCGGGTCGGCCAGCACCATCGCTACGCCGGCGACGACGAGCATGAACAGCACGCCGATCGAGAACGGCAGCGGGTTGAACACCATGAACGAGGCCTCGATGTCGCTGCTCGCGTTGGACAGCAGCTGGCCCGTGGGGTGGCGGTGGTGCCACGACAGCGGCAGCCGCAGGTACTGGGACGAGACCTGGCGCCGGTAGCTCGCCTGCAGGTTGATCGAGGTGAGCCCGGCGAAGATCCGGCGGACGGCGACCGCGACGGCGGTGGCGGTGGCCACGGCCGCCAGGACCCCGGCGGCGCCCCAGAGCGCGCCGGCGTCCACCTCGCCCGCGGCGAACGCGGGGGCGAGCACCTGGTCGGTGACGCGTCCGAGCACGTAGCCGCTGCCGGCGGTGCCCACGCCGTAGACGGCGGCGCCGAGGACGGCGACGGAGAACCACTTGGGCTGCTCGCGGATGCCGCGCCCCAGGACGCCGAAACCGCGTCGCATGGTGCCCTGCCGCACCGTCGGGGTGACGGGCTCGGGCACGGGTGTCCTCCTGGGGACGTGGGGGTTTCGGGACTTCGCAACGACTCTCTCACGCGTCGCCGACAACCGCCGAATCGGTTCGACGGCCCGGCCGCGCGGGATGTCGACGGGGGTGCTCGCGGGCCCGCGGCGCCGCTGCCGCAGGATGGGGACATGACCGATCGGATCACGGCACCCCTGGCCGAGCGCGAGCGCGGCGCCCTGGCCGACGCCCTGGAGCAGGCCGGCCCGGACGCCCCCACGCTCTGCGAGGGCTGGACCACGCGCGACCTCGCCCGTCACCTCGTGCTGCGCGAGGGCAACCCCGAGGCGCTGGCCCGGTTCGTCGCCGCCAAGGTCCCGGCCCTGCGCGGACGCCTGCCCGGCGCCGACGCGCCGCCGCGGCCGTACGTCGACGTCGTGGGGCAGTTCCGTTCCGGCCCCCCGCGGGGACCGCTGGGGCTGCCCGGGGTCGACGTCCTGGTCAACACCGCCGAGCACTTCGTCCACCACGAGGACGTCCGTCGCGCCGAGCCCGGTTGGGTCGCCCGCGACCTCGGCCCGAAGGACGAGGAGTCGCTGTGGGGACCGGCGCAGCTGATGGCCCGCCGCACCTACCTGCGCTGCCCCGTCGGCGTCGTGCTCGTCGTCCCCGAGGGGCCGCGCTCGAAGGTGCGCCGCGGCGCCCCGGCCGTCGTGCTCACCGGTCGCGCGTCCGAGCTGCTGCTGCACGTGATGGGCCGCCAGGAGCACGCCGACGTCGAGGTCGGCGGCCCGGCCGACGCCGTCGCGGCCTTCCGGGCCTGGCTCGACCGCTGAGGCACCGGGCCCGGTCGGTAGCGGGCGGCCGGTGCCGACCGACCTTCACGACCGGACCCGACGCCCCGGTGTCGGTGCGTACGCCGGTCCCCAGCGGGAGCGAGGTCCTCATCACCGCCGGGCCGGAGCCCACCACGCCGGTCCGGCACGTCACGGACCGCTACTCCACCGGGACGGCGGTGCGGTTGCCGCAGGTCCGCGTCGGGGACGAGTCGGCCGAGGTGTCCGTGACGACCTGTACCTCGCGGCCGCAGATCACGAGCGCATCAACGACGTTGCTCCCGGCCACAGCGCGATCCGTGCACCGGCCCCCGAGGCGCGTCGTCGTCGACGAGTTCCACGAGGAGCGAGCTGCTCGCCGTGCCCACGGATGCGGGCAGGTCCGCGCGTGAGCGGTCCTGAGTCGGCCACTCGGCCAGGCCCGCCCGGACCTGTGCTCGCCGACGTGACCCGCTGACCTGCGAGCCGAGCAGGATCGCCCCGCCCTCAGACCGGCCCGCCTCGCCGAAGCGCGGCCGCGAACGATGGGGTCACCGGCACCTGCGGCACGAGCGCCGCCTGGTACGCGTGGTAGACGTCCGGCTTGCCTGGCCACACGGTCGCCGACGGCCGGTTGTGCTCATCGAGCTCGTGGTGCCACGAGCCCCGCGCGCGATCGACGAGGTGCCGGTCGGCGTACGCCCACCAGCCCTCGGCGGCGTCGGCGAACCGCGGGGCATCCAGGACCCGTTGGAGCACCGAGGCCGTACTGGTCGCCTCGGCCAGCACCCAGTGCATCCTGGTCCGGACGACGGGCGTGCCGTCCCAGTCGGTCGTGTAGACGAAGCCCTCGGCGCCGTCTCTCGACCAGCCGTCCGTGGCCGCTCGATCCGCCAGAGCGACGGCGGCGCCGAGAAGCCCCGGCGGCGCCGAGTCGCCGAGAGTGGCGTCCACGGCGACGAGCAGTCGGGCCCACTCCATGCCGTGCCCGACGGTGGCGCCGTAGGGTCGGAAGGGGTCAGCGGGTCGGTGGCGGTGGTGGTCGAGCATCGGTGCCCAGGTGGCATCGAAGTGCTCAGGGATGCGCCAGTGGTTGTCCCGCGCCCACGCCGCCACGGATTCCGCGATACGTCCGGCGCGCGCATGCCACAGGGGCTCACCGGTGACGTCCCCGGCCGCGACGTAGGCCTCGACCGTGTGCATGTTGGCATTCAGGCCGCGGTAGCCGTCCAGCATCGACCACGACCTGTCCCACGCCTCCACGACCAGTCCCGCGTCGTCGTCCCAGAAGTGCCGATCCTGCACCGTCAGCGCCTCGGCCAGCAGGGCGTCGGCGCCGCGGATACCAGCGGCGACCGCGGAGCTCGCCGCCAGGACCACGAAGGCGTGGCCGTACGCCTGCTTGGAGTCCGTCACCGGGCCGCTGTGGCCGACCGTGGCGAACCAGCCGCCGTGGACCGGGTCGACGAGGCGGGTGCGAAGCGCCTCTACCCCGTGCGCCGCGAGCGCGGCCAGCTCCTCGCGACCAGGCCCCCCGGGCGCAGGTTCCTCACCAGCCAGCGCGCCGAGGCAGAACACGTGCGTCATGCGACACGTGATCCAGAGCTCGACGGGACGGGCCGGGTCGACGACACCCTCGTCGTCCAGCCACCCGAAGCCGGCTGGGTGGCGCGAGCCAGCGGCGAAGCGAAGCAGCTCGGCTCGCTGCGCCGCCAGGTAGTACGCGTCGCCGGGTCGACTCAT